>NZ_CP043661.1:6936149-7241314 GCF_014217565.1 Kribbella qitaiheensis
CGACGCCTGAGGTGACCGGCGCGATCGGGCTGCCGAACGAGGTCTGGGACGAGCTCGCGCCTTGGCTGCGGCATTTTCTGACCGGCGCGGACAACGGCGCCGACCAGGAAGCGCCTGTCCAGCTGAAGTCACAGCGAGGCGTCTGGCGCGCCTACGCCAACTGGGCAGCGGTCGGAACACCGCGTACGTCGTACCTGTCGAACCCGGCCGGATTATCGAGGACAGGCGGGCTCCAGGGGAGTGCCGCCACGGGTTGGTCGAATGGCATCGGCGTGGGCGTTCCCACCGTGGCAGACAGCGGCGTCGCGATCTTGTCGGGGGCGTTGCAGGGCTTGCTCTCGATCCCGACGGGTGTCGCAATACCCTTGGTGGACAGGAGTTTCGCGGGCGTCTGGTCAGGGCCCACCTACAGCTCGAACGCAGTGGTGAACGGTTCGCCGCGATTGCACGTGACGGTGACGCCGAGCAACAAGGACACTTCGCTGTTCACCTACCTGTACGACGTGAACGCACTCGGGCTCGGATCGCTCATCTCGCACAAGCCGTTCACGTTGCGCGGGGCGACACCGGGCACGGCGCGCTCGCTCGATCTGCGGCTGGAGGCGACCAGTTGGGAGGTGCCGGCCGGGCATCACCTGGTGCTGGTGGTCGACACCGTCGATCCGCGGTACCTCGGCCGGAGTTCGCTCGGCACCACGCTGCGGTTCAGCTCACCCACGGGCGATCCCGCCTGGCTGAGCGTTCCAGTTGCGTAATTTGCAACCTGCATTGTCTCTCTTGCCACATTGCTCCAGGTGGGCCACCCTGTGTGGTCGGACCGTCACACACCTCGGAGGATGTTCATGGGTACGAGTCGCCGTCGTTTCCTCGGACTCGCCGCGGCTGCCGTCGGCAGTGCCGCAGTGGGGATCACGCCAGCCGCAGCCAGTTGCCGGGCCGGCGGCACGCTGTACCTCGGCACCTACACGTCGTCGAGCGGCGGCGGTACCGGCATCGGGCTCGCGACGTACGACGGAACCACGGGCGCGATCACCTCGACCGGCGCGCTGACCGGCGTACAGGATCCGTCCTTCCTGGTGATGGCGTCGTCCGGACGTTTCCTGTACGCCGTCAACGAGCAGGACAGCGGAGGCGTCACCGCGGTCGCCGTCGACGCGCCCGGCCGGTTGCGGGTGCTGAATCGCCGGCCCAACGGCGGTTCCGGGCCGTGCCACCTCGCGCTGGTTGCCAATGGCAAGTACTTGCTGAGCGCGAACTACGGCTCGGGTGACGTCGCAGTACACCCGGTACGCACCGATGGCAGCCTCGGTGCGCGGACGGATCTGGTGAAGCACGTCGGCGTGAGCCCGCACGCCCATCAGGTGGTGCAGGACCCGACGGGCAAGTACATCCTGGCCGTCGACCTCGGCACCGACTCGATCTACACGTCCACCCTGTCGGCCGCGGGCAAGCTCACCCAGAAGTCGCAGGCCAAGGTCGCGACCGGCGCCGGTCCGCGCCACCTCGCGTTTCACCCCAACGACAACTATGCGTACGTCGCCAACGAGGTGAACAGCACCATCACGGTCCTCCGGTACGACGGAACGACCGGCAAGGTGATGCCGGGGGCGAGTCAGGCGACGGTGCCGAGTGGAAGTCCGACGAACTATCCCGGCGAGGTGATCGTGTCGCCCGACGGCCGCTTCGTCTATCTCACCAATCGCGGCCACAACAGCATCGCGGTCTTCGCCGTCGAGTCGGCCGGCGCGTCTCTCCGTCGGGTGGCGACCCCGTCGTGCGGCGGCAACTGGCCCCGCCACTGCACGCTCGACCCCACCGGCACGCTGCTGTTCGTCTCCAACCAGAACTCGAACAACGTCACCAGCTTCCAGGTCGACACGGCGACCGGAGCTCTCAGCCCCGCCTCCGACTTCACCGCCCCCCTCCCGGTCTGCGTGCTCCCCGCCTAGACCCGGTGCCCGAACATCCCGCTCCCGACCGGAGCGGGATGTTCGTTTTTGGGTGAGCTCTTGTGTTTTTGTGTGCGGCGGGTTTGGATGGCGGGCGTGTCCGGTTGATCACGCTTGGTCATGACAGCGTTGTAACGGACTTACCTTTCTCCGCCCATGGAAGGTCTCCGCCCATGAAGAAGAACCGCAGGACTGGATCGATGCGACGAAGGCTGGCGGCCGTCGCGGCCGCCGGGCTGCTCGCCGCCAGCGCGCTCGCGGCCGGCAACTCCAGCGCGGCGCCACCCGGCGCCGGAGTGCAGGCCGCAGGTTGGCATGTCGGTACGCCGCCGCTGAGCACGCCGTGGACCGCTCAGGTGTCGCCGAGCAATGCGCTGCCGGAGTACCCACGCCCGCAGCTCACCAGGTCGCAGTGGCAGAACCTCAACGGACTGTGGGAGTTCGGGCCCGCGGCGACCGGTGAGGCGCCGCCGATCGGGAAGTCGCTGGCCGAGCAGGTGCTGGTGCCGTACCCGATCGAGTCGGCGCTGTCCGGTGTGCAACGGCACGAGGACCGGATGTGGTACCGCCGGACCTTCACCGTTCCGAGCAACTGGAAGGGTCAGCGCCTGCTGCTGCACTTCGGCGCGGTCGACTACGACGCCAAGGTCTGGGTGAACGGGCGCCAGGTCGCCACCCACCGCGGCGGGTACGACGGCTTCGACGTGGACGTGACGAACGTTCTGCACAGGTCCGGTCCGCAGGAGTTGATCGTCTGGGCCGAGGACCTCACCGACGAGACGTTCCAGCCGATCGGGAAGCAGCGGGAGGTCGCGGACCACGGGATCTTCTACCAAGGCAGCTCCGGCATCTGGCGGACCGTCTGGATGGAACCCGTCGCCAAGTCCTCGATCGATCGGCTCCAGTTCACGCCGGACCTGACCACCAACTCGCTCCGGATCACCGCCGACACCAGCGGACCGGCCGGCCTGGACGTCGAGGCCACGGCGTACGACGGGCACCGGCTGGTCGGAACCGTTCGCGGCAAGGCCGACGCCGAACTGAAGCTGCCGATCAAGAACCCGAAGCTCTGGTCGCCCGACAGCCCGTTCCTCTACGACCTCAAGGTCAAACTGATCGACAGCGGCAAGACCGTCGACCAGGTCGGCTCGTACGCCGGGATGCGGTCCGTTGGCAAGGTAGAGGGTGCCGACGGCAAGCTCCGGCTCGCGCTGAACGGCAAGATCCTGTTCAACCTTTCGACGCTGGACCAGGGTTTCTGGCCGGACGGGCTGAACACCGCACCGACGGATGCGGCCCTGAAGTTCGACCTCGAGCAGCACAAGGCACTCGGGTTCAACACCGTGCGCAAGCACATCAAGGTGGAGCCGGATCGCTGGTACTACCACGCCGACAAGCTCGGCCTGATGGTCTGGCAGGACATGCCGGCCAGCAAGACGGATGCGATTCCCGAGCCCTGGCGGGCCCAGTTCAAGGCCGAACTGCACGAGCTGATCGAGGAGCACAAGAGCTTCACCTCGATCACCACCTGGGTGCCGTTCAACGAGGGCTGGGGCGAGTGGGATCTGGCCGAGACCGGCCGGATCGCCGACAGCGTCAAGGCCCAGGACCCGTCGCGCCTCGTCAACGCGCACAGCGGGATGAACTGCTGCAACTCCAAGGGTGACTCGGGTCGCGGCGACATCATCGACCACCACGCGTACCTCGGCCCGGCGACGTCGAGTCCGTCGGGGGACCGGGTCGCGGTGGACGGCGAGCACGGTGGATTCGGGCTGAAGACCCCGGACCACATGTGGTTCGGCGACGGTTTCGCGTACGAGATGACACCGGACAAGGCGACACTCACCCGCCGGTACGTCGAGAACCAGCGCGACGTACTGCGGTCGGCCAACTCCTGTGGGATCAGCGGTTCCGTCTACACCCAGATCACCGACGTCGAGGGGGAGCTGAACGGCTTCTTCACCTATGACCGGCAGATCCCGAAGATGGACTTCGCCCAGGTCCGGGCGATCAACAAGTCGATCATCAGCGGCGCCGACGGCACCGGCACCTCCGGCCCGACCCCGCCACCCGGTACGCCGGGCGTGGACGGCATCCACTTCTATCCGCTCGACGGAACCGGAGAAGATGCCGTCGGCAACAATGACGCCACCCTGATCGGCGGCGCGACCTTCGGCCCGGGCAAGAACGGGCAGGCCCTGGTGGTGAACGGATCCGGGCAGTTCGCGGACACCGGCGCGCAGCTCCTCGACACCTCCGGGAACTACACGGCGACGGCGTGGGTCAAGCTGAACAAGGCCGACGGTTCGTTCCAGACCGTGGTCAGCCAGGACGGCGATCGCGACAGCGCGTTCTTCCTGCAGTACTCCGGTGCGGACCAGCGGTTCGCGATGAGCTTCCCCGGCCAACGGGCGCTGGCGCCGACCAAGCCGAATCCGGACCAGTGGTACCACCTGGCCGGCGTACGGGATGCCGCCAAGGGTGAGCTGAAGCTGTACGTCGACGGCGACCTGGTGTCGACCAAGTCGGCCTGCAGCCTGGACGCGACCTCGACCGGTAACACGGTGATCGGGCGGGGCAAGTTCGGCGGGAATCCGGTCGACTACCTGGACGGCAGCGCGGACCAGGTTCACTTGTTCGATCGCGCACTCTCCGACACGGAGGTGAAGGCCCTGTACGACTCGGGTCGCTGACGCAGTACAAGCGCCGGACCAGTTGCAGCTTGTTGCAACTGGTCCGGCCTTGTCCATACCGGATGTGCTCCGTAGCCTGCGCGAGAAGGCGTGGGGGGACCACGCGAGCTGGTATTCCGTGGGGGAGACAGAGCTGAAGCTCGGGAGAAGATTGGCCGTTGCGCCGGCTGCGGGGGTGGCCGGTGTGACGATGATGACGACGGTGCCGGCGGGGGCCGCGACGACCGTCCTGCCGAAGAACGGGAAACCGCTCCGACGGGCACCCAGGTCGATGCCCCGGCCTGGTCGCCGGACGGCAGCCGGATCGCCTTCAGTACCGGGAATGCGATCAAGCTGGTCCATCCGGACGGCACCAACCTGCGGACCCTGACGTCCAGCCCGGTCGGGGTCATCAACAACTACCCGGACTGGTCGCCGGACTCGCAGAAGATCGCCTTCATCACCAACCGGTACCGCGGTGCCCAGCACAGCGAGCTTGTCACGTTGCCGCGCAGTGGCGCCGGTGAGCCGTTCCGGGTGAGCTACAAGGCTTATCCGCAAGGCATCTTCTACGTCGGCGTTGCCTGGTCGCCGGACGGGAAGAAGATCGCCGCGCTGCAGTTCAACCGTAACGCGCTGCCGGATCCGGAGGACAGCGACGAACGGTTCAAGGTCCGTGGTTACCTGCCGGACGGCAGCTACAGCTACTCCTTGAGCGGTCCGCTCGCCGGCGACGACGGGCCCGAAGGCCTCGACTGGGCCCCGAAGGTGTCCTGACCGAAGCCGAACAATGAGCTGATGCAGGGGTGGAGCCGGGGCGGGTTCCATCCCTGCATCGTCGGTTCGAGATGCGAGGTCGTCGCACAACCCTGATCCTGGTAAGTGACACGGGATCAGCAGGGGAGGCGCCGATGACCGCACCAAGCCATGCGCCTCCCGGTCGCGTCACGCGGAAGTTCCGGCCGCCGCGGTTCGGACTGGGCGGATCGCCGATCGGCAATCTGCCCGCGCCGGACGGGGATGCCCGGGCCACCAGCACGATCGACGCCGCCTACGGCGCCGGGATCCGGTTCTTCGACACCTCCCCGGCGTACGGGCTGGGCGTGTCCGAACGGCGCTTCGGTACTGCGCTCGCCCGGCACCCGCGCGGCGAATACCTCGTCTCGACCAAGGTTGGTGGAATCGTTACCGGCCGGGGGCTGCGAGTGGACTTCTCCGCCGCCGGGATCAGGCAGTCGCTCACCGAGAGTCTGGAGCGGCTTCGACTGGACTCGATCGACATCGCCTTCATCCAGGACCCGGGGGAGGACTGGCAACAGGCGATCGACGAGGCCTATCCGGTGCTGCACGAGCTTCGCCGCCAAGGCGTTCTGCACGCGATCGGCGCGGCCATGGACGACTGGCAACAGCTGGACCGTTTCGTCCGCGCCACCGAGGTCGACACCGTCCTGCTGGCCGGGCAGTATTCGCTGCTCGACCAATCCGCCCTCCCGCTGCTCGATCGCTGCAAGGCGCGCGAGGTGGCAGCGATCGTGTCCGGCGTACTGACGCCGGAAGTGCTGCAGATCGACCGCTCCAAGAGCGCGAACGTGGCTGTCGCCAACGTCCGGGCCCGCCGGATCGCGGCCGTCTGCGAGGCGTACGGCGTATCGCTGCCGCAGGTCGCGCTCGCCTTCCCGAGCCGGCATCCCGCCGTCACCTCGGTGCTGATCGGTGCCGCGAGCCCGGCCGAGATCCGCGCCGACGCGGCTCTCGTCCGGCAGCCCGTACCGGCCTCGCTCTGGGCCGACCAGGAACTCCGGAAGCTACTCACCGTCAGCTAAACTACGCAGAGGTACCCGCGCTCGCGGGCCCCCGGACGAGATGGCGCCGTACCCGGCCCGGCAAAGACGACGCCCGCCCCTGGAGGGGCAGGGTCATGCATGTCGTGGACCTTCTCGAAATCGCCGGCGCGATCGCGATCCTGGTGGCCTTCGCCGCATCTCAGGCCGGCCGGTTGGGATCGCACAGTCGCACCTATCTGACCCTCAACCTGCTCGGCTCCGCCGTGCTCGCCGCGATCGCGGGAGTGCAGAGTTCCTGGGGATTCCTGCTGCTGGAGGGCAGTTGGGCCGTGGTCAGCCTGATCGGCCTGCTTCGCGTGATGCTGGCACGGCCGGCCGCACCAGCAGAGGGCTAGAACCGGCAGACGGCTAGAACCGGTCGCCGGGGGCCGGAGTGCTGCTGCCGCCGGGGCTTCCGGTGGGGATCGGGACGGACGGGCTGCCCGGGCTGACCGGGCTTCCCGGCGAAGTCGGGCTGGTGGTCGGCGAACCGGTTCCCGGCGGTGGCGTGGTCGGAGTCACCGTCACGGTGGTCGGCGCCGGAGCAGTCGGGATCACCGGACCCGGGTCGATCTCAGGTGCGTTCCTGAACAGCAGCCAGGCGATGAACATCGCGAGCGCCATGATGATGGCCATCGTCAGCAACGCCAGTCCGAGCGCGAGTCGCGACGCGGGCCGCAGTACGGCGGGCCAGGGCAACGGCCAGATCCGGAACAGACCCGGTCGGCGACGGTTCTCCCAGTGGTGCCGGAAGTCCGGGCCGCGGAACCGGCCGAGCTGCGGGACCCGGTCCATCAGTACGGCGGACAGCACTTCCTCGCCGCGGCGCTCCGCGATCAGGCGCTCGTCCGTCGCGGAGCTGGAGCCGTCGTCCTCGCGGATCGGGCCGAGCGCCACCCAGAGCGCCAGATCGTCGTCGTCGGTGTCGTTGTGCGCGAGCACCGCTTCCTCGGGCAGTTCGTCGACCGCGGTCACGAACCGGTCCCGCGCGGCGGCGTCGTCGGCGGAGCCCTCGGTCATCATCGCGACCACCGCGGACCGGCCGGTCTCGTCGCTGGCCGCATACAGGTAGCCGGCCGCGTTCGCGCCCAGCCTGGTGCGCAACCAGAAGTCCCCGACCCGGGGCGGATCCTCGGGCAGCAGCGGCAGGCCGTCCGGGAGTACCCGCGCCGGAACGCCGGACGGCGGCCCGGCCGGGGGACCTGATGGTGGTCCAGCCGGCGGCGCGTCGGGTCGGGAGTCGGTCGCGGTCATCGGCTCAATCCTTCCAGACGGTTGGTAGCACCTGACCGGGGTGGTGGGGTGGGTCAGCATATGCACTGTCGCGTAGCCCGCCCGGTACGGCGTGCGGGGTTGCGGATTTGGGTGGGTGGGGAGGATGGGGAGAGGTTCGGGCGGGGCGCGGTCGTGCGCGGACCCGGCGATCTGATGGAATGGCGGCAGTTCGCGAGCAAACAAGGTCCGCGTTGGACCCCGGAAGGACAGGCATGACCGAAACCACTGTGCCCGCTGGGTCAGTCGCCCAGCAGTCCCACTTGGTGAGCGAGGCCATCAACGAGGTCAAACGCGTCATCGTGGGCCAGGAGCACATGGTCGAGACGCTGATGGTCTCCCTGCTGGCCAAGGGTCATTGCCTGCTCGAGGGGGTGCCGGGTGTCGCCAAGACGCTCGCCGTACGGACCTTCGCATCGGTGGTCGGCGGCTCGTTCGCCCGGATCCAGTTCACTCCTGACCTGGTGCCCTCCGACATCGTCGGCACCCGGATCTACCGGCAGACCCGCGAAGCGTTCGACATCGAGCTCGGCCCGACCTTCGTGAACTTCGTCCTTGCCGACGAGGTCAACCGGGCGCCGGCCAAGGTGCAGTCGGCGATGCTGGAGCTGATGGCCGAGCGGCAGGTGTCGATCGGCGGCCAGACCTTCCCGATGCCGAAGCCCTTCATCGTGATCGCGACCCAGAACCCGATCGAGTCCGAGGGCGTCTACCCGCTGCCCGAGGCGCAGCGGGACCGGTTCCTGGTCAAGATCGATGTGCCGCACCCGCGCGGGCACGAGGAGTTCGAGATCCTCCGCCGGATGAGCGTCGACCCGCCGCAGGCGCGGCAGGTGCTCAAGCCCGAGACGATCATGGAGCTGCAGCGCTCGGCCGAGCAGGTCTTCGTGCACAACCTCGTCGCTGAGTACGCCGTACGCCTGGTGATGGCGACCCGTACGCCGTCCGACTTCCACCTGCCCGACCTGGAGCCGATCATCGAGCTCGGGGTCAGCCCGCGAGCCACACTTGGTCTGGTCTCGGCCGGCCGGGCCCTCGCGCTGATCCACGGGCGCGACTACCTGCTGCCGAGTGACGTCCAGACCGTCGCGCTCGACGTGATGGGGCACCGGATGGGCCTGACCTTCGACGCGGTCGCGGACAACATCGACCCGCGGGCCGTGATCGAGCGGATTCTGGCCACCGTGCCGCCGCCGCAGCCGGTCTGGCGCGACGGCAACGACGGCAACGGCCGGCCCGAGTTCGTCTAGTGGCCAACCGACCGGACCCGCGGGTTGCGATGACGATCTCGCAGCTCGCTCCCGAGCGTGCGTTGCGGCGGCTCGAGCTGACAGTCGTCCGGCGGCTCGAGGGCTACCTGCACGGCGAACACCTCGGCCTGCTGCCCGGTCCGGGTACCGAACTGGCCGAGGCCCGCGAGTACCAGGTCGGCGACGACGTCCGCCGGATGGACTGGGCCGTCACCGCCCGTACCACGGTCCCGCACGTCCGCGACCTGATCGCGGACCGCGAGCTGGAGACGTGGGCGCTGGTGGACCTGTCAGCGTCGATGGACTTCGGCACCTCCCAGCTGGAGAAGCGTGAGCTCGCGGTCGCCGCGGTCGCGACGGTCGGGTTCCTGACCCATCGGCTCGGTGACCGGTTCGGCGGGCTGATGCTGCGCGACTCCTCGCTGCGGCGCTGGCCGGCGCGGTCCGGACGGCTCGCGCTCTACGGTCTGCTCCGGGCGTTGCTCGCCGAGCAGGACAACGGTGAGGTCCAGGCCCGCAGCGATCTCGCCGGAGCGCTGGACTCGATGGCCCGGACGCAACGCAAACGCGGCCTCCGGGTGATCGTGTCGGACTTCCTGACCCCGGAGGACGGCGAGGTCGACAGCCGGATGGAGCCGTCCTGGGAGCGGGCGATGCGCAAGCTGACCGCCCAGCACCAGGTGCTCGCGGTGGAGATCATCGATCCGCGCGAGCTGGAACTGCCGAACATCGGTGTCGTCATGATCGGCGACCCCGAGACCGGCGCGATCCGGGAGATCGACACCCGCAAGAAGCGGGTCCGGGATCAGTACGCCGCGGCCGCGCTCGCGCAGCGGGAACGAACCAGGATCGCACTGCGTAGGGTAGGTGCTGGGCATCTCGTTCTGCGGACCGACCGGGACTGGGTCGCCGACACCGTGCGGTTCGTGCTCGCCTACCGGCGAATGGCGCCGCGCCTCCATCAACCGCCGAAGGGAGTGGCTCGCTGATGGAGTTCCTGTCTCCGGCCAGATTGTGGTTCCTGCTGTTCATCCCGCTCGTCGTCGCGGGGTACATCTTCCTGCAGCACCGACGAGCGCAGTACGCGCTGCGTTTCACCAACATCGCGTTGCTGGACAGGGTCGCGCCGCGCCGGCCCGCAGTGGCGCCGGCATCTGGCCGTCGTGCTCGCGTTGCTGGCGACCGCTTCGTGCATCCTGGCCTTTGCTCAGCCGAAGGCCGAGGTGAAGGTGCCGCGCGAGCGGGCGACCATCGTGGTCGCGATCGACGTGTCGCTGTCGATGATGGCGACCGACGTCGACCCGAACCGGCTCGAGGCGGCGAAGAAGTCGGCCAAGAACTTCGTCAACGCGCTGCCGGCCAAGTTCAACGTCGCGCTCGTCAACTTCGCTGGTACGGCGTCGATCATCGTGCCGCCGACGACCGACCGGGCGACCGTGATGCGATCCATCGACGGGCTCGAGTTGGCCGAGTCGACGGCTACCGGTGAGGGCATCTTCACTTCGTTGCAGGCGCTGACCCAGGTCCCGCCGGACCCGGAACACCCGAACGACCCGGCGCCCGCTCGGATCGTGATGCTGTCGGACGGGAAGCGCACGGTGGGTCGGACGGCGCAGGAAGGCGCGCAGGCGGCGAAGGCGAAGAACACGCCCGTCTACACGATCACCTTCGGCACCGACTCGGGCTTCATCGAGATGGACGGCATCCGCCAGCGCGTCCCCCCGGACCGCGCCGAGCTCCGCAGCGTCGCCGAAATCAGCGGCGGCGAGGCTTACACCGCCGAGTCGGCAGGCGAGCTCGAAGACGTCTACAAAGACATCGGCTCCTCCGTCGGCTACGACAAGGTGGACAAAGAAGTAACCTCCCGCTTCGCAGGCATCGCGATGCTCTTCACCCTCGCAGCCGCCGGTGCCTGCATAGCCCTCGCCTCGCGCTTCCCCTGAGCCCTTACGTCCGAAGAGGCGTGGGTCCTGCCCCTCACCTCTTCGGACGTAACGGCCTCTGGTGGCGGAGGTGGTGTCGGTCGGCCCAGGAGGAGATGGCGGCGGCGATCTCCTTGGGGCGGTCTTCCGCCGCATGGTGTCCGGCCTCGCCGCAGGCGACGATCTCCAACGAGGCGATGGAGGCCGCGCACCACTTGGTGACCTCCTCGGTGATCAGCAAGGTCGGCGAGCCCTCGAACGTCATCAGCAGCTTCGGGACGTCGGAGCTGGTGGCGAGCCAGCGGTCGTAGCTCTCGATCCTGGCGACCAGTTCGGCCGGTTCGCCACCGAGCGGCAGTTGGCGCGCCCAGGCGAGTAGCGGCCGGCGACTGTCCCGGTCCGGGTACGGCGCGAGGAAGACAGCGAGGTCCTCGTCGCTCACCGCGTTCAGAACTCCGGCGCCGGTGAACGCCATCCGGACCAGTGTGTCCTCCTCGAGCAGCCGCGTCTCGCCCGCAGGGCTGAGCACCATTTCGGACCGTTCTCGCGCCTGCGGCGACAGCTCCTCCCACGCGAGTGGCTTGACGATGGTCTCCAGGAACGCGACCCCGAGCACCCGGTCCGGATGCCGGGCCGCCCAGTCGAAGGCGAGCGCGCCACCCCAGTCGTGGCCCACCAGGACGACCTGGTCGAGTCCCAGCGCGTCGAACCACGCATCGAGGTATCGCGCGTGGTCGGCGAACGTGTAGGCGAGCTCAGGCTTGCCGGACCGGCCCATCCCGATCAGGTCAGGGGCCAGCAAGCGGCCGGCACCGAGCCCGGGGATCACGCCGCGCCAGACGTGTGATGACGCCGGGTTCCCATGCAGCAGGACGATCGGCGTACCGCTGCCGGATTCTTCGTAGTACAGGGTCGAGTCGAGAACGTCGAGAGTAGGCATGTGAGGAATCCTCGAACCTCAGGTTCACTTCAAGTCAAGGGGCCTGAACGCCGGTGATTGCGGACCGGGGAGTGTCGGATTGCGACACGATGGTGATGTGGTTGACACGGCGAGGTTGCTGGTGTTGCAGGGGTGGGTGGTGCAAGATGTACCTGCTGTCGCCGGACTTTCGAGTCCGTGTTCGAGAACGCTGGGGAAGGCGCCCCTCGAACACAGGAGGTCCCGGTGGCGACAACTCGTGGCGTGCTTTACGTCCACACGGTGCCGTCAGCGTTGTGCCCTCATGTCGAGTGGGCAGCGGGCGGCATACTCGGTGTGCCCGTGAAACTTGACTGGACACCGCAGCCCGCGGCTCAGGGGAGCTACCGGGCCGAGCTGTCGTGGCAGGCTGAGGCCGGTACTGCGGCCAAGCTCGCGTCTGCGCTGCGCGGTTGGCAGAAGCTGCGGTTCGAGGTGACCGAGGAGCCGAGCAACGGGGTCGAGGGCGAGCGGTATTCGTTCACCCCGACGCTGGGTGTCTTCCACGCGACCACTGGCGTACACGGCGACATCATGGTCCCGGAGGAGCGGCTGAAGGCCGCGATGCTGAAGGCCGCGAGTGGTGAGGCCGACCTGACCGAGGAGGTCGAGCGTTTGCTCGGCAGGCCTTGGGATGACGAGCTCGAACCCTTCCGCTACGCCGGCGACGGAGCTCCGGTCCGCTGGCTCCATCAGGTCGTCTGACAGTTTCCTGAGAACTTCAGAAGAAAGCTTCCAAGGGGCAGATTTTTACGAACTTTTGAACGATGCTATGGGTCAGACGTTGAGCCAGGGCGGGAAAACAAAGCCGTGGCCGCTGTGGCCACCGGGTGTCGGGACACCCCCGGTTGTCGTACAACAGCGGCCGCACCACGTAGAAGGGCGCGGACCTCACGGTCCGCGCCCTTTCTCCTTCCCTGCAAAGGAAACGTGCTCTGCGGGGAAGGTGGAAACCACCCGCGGTCGTCAGCAGATCACGCGCCACCACCGCACAGGTGCCCGCCACATCCCCTGCGCCAAGCGTCGTCCTCGCTGAAGTGCGTCCGGTCGGGCTGCTGCTACTGGCCGTAGGACTTGGCGGTCCAGCCCAGGGAGCCGAGTGAGCCGCCCTTGATGTCGGTGCCGAGCCGGTCGGACTGGTTCGCGTCGAAGTACACCGACGCTGCTCCGGCCGAGGTGATGCCGAGCAGCGGGCGGCCGTTCGGGTGCGACTGGCAGTAGCCCGTGCTGAGGCTGCTGAACCCGCTCCAGCCGGTCGACTGCAGCACTGTCGAACCGATCGTCGACGGGTTGGCCAGGTTGATCCGCCACTCCTTCAGCTCACCGTTGGTCTTGGTGCCGACCAGTACGTCGACCGCAGCGCTACCGGTTCCTTCGGTGCGCTCGAAGGTCAGCGTCTTGACCGTGTCCCAGCTGGTGGAGCGCAGCGTCACCGGTGCCGACAGGACCCACTCGCCGTTCACGAAGCTCACCGAGTAGCGGTAGAGCGAGGTGCCGGCCACGCGGTACAGGTAGGTCCCGTTCGCGAGGATCCGGGTGCCACCGAAGCCGGCGGTGATCCGGATGGCCGTGTTCTTGGTCATCTTCCAAACGCCGTTGGTCCGCTCGCCCCGCCGCTCGACGTCGTACAGGTAGCCGTCGGTCGGATGCGCGGCGAGCTCACTGCTGATGAACAGGTCGACGTCACCGGCACCGCCGAGCTGCTGCCAGGCTGACGGCACCCAGGTGAGCTTGTCGCCCGGGTACGACGTGATGCTGGTCTTGCGGGCGTCGTAGCCGTAGGCGAGCCGCTGACCATCGGAGCGGTAGGCGGTGGTGTAGGTACCGCAGTCAGCCGGTACGTCGGCGATCGCAGCGCTGGCCGGCAGTGCGGTCAGGGCAGAGCCGATCGCGGCCAGGGCGAGCGCCGCGACGAATGGTTTGCGCATAGGTGGTTGTTCCTCCGTGAGGTGAAAGGCAGCCCCTTGTCGACGCACGTGAAGGCGCCGGCGGTTCCCTCGGGAACCGCCGGCGCCTCAAGCAATGACGACGATTCCCTCGGGAACCGCCGTGACGACTACAGCGGGATGTTGCCGTGCTGGCCGCGGACTCGGCCGCCGGATTCGGCGGTGGCGATGGCGGCGGCGAGGGCTGACCGGGTCACGCTCGGCTCGACGACCTCGTCGACGACGCCGATCTGGCGGGCCCGCTCGATCCCACCGGCGATCTTCTCGTGCTCGGCGGCGAGCTCGGCCTCGACCTGCGGGCGGAGCTCGATCGCGACGTCAGCCAGTTTGCGGCGGTGCAGGATCCGGATCGCGGCGACCGCGCCCATCACGGCTACCTCGGCCCGCGGCCACGCGAACACCCGGGTAGCTCCCAGCGACCGCGCGTTCATCGCGATATAGGCGCCGCCGTACGTCTTCCGGGTCACCAGCGTCACCCGCGGCACCACCGACTCGGCAAAAGCGTGCAGCAGCTTGGCGCCACGCCGTACGACGCCGTCCCACTCCTGACCGACACCCGGCAGATACCCCGGCACGTCGACGAGCACGACCATCGGCACGCCGAACGCGTCGCACATCCGCACGAAACGGGACGCCTTCTCGGCCGACAGCGCGTCCAGGCAGCCGCCCAGCCGGAGCGGGTTGTTCGCGATCACGCCGACGGTCCGGCCGCCGAGCCGGCCGAGAGTCGTGACGATGTTCGGCGCCCACCGCTGGTGCAGCTCGACGCCGGACTCCTCGTCGAGCACCCCGCCGACCAGCGGATGGACGTCGTACGCGCGTTTCGCCGACTCCGGCAGCAACCCGGACAGGTCGGTGTCCGGTACGTCGGGGGAGACGTCGCCCTGGTTCGCGAACAGATCGGCCAACTGCCGGGCCTTCTCGATCGCGGCCGCTTCGGAGTCGGTGGTGATGTGGACGACGCCGGACCGCCGGCCGTGCGGCTCGGGGCCGCCGAGACGCAGCATGTCGACGTCCTCACCGGTGACCGAGCGGACCACGTCCGGACCGGTCACGAAGATGCGTCCCTCCGGCCCGAGGATGACGATGTCGGTCAGCGCCGGACCGTACGCCGCGCCGCCGGCCGCCGGGCCGAGCACGACCGAGATCTGCGGGATCTTGCCCGAGGCCTGGGTCATCTCGAAGAAGATCTTGCCGACCGCGTGCAGCGACAGCACGCCCTCGGCCAGCCGAGCGCCGCCGGAGTGCCACAGACCGATGATCGGCAGCTCCTCCTGACGGGCGACCTGGTACGCCTTGACCACGACCTCGCAGCCCTGGTCGCCCATCGCCCCGCCCATCACGGTCGCGTCGGAGCAGAAGGCGATCACGGGCGCGCCACTGATCGTGCCGCGGACGGCGAGCATGCCGGACAGGTCGTCCGGGGTGATCAGCTCGAGCGTGCCGGGGTCGAGCAGGGCGGTGAGCCTGGTGACCGGATTGCGGGGGTCCTGCTCGCGCGGCAGCTTCGCCGGCTTGACGGGTGCAGTGGTCATGGCGGTTCTCCCAGCTCGGACGGACTTACGGCATCAAGCGACCTCGGACGACCTAGTCAGATTTGCTACGTCGGACTGACTTGCTACGTCAGACCGACTTGAAGGCCAGCGCGACGTTGTGTCCGCCGAAGCCGAACGAGTTGTTCAGCGCCGCGATGTCGCCGTCGGCGAGCTTGCGCGGCTCGGTCGCGACATCGAGCTGTACGCCGTCGTCCAGCTTGTCGAGGTTGATCGTGGGCGGCACCACCCGGTGGTACAGCGCGAGCACGGTGGCGATCGACTCGACCGCTCCGGCCGCGCCGAGCAGGTGGCCGATCATCGACTTCGGCGCGGTGGCGACCGCGTGGTCGGTGGCACTGCCGAGCGCCTTGCGGATCGCGACCGCCTCGGCCACGTCGCCGGGCCGGCGTCGAGGTGGCGTGCGCGTTGATGTGCACGATGTCGCCGGTGGCCAGGTCGCCTTCGCGCAGGGCCAGCTTCATCGCGCGCTCGGCGCCGGAGCCGGTCGGGTCGGGCTGCACGATGTCGTGGCCGTCGGCGGTGATGCCGGCGCCGGCGAACTCGGCGTAGATCTTGGCGCCGCGGGCGACCGCGTGGTCGTAGCTCTCCAGCACCAGTACGCCGGCGCCCTCGCCGAGCAGGAAGCCGTCGCGGTCCACGTCCCACGGACGGGAGGCGCGCTCGGGGTCGTCGTTGCGCTTGCTGAGCGCCATCATCTGGCCGAAGGCGGCCAGCGGCAGCGCGGTGATCGAACCCTCGGCGCCACCGGCGACGACGATGTCGGCGCGGCCGAGCCGGATCTGGTCCGCGGCCAGCGAGATGGCCTCGTTGCTGGAGGCGCAGGCCGAGACGGGAGTCTGGACGCCTGCCAGCGCGCCGAGCTCGAGGCCGACGTTCGCGGCGGCCGAGTTCGGCATCAGCATCGGGATCGCCAGCGGCGAGACGCGGCGGGGACCCTTCTGCAGCAGGTCGTAGTTGTTCAGCGTGGTGAGCAGGCCGCCGATGCCGGTGGCGATGGCGACACCGAGTCGGGTCTTGTCCAGCTCGACGTCGGCCAGGCCGGAGTGGGCCCAGGCCTCGCGAGCGGCGACCACGGCGAACTGCGCGTTGCGGTCCAGCCGGCGGGCCTTGACGCGCTCGATCACCTCGGTCGGCTCGACGGCGGCCGGCGCGGCGATCTTCACCGGCAGCTCTTCGACCCAGTCGGCGGTCAGCAGCTTCGCGCCGGACTTGCCGGCCAGCAGCGCCTCCCAGGTACTGGTGACGTCGCCCCCGACCGGGGTCGACGCTCCGAGCCCGGTGATGACGACTCGGGTCTTCGACATGGTTACCTCATCCTTCGGCGTGAGAGCTGTGGGTCGAGCGAGTTGGCCACGCGTACGGCGTACCGGCCGGTGGAGGGCGCCGGGAGCGGTGGCTCACCGGACCACATGGCCCGGTGAGCAGCACAACTGCCAGCACAGATCGAATGGGACTCGATCAGCCGTTCTGGGCGCGCTCGATGAACGCGACGGCGTCACCGACGGTCTTCAGGTTCTTGACCTCGTCGTCGGGGATCTTCACGCTGAACTTCTCCTCGGCGGCCACGACGACCTCGACCATGGAGAGCGAGTCGACGTCGAGGTCGTCGGTGAAGGACTTGTCCAGCTGGACGTCCTCAACCGGGATGCCCGCGATCTCGTTGACGATCTCGGCGAGGTTGGAACGGATCTCTTCGGTGCTGGCCATCTTGGTGTTTTCCCTTTCGGAATGAGCTTTGACAATCGCCGGGCCGGCCACCTGAGCCGTCCCGGACATCTTTGTTAGGGGAGCCGGATCACCTGGGCGGCGTAGACCAGGCCCGCGCCGAAGCCGATGATCAGGGCGAGGTCGCCACTGTTGGCTTCCCCCTCCTCGCGCATGGTCGCGATCGCCAGCGGGATCGAAGCGGCGGACGTGTTGCCCTGCCGCTGGATGTCGCGGGCGACCTTGACCGTCTCGGGCAGCTTCAGCGTCCGGCGCATCGCGTCGGTGATCCGCATGTTCGCCTGGTGCGGGATGAACAGGTCGAGGTCCTCGGCCTTCACACCGGCCACGTCGAGTGCCTGCTGTGCCGCCTTGGCCATCTCGAACGAGGCCCACCGGAAGACCGGGTTGCCGTCCATCGTCAGGTGCGGCCACTGGTAGCTGCCGGCCGCCTCCGCCCAGGACTCCTTCTGGCTGATCACCTGGTGCTGGGTGCCGTCGGAACCCCAGACGACCGGGCCGATGCCCGCCTCGTCCGAAGGACCGACAACGGCAGCGCCGGCGCCGTCGGCGAAGATGAACGCCGTACCGCGGTCGGTCCGGTCGGTGATGTCGCTGAGCCGCTCGACACCGATCACCAGCACGTACTTCGCGCTGCCGCCGCGGACGAGGTCGTTGGCCATCGCGATGCCGTAGCAGAACCCGGCACAGGCAGCCGACAGGTCGAAGGCGGCGGCCGTCGGTGCGCCGACCGCGACAGCGAGCTGGGTCGCGATCGCCGGGGTCTGGTAGAGGTGCGTGACGGTCGCGACGACGACGCAGCCGATCTGGGCCGGGTCGATCCCCGACTCGGCCAGCGCGGCCTTGGCGGCGTGCGTCGACATCATCAGGATGGTCTCGTCCGGGTCGGCCCAGCGGCGTTCCTTGATCCCGGAACGGGTCTGGATCCACTCGTCGCTGGAGTCGATCTGCTCGAGGATCTCCGCGTTCGGGACCACCCGGCGCGGCCGGTACGAGCCGAGGCCGAGGATCGCGGCGTGGTTGGTACCGACGGATTCGTTGATCTGGCCGGGCATGTCAGTTCCCCGCGCTCGGGTGCAGCCGGACCAGCGGCTGGCCGGGGGCGACCGGGTCGCCCTCTTCCACCAGCCACTCGACCACGATGCCGCCGTGTGGGGAGCGAACCTCCAGCTCGTCACGCAGGCTCAACACCCTCGCCACCACCTCTCCGGCCGCGACGACATCGCCCGGCTCGCGTTGCGTCTGACCCTCGCGGGTGAACGTGCCCTTCATCGGCGCGACCAGCAGCCGCCAGGTCGGCGACGCGTCGATCTCGGAAGGGCTGCCGTGCTTGTCGACGAACGCGCGGGCGTCGTCCAGTTGGTCCGGCGTCTTCAGGGCGAACGTCTCGACGCCCTTCAGGGCGCGCTTGGCGATCCCGGTCAGGGTGCCGGCCGGCGGCATCTCCAGGATGCCGGTGACCTGCAGGTCGGCCATCGTCTGCATGCACAGGTCCCAGCGGACCGGCGAGTTGACCTGCTGGACGAGGCGGCGCAGTACGTCCTGGCCGTCGTGCACGATCTGGCCGTCGCGGTTCGAGATCAGCCGCGAGCGGGGGTCGTGGGTGGTGATCGAGCGGGCGTAGCCGGCCAGCGTGTCGACGGCCGGCTCCATGTGCCGGGTGTGGAACGCGCCGGCCACCGAGAGCGGGATCAGCCGGCTCTTCGCGGGCGGGTCCGCCTGGAAGGCCGCGAGCTCCTCGACAGTGCCGGCCGCGACGATCTGGCCGGGACCGTTGTCGTTGGCAGCGGTCAGGCCGTGCTCGGCGATCTTCGCCAGCACCTCGTCGCGGTCGCCACCGAGCACCGCGGTCATCGAAGTCGCGGTCTGCGCGGCCGCGGCGGCCATCGCCTTGCCGCGCTCGCGGACCAGCACCATCGCCTGCTCGGCGCTGATCACGCCGGCGCCGACCGCGGCCGCGATCTCACCGACGCTGTGGCCGGTGACGGCGCCCATCTGGGCGTGCGCGTCGGACGGGTGCGGGAAGACAGCCAGGGCGGCCAGCATGCTCGACGCGACCAGCAGCGGCTGCGCGATCGCGGTGTCGCGGATGGTGTCCGCGTCGGCCTTGGTGCCGTAGTGGGCGAGGTCGAGCCCGGCGACCGCGGACAGCCAGTGCAGCCGGTTCTCGAAGGCGGGATCCTCGAGCCATGGCTCGAGGAAACCTGGGGACTGAGCGCCCTGTCCGGGCGCGACGATGACGAGCACGTGACAACTCTCCCTGAGCCGAGGTGTTTCCGGGCCGCAATGTGGCACGAATTCTACCGGGCCGACTTTGTAGGAATCCTATAAAACGGACGCACCGGGCTCGGGGTTGAGCAGGCGACCAAGGGTCAGTGCGACACGCAACGTGAAACTGTCGCGGGGATTGCTGGGCGAGTAGCCAGTGATCTCGCCCACACGTTTGAGTCTGTACCGGACGGTATTGGGGTGGATGAACATCGCCCGGGCCGTTCCTTCGATCGAGCCGCCCGAATCGAGGTACGTCGAAACGGTGTCCAGCAGTACTCCGTCGCCCATTGTGAGCGGGCCGTAGACGTCGGTGGCCAGTTGACGCCGGGCATGGCCGTCGCCGGACAGTGAGCGTTCGGGCAGCAGTTCGTCGGCATGGACAGGTCGTGGCGCACCGGGCCAGGCCGGTGCCGCCCGGAGTCCGGCAACGGCCGCGCGGGCCGAGGTGACGGCTGCCATCAGGTCGGGAACCAGTGGTCCGACCACGATCGGACCGGGCCCGAAGAACTCGGCCAGCGTTTGTACAGTCTCGACAGGTTTGCTCGTACCACCGAGTACTATCACCAGCCGGTCGCCCTGCATCGCGCACAGAGCGTCAGCGCCGGCTTCGCGAGCAGCATGCCGTACTGCGTCCGCCACGTTGGTGCTGCCCGGCTCGTTCGAGGGGGCCCGTCCGACGACCACGGCGACCTCGCCGGAGCCTGCGGTACCGGCGCCCGCAGTACCGGAACCGGTCCAGCCGAGGGCGGATGCGCGGGAGCGAACTGACTCGTCGGCTTCGCCGCGGATCACCGAGTCGACGACCAGGGCTTCCAGCCGCGCGTCCCAGGCGCCGCGCAGCTCGGCAGCCTGTGCATACACGGTCGCGGCGGCGAATGCGACCTCACGGGCGTACCGGTTCATCGCCTCGTGGACGAAGGGGATGTCGTCGGCGGGCAGCAGGTCGCCGATGGTGTTCTCGATCATCTCGATCGTGGTCCGGACCAGGTCGACGGTCTGGTGCAGCGAGATCACCCGGGTGAACTCGCGCGGCGCGGAGCCGAACATCCGGGTCGGCATCGAGGAGTGCGCGTCGGGGTCGCGGAACCAGTCGACGAACGCGGTGATCCCGGACTGGGCGACCAGCCCGATCCAGGACCGGTCCTGGGCCGAGAGCTTCCCGAACCACGGCAGCTTCTCGTCCATCGCCGCGGTCGCAGCCGTCGCGAGGGCGCCGGTCGCGTTCTGCAACCGTTCCGCCCGCGCTCTGTGCCCTTTCGCCGCCACCCTCCGACACTAGCCCCAGCCCGCCATACAACTTCTGCATCGGCCCCTCCGCCCCGACTTTGTGCACCAGTTGAGTGAATTCCGTGCTGGGAACGCTCAACTGGTGCACAAAGGCGAGGTAGGGGTGGACGGGCGGCGCAATCCACCGCGCTTTGTGCACCAGTTGAGTGGATTCCGTGCTCCGGGCGCTCAACTGGTGCACAAAGGCGAGGTAGGGGTGGACGGGCGGCGCAATCCACCGCGCTTTGTGCACCAGTTGAGTGGATTCCGTGCTCCGGGCGCTCAACTGGTGCACAAAGTCGGAGTGGATCAGGCGGATGGGCCGGTGTGGGCGCGATGATGGGGTGATGAGCGACAAGGCGGGTGTGGCTGAGGCGGTCGAGGCGCTGCGGGCGATCGGGTACTACCTGGAGCGGGACCGGCAGCCGACGCACCGGGTGAAGGCCTATCGGCGGGCCGCGGACACGATCGAGGGGCTGCCGGCCGCCGAAGTACGGGCTCGGCGGCGCGCCGGGACGCTGACCGAGCTGGCGGGGATCGGGCCGAAGACCGAGGCCGTGATCCTGGAGGCGATGGACGGCGCCACCCCGTCGTACCTGGTGAAGCTGGAACAGGCCGCGGGTTCGCTGACGGAAGCCGGTACTGCGATGCGCGCTGCGCTGCAGGCCGATCTGCATCTGCACTCCGAGTGGTCCGACGGCGGCAGCCCGATCGAGGAGATGGCGCGGACGGCGGCGCGGCTCGGGCACAAGTACATGGCGTTGACCGATCACTCGCCGCGGCTGACGATCGCCAACGGGCTGTCGCGGGAGCGGCGGCTGCAGCAGATCGAGGTGGTCGCCGAGCTGAACAAGAAGCTGGCGGGTGAGCTTGACGGGTTCACCATTTTGAACGGGATCGAGGTCGACATCCTCGACGACGGGTCGCTCGACTGCGACACCGAGATCCTGGCCCGGCTCGACATCGTGGTCGCCAGCGTGCACTCGAAGCTGCGGATGGCGGCCGAGCCGATGACCGAGCGGATGGTGCGCGCGATCGCGAACCCGCACGTCGACGTACTCGGTCACTGCACCGGCCGCCTCGTCACCGGCGGCCGCGGCACCCGGCCGGAGTCGCAGTTCGACGCCGAGGTGGTCTTCGAGGCTTGCCGGCAGTTCGGCACGGCGGTGGAGATCAACTCCCGCCCAGAGCGCCTGGACCCGCCGAAACGCCTGCTGTCGTTGGCAGTCGAGACCGGTTGCGTCTTCTCCATCGACACCGATGCGCACGCGCCCGGCCAGCTGGACTGGCAGGTCTACGGCTGCGAACGCGCCGAAGAGTGCGGTGTCACCCCAGACCGCGTCATCAACACCTGGAACTCCGACAAACTCCAGGAATGGGCAAGCGCTTAAAGCCCACCCACTTCGCGCTTTCCTTCGTCGGTGCTCGCCACGGCGGTACGCGACGACCCGGTGTACCTGGCGTACCGGCGAGCGGCTGGACCCGGCGGACCTCCCGATGGATTCGCTGATGGATTGATAATAGTTAACGAACGGTGTAACTATTGAGGCATGGTGAACGATCAGGTTGATCGGTTTTTTGAGGTGTTGGCGGATCCGACCCGGCGGCAGGTTGTGCGGTTGTTGGGGGAGGGGCCGCAGCGGGCCGGTCAACTGGCTGTTGCGGCTGGGGTGTCCTCGCCGGCTATGAGTCGGCATCTGCGGATTTTGCTGGTGGCGGGGCTGGTGGCTGATGAGCGGGTAGTGGAGGACGCCCGGGTGCGGGTGTTCAGGTTGCGGCCTGAGCCTGTGGTCGCCGTGCAGGCCTGGCTTGATCAGGTGCAGGCGCATTGGCAGGAGCAGTTGGGGGCGTTCAAGAGGCATGTCGAGCAGACTGGGGAGTCATCGTGACGAAGCAATCCGCATCCGCGTCCGTCGAGGTCGCGACCTATCCGGAGACCGCGTTCCGGATTTTTACCGACGATATCGATCTGTGGTGGGTTCGCGGGCCGATCAACTTTTTTGATTCTGCGCGGGCGGTGGGGATGAAGATCGAGCCGGGGGTGGGTGGGCGGATCCTGGAGGTCTATCAGCCCGGTACCGACACGGCCGTCGAGGACGTTCTGGTGTTGGGCAAGGTCACCGTGTGGGAGCCCGGCTCGCGGTTCGCGTATCGCAGCGAGGTGGACGACACCACGACGCAGATCGACTTCGAGAAGCTGGATGGCGGCACCAAGGTGACCGTCGAACAGACCTTGATCCAGGGTGGCGAGAGCGCCTTCTACTTCTGGCCGAACGTCATTCCGTGGTTCGTGTCCTGGACTGCGCGACGCGACACCGCGCCGGGTACGCCGCGCGAGCTCGATCGGTTGAGTATCGCCTTGTACTACGAGGATCCGGCCGCGGCCGCGCGCTGGTTGCACACTGTCTTCGGGCTGGAGTCCTGGGACCGGATCCCGGCCGAAGGTGAGCAGCCGGACTGGCTCGAGCTGCACGTCGGCCGGCGGGCGATCCTGCTCTTCAAGCTCGAGGGGCAGGCGTCCGGCGAGGGGCAGGCGTCCGGCGTACGGCGGCTCGATCACGGGATCTGGGTGTACGTCGACGATCTCGACGCGCACTTCGCCCGGAGTTCGGCGTACGGGGCCAAGATCGTCTCGGAGATCCACCAGCACGGCTACCGCCGGTACGAGGCCGACGACCTCGAAGGACATCGCTGGACCTTCGCCCAGGCGCGCCCCACGATGACCTGAACCCAGGCGACAACCGGAGGGCGCATCACATTCGGCCGCGCTGTCTCGTCGGATCGCTGGAACGAGGACCATCCAGCGAAGGGGATACCAACCATGACCGACTTTCAGGCCATCGCCGACCGGTTCGAGATCGAGGCGCTGCGCGGTGAGTTCACCGATGCGCGGATGATGGACGACTACGACCGGCTGGTGTCGCTGTTCACGCCGGACGGTGGGCTGCGGATTCCTGATGCCGGGGTGAGGTTCGACAGCCGGGAGGAGATCCGCGCCGGGACCGCGCGGCTGCGGGATCTGTGGGAGTTCTTCCTGCAGACCACGCACCCGGGCGTGATCCAGGTCGACGGCGACACCGCTGTCGGCCGCGCCTACCTCCAGGAGTCCGGACGTCTCGGCGACGGGAGGTCCCACTCGAACTACGGCGTCTACCACGACACCTACCGCCGTACCCCCGACGGCTGGCGATTCACCCTGCGCGTGTACGAGATCAAGTACTACGACCACAGTCCGTTGACGGGCTCGACGTCCTACTCGGGTATCGCGGTTCCCGCTGGGAGCGACGGATGACGATCACGACCAAGCTCGGCGAGTTGACCGGCGACTACGTCCTCGACACCGCGAACACCCGGATCGGCTTCGTGATCCGGCAGGTGCTGGTGATGAAGGTGCGCGGCCGGTACGACGAGTTCGAGGGCAGCGCGCACCTGGACGGCGACGACCCGTCGAAGTCCAGCGTGCGGCTCACGATCCAGGCGAAGAGCATCCAGACCCGCAACAAGCGGCGCGACGAGCACCTCGGCAGCGCGTATCTGGACGCGGCCAACCACCCGACCATCACCTTCACCTCGACCAGGGTCGAGCAGGTCGACCAGACCAACTTCAAGGTCACCGGTGACCTGACCGTCCGGGGCGCGACCAAGCCGGTGACCGTCGCCTTCGAGTTGACCGCTGCCGGAGACGACCCGTCGGGCGGGTTCCGGGTCGGCTTCGAAGGAAAGTCGACCATCAATCGCAACGACTGGGGTGTCAGCTGGAACGCCGTCGCGGAGGGCGGCGGAGCACTGGTCGGCGAGCAGGTCACCCTCGACTTCAGCATCGTCGCGATCCGCCGGTCCTGATCGATCCGGCGGGGGCGAAGTACATACTCGAGGTATGAGTGACCTGGAGAAGGATCCGGCCGAGGTCGTCTGCCCGGTGGGTGGGGTGGACGGGCCGGTGGAGGAGTTGCTGGAGGCCCGGCAGGTGGTGCTGGGCCGGACGACGAAGGTCCGCCGGTTGTTGCCGAACAAGAACCGGCGGATGGTCGGCGCCTGGTGCTTCGTGGACCACTACGGGCCGGACGACCTGACCGCCCGGGTCGACCCGTACGACGTACCGGGTGATCGCGGGATGCTCGTGCCGCCGCATCCGCACACCAGTCTGCAGACCGTGAGCTGGTTGTTCGAGGGCGAGATCGAGCACCGCGACAGCGTCGGCTCGCACGCGATGGTCCGGCCGGGCGAGCTCAACATCATGACCGCGGGCAACGGGATCGCGCACTCGGAGGTTTCGTTGCCGACGGCACCGTCAACCTTGCACGGCGCGCAGCTCTGGGTCGCACTGCCCGACTCCGTACGGACGACCGTCGCCCCCGCGTTCAATGCGTACGCCGAACTGCCGACGCTGGTACTCGACGGCGCCGAGGCGACGGTGATGCTCGGGACGGTCGGCGGAGTCACCTCGCCCGCGCCGGCGTACACGCCTCTCGTCGGCGCCGACCTCCGCATCGAGCCCGGCCGGACCGTCACCCTGCCGCTGACGTCCGCCTTCGAGTACGCCGTACTGGTGGTGGACGGGGCGCTCCAAATCGGCGACCTGTCGCCCGGATTCGGTGAGATGGCCTACCTCGGGACGGGACGCCCGGAGGTTGAACTCGTGGCCGGCGCGGACGGCACCCGTTGCCTGCTGCTCGGCGGCGAGCCGTTCGAGGAGGAGCTGGTGATGTGGTGGAACTTCATCGGCCGCACCCACGAGGATATTGTTGCCGCTCGCAACGACTGGTTGGCGTCGATCGAGGCCGCCGGCAACGAACGCTTCCCGACGGTCCCCGGGTATGACGGCCCACCGTTGCCCGCACCTGTACTCCCCGGCACGAGACTGAAGCCGCGCCCGCGCTCGCGCTGACCCTGCCGATCACCGCACGCTAAGAGGCGACGGCTCCAAATGGTCGGTGTTGTGGACCCGCCGACGGCGGTAGTAGGCCCAGGTGAGGACGAGGAGTGCTGGTCCCCAGAGGTTGAGCGGGGCGTAGCAGGTGATCATCAATGCCGCCGCGGCGTCGCTGGAGAAGGGGATGAACTGCCCGGTGAAGGCGCCGCGGAACCCGTAGGTCCAGATCGCGATCAAGGCGAAGCTGCCCAGCGTTGCCGGGATGATCGCGGCGTACGGCGCGACGCGTCGGCCGCCGATCAAGGGGATCCAGCGCGGGACCACCTCGCCCCACCGCTTGACCATCCCGAAGGCGGTTAGCGCTACGGCTTCGGAGAACAGCGTCAGGCAGACGACGTAGAGGTTCTCTCCGAAGCCATGCAGATGCATAGGCCGGCCGGCGTCGTCCAGCGTGCCCATCGACGATCCGGTGACCAACCCGAGGCGCCACAGCCCGGACGGCAGGGTGAGGAACGGAATGACGTGGGCCAGCCGGTAGGCCCAGCGCGGTACGGGATGCTCTGTCATGACTCCGAGCATTCCGCGCCGGACCGGGCGCGACCTCACTCCGCAGGGTGAACGGAGTCCCTCGAAAGTGTGGTCAGTCCTCGCTGGTGTCGGCGTGGTGGCGGATCCAGGGGGCCAGGAAGTAGAGGGCGATGGCGAAGGCGATCGTCACGACGGCGAGCCAGCCGAAGTACGCCGTGTCCGAAGCGCCTTCGGTGGCCTGGACGAGTTGGGCGGTGATCGCCTGGCCGGCCGACGGGGCGAGGAACCACAGCGCCATCATCTGGCTGGCGAAAGCCTTCGGCGCGAGCATCGTGGTCGCGGCCAGGCCGACGGGGGACAGGAACAGTTCGCCGAGGGTCTGGATGACGTAGACGAGGACCAGCCAGAACGGCGAGGCCAGGTTCGTCCCGGCGACCGACGAGGCGAGCGCCATCACCGCGAAGGAGATGCCGGCCAGCAGCAGTCCGGTGGCGAACTTCTGGCCGATGCTCGGGCCGCGATCGCCGAGCCTGATCCAGATCACCGCGAACACCGGCGCCAGCACGATGATGCTGAACGGGTTGACCGACTGGAAGAACTCCGGCGAGATCGAGATGCCGACCAGGTTCAGGTCGGTCCGGTCCGCGGCGAACGTGGTCAGCGTCGTGGCCGCCTGCTCGAACAGCATGAAGAACAGCATCGCGGCGATGAAGAGCGGGATGTACGCCCGGACCCGGCGGCGTTCGACCGGGGTCACCAGCGGGCTGCGGAGCAGCATGGTGAAGTAGGCGATCGGCGCCAGGAAGCACAGGTACGAGATCGCGTCCACGACCGGCTTCGGGCCGAGCCCGCCGGACTTCCAGGCGGACAAGGCGAAGACGACGATCAGCAGCGCGGCGACCGCGCCGGCGATCTTCAGCATCGTCGGCCGGTCCTCGGCGGTGAGCGGGTTCGGCGGCGTCTCACCGCGGCCGCGCAGGGTGCGCCGGCCGAGCACGTAGGCGACCAGGGCGAGTGTCATCCCGACCGCGGCCGCCGCGAACGCGACGTGGAAGCCGAATTCGCGGCGCAGGAAGCCGACCACGAACGGCGCCGAGAACGAGCCGATGTTGATGCCCATGTAGAAGATCGAGAACGCGGAGTCGCGCCGGCTGTCGCTCTTCTCGTACAGGTTGCCGACCATCGTCGACACGTTCGGCTTCAGCAGTCCGGTGCCGAGGGCAACCAGTGCGATCCCGGCGTACGCCATCCCCTCGACCGGGAGGGCCAGGCAGATGTGGCCGGTGACGATCACGCCACCGCCGTACAGGACGGTACGCCGGGCGCCGATCACCCGGTCGGCGAGCCAGCCGCCGAGCACCGAGAGCAGGTAGACCGACGCGCCGTAGATAGAGACCACGGCCTGCCCGAGCGACTCGCCGAGGCCCAGCCCGTGCGCCTTGTCGGTCAGGTAGAGCAGCAGGATCGCGCGCATCCCGTAGTAGCTGAACCGCTCCCACAATTCGGTGGTGAACAGCGTCATCAACCCACGCGGATGCCCGAAGAAGGTCTTCTCCTCGACCGCTGCCTGTTGCGTTCCGGACACGCTCGACTACTCTCCGTTCATCGACGACAACCTTCACGACCGTAGTTGGTTGAAATCGCCAAGCACCAGTCGGGGGGTGTCGTCCTAGAGGAGGTCGTGTTCGCGGGCGTACGCGGCCGCCGCCGTGCGGGACGGTACGCCGAGCTTGGTGAAGATGTTGGACAGATGCCGGGCCACGGTCTTCTCGCTGAGCACGAGTTGCTGCGCGATCACGTTGTTGCTGTTGCCGGCCGCAACCAACCGCAGTACCTCGAGCTCGCGCTGGGTGAGCCCGCCGAGCGCGGTCCGGCCCAGCAGTTTCTCGGCCTCCTGGCGGCAGGCCACCGCGCCCAGTTCGCTGAAGGTCCGCAGCGCGGAGGTGAGCTCGGCGGTGGCCGAGTCCTCGTCGCCGAGCTCCCGGAACGCTCTCCCGACGAGGATCATGGCCCGCGCCACCTCGTACGGCGCCTGCAGGCCGCTCCACAACTGTTTCGCCTGCCTGGCGTGGGGCAGTGCGCGACGGGCGTCACCGGATGCGAGCGCCGCGAGCCCGCCGCAGTACGCGGCCATCGCCCGTAGGCCGCCGCACCCGAAGGCTTCCGCGATCTTCGTCAGCTCGGTTGCCGCCGTTTCGGCTTCGTCGAGGCTGTCGGTGGCGACGAGGATCTCGACCGCCGCGGGGAGCAGGCGGGACCGCTGCACGGGGCCGCCGGTCTCGGCGAGCAGCCGCCGGACGGTGGCGCCGGCCGCCGGGAGACGACCGCGGGCGAGCCACAGCAGGGCCAGACCGGGCTGGGGTTCGTAGCCGTAGCCCGAGGCCTGGCCGTAGCGGTTCTCGGCCTGCGAATAGGCGCCGCGGACCCGCAGTACGTCGCCGGACTCACTCATCGCGAACCCGGCTGCGGCCTGGGCACCCGAGGCGGCGTAGCGGCGGCAAGCGCCTTCGTACTCCTCCAGTGCCTCCCCGAACGCGCCACGGAGGCGGAGGATCTGGCCGCGGTGAACAGCGCATTGCCCGGTGAAAGGCACCAGCGCCGGCTGGCTGTCGCACCAGCGGGTCAACGCGGTCGTCCAGGCGGAAGCGCGGCCGAAGTCCAGCACCTCCTGGCAGGCCTCGATCATCGCGCAGTAGACGTTGCCCGCGAAGATGGGCGACAGCTCGCCGGCGGCGACTCCGACCATCGCCTCGTCCAGCAGCGCGAGTCCCTCCGGTACCTGACCGGCGTACATCAGCGTCCTGCCCTCGCAGACCAGGCCCTGGGCGATCAGGTCGGGTTCCCCGAACCGGCGGCCGATGCCGGTGATCTCGGTCGCGACTCGCACCGCGCCCGCGAACTCCTGCCGGTCGAGGCAGCGAAAGAAGTCGTGGATCAGCAGGTAGCCGCGTTCCACCACATCCGCGGGCTGGTCCGCCAGCAGCCGCTGGGCCCGGGCCGCCCAGCCGGCGGCCACCGCCGCCTCGCCGCGGACGTTGAGGACCAGGCCGAGCCAGAAGGCGAAGCGGACCGCTCCGAGGGTGTCGCCACCCTCGACGGAGACCTGATAGCCGCGCTGGAGCGCCCTGACACTGACGTCGTCATCGCCGGCCAGGTACGCCGCGGTCGCCAGCTTCAGCAGGTCTTCCGGGCCTAGGTCGGCCACTACCGACAGCTGGTCGTAGACGGTTGCCCAGTCGCGCCGTTCGAAGGCCTTGCGCGCCCGCTCCAGGTCGTCGACGATGCCCATCGCGTATCCCCTCCTATCGAGGATACGCGCGGGTGAGCATCACGCGGCGGCGGCAGTTCGGACCGCGCCGGAGCGGGTGGCGATCTGCTTGGCGACGTACTCCGCGTCGCGGCCGGCTCCCGCCACCACCATCGAGCTGAAGGCGAACTGGAAGCACAGGCCGCAGAAGTACAGGCCTGGTGCGGCGGCGGCGACCCCACGCATCTCCTCCGGCCAGCCGTCCGGGCCGATCACCGGGACCTTGATCCAGTCGAACACCTGGCGGAAACCGGTGGACCAGACGACGTTGGCGACATCGAGCACGCGGCCGTCGTCGAGCATCGGCCGACCGTCCTTGACGCCGGCCACCCGGTCGTGGACCCGCTCGACCCCCCGCGCGATCAGGTCCTCCCGCTTCACCCGGAGCATCGGACCGCCGTGGTAGCGGATCTCCCGCATCTCCTTGCGCCCCATCGGCGTCCGCCGGGTGAGCAGGTGCTTGCCGACGAAGATGAAGACCGGGAAGAACAGCCGGGCGCCCTTCTTCTCCAGCCGGACCGGGATCTGACCCGGGTCCCGGCCACAGAGCACCGTCGGGTGGGTGATGGCGACCTCGTACGCGATGTCGGTGCCCGAGTGCGAGCCGCCGACCACGAGGACCGGTCCGTCCTTGAGCTGTCCGGGCCGGCGGTACTCGCTGGAGTGGAGCTGCCGGATCGCGGGGTCGAGATCCACGGCGTACTCCGGCAGGTACGGCGTACGACCGAAGGTGCCGGTCGCGACAACGACGTTCTTCGCCAGGATCTGGTGGTCGCCGATGATGACGGCGTACCCGCCGTTCGCCGCTTCGAGCCGGTCCACCCGGGTGCTGGTCCGCACCGGCAGGTCGAACTTTGCGGCGTAGGACTCCAGATAATCAGCGACCTCGTCCTTGGTGGGATACGACCAGCGCTCACCTGGGAACGGCAGCCCCGGCAGCCCGTCGTACTTCTTCGGCGTATAAAGCCGCAGCGTGTCCCACTGCGCCCGCCAGTTGTCTCCCAGCCGGGCATTGCCCTCCAGAATGACGAACTCCCTGCCAAGCTCGCGCAGGTGGTATCCGGTCGCCAACCCGGCTTGACCGGCCCCGATAATGACAGTCTCAACGCTCTCGGTAATCATGCCTCTGACGTTAGGAAGAGAGTGCCTTTCCTCGCGTCGGACAGAATGCCCAACTTCAGCCGGGCTCGACATGGGTGATTTGTCGTAGGCACGCAGAAAAGCCGCTCACCCCCGGTGCGGGGGATGAGCGGCTCCTCAGTGGTACGTCAGGCGCCGGCGCCTTCCTGCTTTACGCCGGCGACCGCGGTGGGGTCGTCGATGCGGTACTTGCGGGCAGCCTCGGCGGCTACCTCGCGCTTGACGTCACCGCGCTTGGCCAGGATCTGCAGTGTGGCGACGACGATCGACTCGGCGTCCACGTGGAAGTGGCGGCGGGCGGCGGCCCGGGTGTCGGCCAGGCCCCAGCCGTCGGTTCCGAGCGACGTGTAGTCGTTCGGCACCCAGCGGGAGATCTGGTCCTGCACCGCGCGCATGAAGTCGCTGACCGCGACGACCGGGCCCTTGGTGTCCTTCAGTTGCTGGGTGATGAACGGCACCCGCTCGTCCTCGTCCGGGTGCAGCAGGTTGTGCTCCTCCGCGGCGATCGCCTCGCGGCGCAGCTCGTTCCAGGACGTGACCGACCAGATGTCGGCCGCCACCGAGTACTCCTCGGCGAGGATCTGCTGGGCCTTGCGGACCCACGGCAGCGCCACGCCGGACCCGAGCAACTGCACCCGCGGTACGTCGTCGCCCTTGGCTGTCTCGTACTCGTTGAAGCGGTACATGCCTTTCAGCAGGGCCGCCACGTCGAGGTTCTCCGGCTCGGCCGGCTGCGCGACCGGCTCGTTGTAGACCGTCAGGTAGAAGAACACGTCCTCACCGAACGGCTTCGACTCGTCCAGCCCGTAGCCGTACATCCGGCGCAGACCGTCCTTGACGATGTGCGCGACCTCGTAGGCGAAGCCGGGGTCGTAGTGCACCGCGGCCGGGTTCGACGAGGCGAGCAGCGGCGAGTGTCCGTCGGCGTGCTGCAGACCCTCACCGGTCAGGGTGGTCCGGCCGGCGGTGGCGCCGATCAGGAAGCCCCGGCCGAGCTGGTCGCCGAGCGCCCAGAGCTGGTCGCCGGTGCGCTGGAACCCGAACATCGAATAGAAGATGTAGAACGGGATCATCGGCTCGCCGTGCGTCGCGTACGCCGTACCGGGCCCGCGATCATCGAGCCCATCGCGCCGGCCTCGCTGATGCCCTCGTGCAGCAGTTGGCCCTTCTCGGACTCCTTGTACGACAGCAGCAGGTTGCGGTCGACCGCCTCGTAGGTCTGCCCGTGCGGCGAGTAGATCTTCGCCGTCGGGAACATCGAGTCCATCCCGAAGGTGCGGTACTCGTCGGGGGCGATCGGCACGATCCGGTGCCCGATCTCCGGGTCCTTCATCAGGTCGCGGAAGAGCCGGACGAGCGCCATCGTGGTCGCCACCGGCGTCTTTTCGTTGCCCTTGCTGAGCGGCTTGTAGACGGCGTCACCAGGCAGTTTCAGCGTCTTCGGCCGGACTCGGCGCTGCGGCAGGAACCCGCCGAGCTGCTGACGCCGCTCCATCATGTACTGGTGCTCCGGCGAGTCGGTGCCGGGGTGGTAGTACGGCGGGTTGTAGGCGTCCTCGAGGTCCTTGTCCTCGATCGGCAGGTAGAGCCGGTCGCGGAAGGTCTTCAGGTCGTCCGAGGTGAGCTTCTTCATCTGGTGGGTCGCGTTGCGGCCCTCCAGCGCCTCGATGGTCCAGCCCTTGACCGTCTGGGCCAGGATGACGGTCGGCTGCCCGACGTGCTCCTTGGCGCTCTTGAAGGCCGCGTAGACCTTGCGGTAGTCGTGACCGCCGCGGGGCAGCTTGCGCAGGTCCTCGTCGGACAGGTTGCGAACCATCGCCTGCAGCCGCTGGTCACCGCCGAAGAAGTTGTTCCGGATGTACTCGCCGGACTCGACGGAGTAGGTCTGGAACTGGCCGTCCGGGGTGGTGTTCATCTTGTTGACCAGCGCGCCGTCGTGGTCCTGGGCCAGCAGCGAGTCCCACTCGCGGCCCCAGACCACCTTGATGACGTTCCAGCCGGCGCCGCGGAAGAACGCCTCGAGCTCCTGGATCACCTTGCCGTTGCCGCGGACCGGGCCGTCCAGCTGCTGCAGGTTGCAGTTGACCACGAAGGTCAGGTTGTCGAGCTCCTCGCGGGCGGCCAGGCCGATCGCGCCGAGCGACTCCGGCTCGCCCATCTCGCCGTCACCGAGGAAGGTCCAGACGTGCTGGTCGCTGGTGTCCTTGATGCCGCGGTTGTGCAGGTACCGGTTGAAGCGCGCCTGGTAGATCGAGTCCAGCGCGGCCAGACCCATCGAGACCGTCGGGTACTCCCAGAAGTCCGGCATCAGCCGGGGGTGCGGGTACGACGACAGGCCCTGGTGCGGACCGCGGGAGACCTCCTGGCGGAACCCGTCCAGCTGGTCGGCGGTGAGCCGGCCCTCGAGGAAGGCCCGGGCGTACATGCCGGGGGAGGCATGGCCCTGGATGAAGATCTGGTCGCCGCCGCCCGGGTGGTCCTTGCCGCGGAAGAAGTGGTTGAAGCCGACCTCGTACAGGCTGGCCGCCGACTGGTAGGTGGCGATGTGACCGCCGACCTCGAGCCCCTTGCGGTTGGCCTTGCTGACCATCACCGCGGCGTTCCACCGGATGAAGGCCCGGATCCGCCGCTCGATGTGCTCGTCACCGGGGAACCAGGGCTCGCGCTCGGGCGGGATCGAGTTGATGTAGTCGGTGCTCGGCAGCGCGGGTACCCCGACCTGTCGCTCCCGGGCCCGTTCGATCAGCTTGAGCATCAGGTAGCGCGCGCGCACCTTGCCGCGCTCGTCCAGCACCGCGTCGAGCGATTCGACCCACTCACGAGTTTCGTCGGGGTCGATGTCAGGGAGCTGGGTAGGCATCCCCTCGGTGATGATGGCTGGTGGTTCGTGTCCGGAAGCCACGGTGTCCTGCCGTTCTCTCTAGGTCGGTCCTCCCGGCAATCCTGTCACCTGTTCGGAATGCGTTCTACTTTGCATCCACAACGATGCACTTTCCGGCCGCCCGCGACGGTTCGGAGCGGACACGCACGGTCCGCGCCACGCGGATACCGGACACGTCACGGGACCCTCGTGCATACTTGCGCGACGCGGTAGGCCACGATGGACTACTGCTACTAACGCCTACCCCCGGGCCTGCGGGGACGACGGAGGAGGACACGTGAGCGCGACCGCGGACCACGCGGACGGCAAGAGCGGCGAGCCGAACATGGCCGCCCGGCTCGGCCTGGAGACCGGTTGGGTCGTCCAGGAGCTCGGCTACGACGACGACTGCGACGACGCCTTCAGGGACGCCGTCCAGGAACTGACCGGCGAGCAGTTCGTCGGCGAGGAGACGGACGAGGTCGTCGACGCCGTGCTGCTCTGGTTCCGGGAGGACGACGGCGACTTGGTGGACGCATTCTTCGACGTGCTGACCGACCTGAAGGCGGGCGGTGTGGTGTGGCTGATGACCCCCAAGGTCGGCCGCGAGGGCTACGTCGACGCCGCCGATATCGCCGAGGCTGCACCGACCGCAGGACTGTCCACGACCAGCAGCCTGAGTCCGACCGAGGACTGGTCGGCCACGAAGCTGATGATGCCGAAGTCGCCACGGGTCAAGAAGTGATCCGCCGGTGACCGCTGCCGTCCCCTCGGTCGGCAGTCAGGCACCGGACTTCGTCGCCCGCACACAGCACGGCGAGTCCCTCCGGCTCTCGGATTTCCGGGGCCGGCGGGACGTCGTCCTGCTGTTCTACCCGTATGCCTTCAGCGGGGTGTGCACGAGCGAGCTGACGGCTCTCCGCGATCGGCCCGACCTGGCGGCCGCCGCGGAGATCCTGGCTGTCTCCTGCGACCCGATGTTCAGCCTGCGGGCGTACGCCGACTCGGCCGGGATCGAATTCAGCCTGCTGAGCGATTTCTGGCCGCATGGGGCGATCGCCTCGCAGTACGGGGTGTTCGACGCGGAGCGGGGCTGTGCGGCCCGCGGCTCGTTCGTGATCGACCAGGCCGGGGTGATCCGCTGGTCGGTCGTCACGGGCTTCACCGAGGCCCGTGATCCGGGCGACTACGCGAGGGCCTTGGCGGAACTTCGGCCGAGTCTCGGATAGACTCCTCGCTCGGTTCGGCACGCAGTACCTTCAGGGCGCTTAGCTCAGCGGTAGAGCGCTTCCCTTACAAGGAAGATGTCGGGGGTTCGATCCCCTCAGCGCCCACACGTCCTGACCATCTCCGCACCTTCTCCGGTGCGTCGAGACCGTACTGCGGAACGTTGGGCCGCGGACGTATCGCGAGCCGCCGACGCTCGTTGACCTGGGTAGCGGCCGGCTGGTTGATTCTTAACCTTCGGCTGCTGGAACTGACTCTGCCAGGCCGGTCTTCGGCTGGTAGGGTTCACGGCTGTCGGTCGGACGATGACGCACCGGGTAGGCACGGTCTCGTACTCGCCTCGGTCGACGGTTTTACGGGGCCTGTTCTGTCGGTGAGAGCTAGCGAGACGGGTATGCCCTGAGCCCGGCTCCGTCCAGTTGGGGAGGCGCGTGTCCGTGGGTCGCCGACTGGCTGGCGCCTCCGCCATGGAGCCTTTGAGGCCTTCGGTGTCGGCATGGTGAGGAACGGGGCGGATCGGCCGGCGATCAGTACCGGGCCGGCGCTGATGATCCCTGCCGGGTATCCGCGGGATCTGCCGAGCGCGCTGCTGCGCGCGGCCCGCGACTTCGACACCTCCGGCGTGGTCGAGATCGGCCCGGACGGCCGCGAGACCCGGCTCGACTTCCCGACCCTGCTCGAGCTCGCAGCCCGGATCCTGGCCGGGCTGCGCGCGCACGGCGTACGGGCTGGTGACCCGGCGGTCGTCCACTGCACTGAGCCGGTCGGGTTCTTCGCCGCGTTCTGGGCCTGCACGCTCGGTGGCATCCGGCCGTTGCTGATGGCGCCCGCGGCTGAGGGCGACCGGACCGAGGAGGGTCGCGAGCGGCTCCGCAAAGTGACCGACCTGCTCGGCTGGACCGTGCTGATCGGCCGGCCTTCGGACCTGCCCGACGACCTCGGCCTGCCTGTTCTCGATCCGGACGCGTTGGCGGGGCATGAGCCGACCTCGGAGTTCCATCGGCCGGCTGCCGACGATGTCGCAGTACTGATGCTGTCGTCGGGCAGCAGCACCGGGACGCCGAAGATCATCCAGTTGACGCATCGCGGGCTGGTCGAGTTCGCGGCCGGTACGCCGGCGATGCTGCCGGTCCGGCCGGGCCAGACCACGCTCAACTGGCTGCCGCTCGACCACAGCGGCGCGTTCCTGCTCTACCACCTGCTGCCGGTGTTCGCGGGCTGCACGAACATCCACGTCGCCACCGACTGGGTGCTCGCGAACCCGCTCCGCTGGCTCGACCTGATGGACGCCCACCGGGTCAACCACTCGTGGTCGCCGAACTTCGGGTACCGGCTGGTCACCGCCGCGATCGCCGGTGAGCCCGATCGGCACTGGGACCTGTCCGCGCTGCGGAGCCTGGTGAGTGGCGGCGAGCAGATCACTGTGCCGGTGGTGAGCGAGTTCCTCCGCCTGACCAACCGCTTCGGCGTCGTACCGGAGACCTTCGTCGCGGCGTGGGGGATGACCGAGACCGTCACCGGCATCACCTTCGCGCGGGCCTGGGCTGACGCCGAACGTGCACCGGGTCCGGATCCCACCGACCGGCGTCGTGGAATGGGTCGACCAGCGGACCACAGCCGGCAAGGTGGCCGTCGCCCGTCCCGGGAAGTCGCGAGTCGAGGCCCCCGGCGTACTGAGCCTGGTTTCAGTCGGTACTCCGGCGCCTGGCGCCACCGTCCGGATCGTGGGCCCCAACGGCGCCGTCCTCCCGGAAGGCCGGATCGGCCAACTCCAGATCGCCTCCGCCCGCGTCACCCCCGGCTATCTTGGCAACCCCGACGCCGACCGCGCCGCCTTCCCGGCCGGCAACTGGCCTGCCCGCAAGTGGCTCGCAACCGGCGACCAGGCCTTCATCACCGGCGGCCAGGTAGTCATCACCGGCCGAGACAGCGAACGCATCATCCTCAACGGCCAGAACTACTACGCCCACGACATCGAAACCGTCGCCGCCACAGTCCCCGGCGCCGAGCCCGGCCTGGTAGCAGCCTGCGGCCTATCCGACCCCACCACCGGCACAGACCGCCTACTAATCTTCTTCGCCGCCCCCGAACCTCCCGCTCACGCCGGCCAGCCCGCGCCGCACGCCCACGTCACTCCGGGCGCCCCGGCCAGCCAATTCGCTCCAGGCGGTCCGCCCGCTCGCGGCGGCCCAGCCGCCCAGCTCACCCCGCCCGGCCCGCCTTCTCCTGCCGCGGAGGTCGCCGACGCGATCCGAGCGATCCTGCACGACCGCCTCGGTCTGACGGCGCAAGTGATCGGCGTACCGCGCCGCCACTTCCCGACCACCCCCGGCGGCAAGATCCTCCGCCCCCTCCTAAAACAACGCTTCGTCGACGGCAGCCTGAACGCCCCGACCTCCCCGTACGGCGAACCACTCCGCGCCAACACCCGGTACGACGCCCCCTCGCCCCGCACCGACTTCGACGACGACGCCGACCGAACCACCGAACTCCCCGTCGTCCGCCTAGCCTGGCGCCGCACCCTCGCCGACTCCATCCCCACACCCCCTTCACGCCCCACCCTCGGCGCCAACCGCCTCCCCCCAACACCGCCCACCGAACACCCCGCCAAGCCACCCGCAGACTCCGCCGAGGCATCCGCAGACCTCGCCGAGCCCGCCCCGGCAGCCGAACCCGCGGACGACCCGGCCCTGCTGGCCGAGCCGGCTGCCGACCGATCCGCAGACCTCGCCGCCCCCGCGCCTACAGCCGAGGCCGCACACCACCGCGCGCAGCCCGCCAATGCCGCCGACCCAGCCGCGGCCCCAGACGACCGCGCGCAGCGCACCAAGTCGGCCGACCCCGCGTCTACCGCCGCCGCAGACCGCGACGCGCAGCCCGCCGGGCTGTCTGCTGACCTTGCCGGACCAGTGCCTGCCGCCGACGTCGCCGACGACCGCACCGACTCGGTCGAGTCGTCCAACGACCTCGCCGCTGTCACCGCAGCCCGATCCGCCGAGCTTGCCGGGCCTGTGCCTGCCGCCGACGTCGCGGATGACCGCACCGAGCCCGCCAACTCCGTCGAGTCGTCCGCAGACCTCGCCGAGCGTGCGCCCACGGCCGATGCTGCGGACCACCCTGCCCAACCCGCCGAGGACCAGTCCACCGTCGTCGCCCCCGCCGAGCCCGCTGCCGACTTTGCCGAGCAGCGTGCCGATTCTGCCGAGCAGCTGGCCGATTCCGCCGAGGCATCCGCAGACCTCGCGGACGACCGCACCAAGTCCGCCGACTCCGCGGACTCGTCCACAGACCTCGCCGAGCGCGCGCCCACGGCCGATGCTGCGGATCACCCAGCCCAGCCCACCGACTCCGGCGAGGAACAACTCGCTCAGTCCGCTGAGTTCTCTGCCGCTCCCACCGACCCGGCGCCCGCCGAAGCTTCGGCTGGACCGGCGGAGCACCCAGCGCAGCTTGATGAGCCCGCCGAAGCGCTTGAGGACCAGACCGAGCAATCCGCCGAAGCAGCGTCCGACGAGCCAGCCGAAAAGGAGTCGGCCTCCACAGATCATGCTGAGGTCGCCGAGGAGCCGACGGAAGACGGGAAGGCTGACGGTGCTGAGCGGGCAGCCGAGGCGACCGCGCCGGAGACGCCTGAAGAAGCCGGCCAGCAGACGGGCGAGCCTGACGCCGCCGCTGACGAGCCCAGTGAGGTAGTCGAGGAGAAGTCGGCGTCCACGGATCAGGCTGAAGCCGCCGAAGAGCCGACGGCCGGTGCCCCCAGGCAGCCCGAGGATGCCTCGGCGCAGACCGGGGAACCGCTCGGGCAGAGCGAGGCCGTCGAGAAGACGGTCGAGGCGATCGCGCCGGAGACGCCCGAGGAAGCCGGGCAACAGGCGGGCGAGCCCGACCCTGCCGCTGACGAGCCCAGCGAGGTAGTCGAGGAGTCGGCGTCCACGGATCGGGCTGAAGCCGTCGTGGAGCCGACTGACGACGCCCCCGGTCAGACCGAGATATCGGTCGGGCAGACCGAGGTGGTCGAACAGACGGTCGAGGCGATCGCCCCGGAGAAGCCTGAGGAAGCCGGCCAGCGTAAGGGCGAGCCTGACGCCGCCGCTGACGAGCCCAGTGAGATAGTCGAGGAGAAGTCGGCGTCCACGGATCAGGCTGAGGCGGTCGAGGGGCCGACGGACGGCGCTCCCGGGCAGACCGGGGACGCCTCGGTGCAGACCGGGGAGCCGGTCGGGCAGATCGAGGTTGTTGAGCAGGCGATTGCGCCGGAGACGCCTGAGGAAGCCGGGCAGCAGGCGGGCGAGCCTGATGGTGCCGCTGACGAGCCGGCCGAGGTAGTCGAGGTGGAGTCGGCGTCCACGGATCGGGCTGAGGCCGTCGAAGAGTCGCCGGAAGGCGCGGTCGGGCAGACCGACGATGCCTCGGTGCGGACCGGGGAGCCGGTCGGGCAGACCGATGGTGTTGAGCAGGCCGTTGAGGCGATTGCGCCGGAGACCGCCGAGGAAGCCGGGCAGCAGGCGGGCGAGTCTGACGCTTCCGCCGAGGGGCCTGCCGAGGTAGCTGAGGAGGAGTCGGTCTCCACGGCTCAGGTCGAGGCGGTCGGGGAGCCGGCGGACGGCACTTCTGGGCAGACTGAGGACGCCCCGGCGCAGGCCGGGGGACCACTCGGTCAGACCGAAGGTGTTGAGCGGGCAGTCGAGGCCATCGCGCCGGAGACGTCTGAGGAGGCTGGGCAGCCTGCCGAGGTCGAGCGGGTGGCGGAGGGTGCACCGGCCGAGTCGGACTCGACCGAGGACGAGCATTCGGAGACTCAAGGGTCCGAAGCGCTCGTGTCTGGGGCCGCGCGGCTAGCTGGAGCTGAGACGACCGCGGCTGGTCCCGCTCAGGTTGCCGGGGTACCGGCTGCTGGCCTGGTGCACACCACCGACGAGGAGTCGGCGTCCGCGGAAGCCGCCGAAGCAGGGGGAGCGGGGAAGGCTGATCCTGCGGATGACGAGCTCGAGACCGCGCGGGCGGTAGAGGTTGCGGACGCAGCTGGGGTCTCCGAAGGTGCCGAGCTGGCGGAAGGTGACGAGACCGTCGAGTCGGCAAAGGCGGGCGAGGCCGGCGGGCAGGTAGTTGCTGGGAGTGTCGAGGCGGCGGAGGGTGACGAGTCCGTCGAGTCGGCGGAGGCGGGCGAGGCCGACGGGCAGGTAGTTGCTGAGAGCATCGAATCGGCGGAAGCTGTCGAGAGCATCGAATCGGCGGAAGCTGTCGAGATTGTCGGGTCGGCGGATGGGGCTGACTTTGTCGAGCCTGAGGCCGGGGGACTGGTTGGGGCCGCGGGGGGCACTGCCTCTGCTGAGGTCGCGGAGACGGGCGAAGGTCGTGGGCAGGTCCACGGAGCTGAGTCTGGCGATGTTGCCGACGCGGCGGAGGTTGTCGAGCCCGCTCGAGGGGTCGCGGCCATGGCGTCCGTTGAGGGTGTTGGGGCGGGGGCGACCCCCGAAGGGGTTGGCGCCGAAGGTGTCGAGGGTGCGGCGCGTGCCGAGGGCGCGGTGCATACCGAGGGTGTCGTTGGTTCGGCTGCGGCGGGTGCTGGTGGGGGGTGGCTGGCGCGGGTTGTTGGGGCGTTCAGGGGGGTGTTGGGGGACGAGGTTGATGAGCGGACCGGGTTGTATGAGTTGGGGGTTGACTCGGTTGCGATGGTTCGGGTGCATACCCGGTTGCAGGAAGTGCTGGGGCTGGAGTTTCCGCGGGCGGTGATGTTCGAGCAGGAGTCGATTCTTGCTTTGAGCAACTTCCTTGAGGAGCGTGCCGAGGAGTTCCGGAGTACGGCGGCTGCGCATTCGAGCGAGCAGGCCGCGCCCGCGCGGAGTCAAAGTAAGCGGGGCCAAGGGAAGGCTGGGAAGAAGCAAGCGGTTGAGCCGATTGCGATTATCGGGTTGGCGGCGAGGCTTCCTGGCGCGGATACCCTCGAGCAGTTCTGGGACAACCTTGCGGGTGGCGTGGAGAGCCTGCGGAGGTTCACCACCGACGAGGTCGCCGGGGCGAAGGATGCCTTTGGCAATGAAGAGCTGGTGGCGGTGAGCGGTGCGCTGGACGACGTGGAGTCGTTCGACGCGGAGTTCTTCGGGCTGAGCGATCGCGAGGCCGAGTTGACCGACCCGGCCCAGCGGATCTTCCTCGAGGTCTGCCAGCACGCCCTCGAACACGGCGGCCATGCAGGTGCGGCCGGCCGGATCGGCATCTTCGCCGGGTCCGGCATGAACCTCTACACCCAGCAGAACCAGCCACCCGACTTCCTCGCGACGCGGGTCGCATACCGCCTCGGTCTGACCGGCCCGGCGATCGGAGTACAAGCTGCCTGGTCGTCATCCCTGGTAGCGATTCACCTTGCCTGCCAGGCGTTGCGCTCCGGCGATGCGGACCTCGCGCTCGCCGGAGCGGCCGCCGTACATGTGCCGCAGGCAACGGGTTATCACGCCAGCCCGGAGTCGATCCTGTCGCCGACCGGCCACATCCGCGTGTTCGACGCGGCGGCAGACGGCACGGTCGGCGGTAATGGCGTCGCGGCCGTGCTGCTGAAGCGACTCGACCAGGCGGTGACGGACGGCGACACCGTGTACGCGGTGATTCGTGGATCCGCGGTCAGCAATGAGAGCGACCAGGCCGAGCTGGTCGAGCACGCACTCGAGAAAGCCGGCGTACCGGCCGAGTCGATCAGCTACATCGAGGCGAACGCGACCGGCACCGCCGTCGAGGACGCTCGCGAGTTCCGCGCGCTGGCATCCGTACTGCGCAAGCACACCGACAAGGTCGGCTTCTGCACGATCGGCTCGGTCAAGCCCAACATCGGCCATCTCGACAGCGCCGCGGGCATGGCCGGCCTGATCAAGACCGTACTGATGCTGCAGCACCGGACCCTCGTGCCGACCATCAACCACACGTTGGCCGACCCGGAACTCCCGATGGCCAACAGCCCGTTCGTGATCGGCACCACCACGCGCGACTGGGAAGCCGGTACGCCGTTGCGCGCCGGCGTGAGTGCGCTCGATGCGGGTGGCACCAGCGCGCATGTGATCCTCGAAGAAGCGCCTCGGCAGGTCCGCCGCGGCGACGACGGCCCGGTGGTGTTGCCGTTGTCGGCACCCGATCCGGAAGCGCTGACCGAACTCGTCGACCTGTTCCGCATCGATCTGGAGACAGGCACCGGCCACCGCCTCATCGACCTCGCCAGTACGGCGGCGCTCGGTCGCCCGGCACACCGCCAGCGTTTGGCCGTGGCGGGTTCCTCGGAAGCTGAGCTGGCCGAGGCACTCAGTACTGCGCAGGCTGCCGCCGTGCCGCGCGGTGGACCCGGCCCGCTCGGGTTCGCCTTCACCGGGCAGGGTGCTGCCCGTCGCGGGATGGCAGCGGGACTTGCTGCGCGATTCCCGGTCTTCCGGTCGGTGCTGGATGAGTGCGACAAGGTGTACGCCGAGGAGTTCGGCGGCAGCCTGCTGGAGCTCTTGCTGACTCACGCTAGTACGTCGGAAGGCGTGTGGCCGACCGAGACCGCTCAACCCGCGCTGTTCGCCTTTGAGGTCGCGCTTGCCCGGCTTTGGCAGTCGTTCGGCGTACAGCCTGCTCTTGTGGTCGGCCACAGTGTCGGTGAGTACGCCGCACTGTGCGTGGCGGGTGCGCTGTCGCTGGCTGACGGCGTACGGCTGACTGCGAAGCGCGGCGAACTCATGCAGCGCGGCACTGTGCCGGGCGCGATGGTGGCGGTCCGGGCGGACGCTGATCGCGTGCGGGAGCTGGCACAGACGCCGGGTGTGGAGATTGCTGCCGGCAACGGACCGCAGTCGTTCGTGCTGACTGGTACCGAGGTGATCGTCGGGCAGCTCGCCGAGCAGCTGGACCGGCTTGAGGTCTCCTGGCAGCGGCTGGATGTCGACCGGGCGTTCCACAGCTCGCTGGTCGATCCGATCCTGGCCGACTTCGCCGAGGTGGTCGCGCAGATCTCGCTGCGGCCGCTGCGGATGCCGATGGTGTCGAGCTGGTCCGGTGAACTGCTGGAGAGCGGTATTGCGCTCGACAGCGACTACCTGGTCGGCCAGTTGCGCCAGCCGGTGTTGTTCGGCGACGCGGTCGAGGCGTTGACCGCGGCCGGATGCCGCCGGTTCCTGGAGCTCGGGCCGGACGCGGTACTCAGCCCGGCGGGTCGCCGGATCGCACCGAACAGCACCTGGATCCCGGCGCAACGTCTCGGCCAGGACCCGGTTCTGGCGACGATGAACGGCCTCGCGGAACTGTACGAACAGGGCACCGAGATCACCTGGTCGAAGGTCTACCCGAACGCCGGCCGCGTGCCGCTGCCGCTCTACCCGTTCCGCCGCGTCCACCACCCGGTCGACACCACAATCACCACGCCGGCCCGCGGCGGTTGTCGCAACCGCGCCCGCGGAACCGGCCGCGTCCGCAGCTGCGGTCGCATCAGCAGACGCCGGTACTACGGCGCGCCCGGTGATGCGAGCCGAAGGCGGCGAAGCGCGCCTCCGCCCGGCACTCAAGCGGATCCCGCTCGACCCGCCGACGTCCAACGGCATCACCCACAAACCCACCGAAGCTCCCGAAGACGCCGAACACTCGCCATTCGCCCTGCCAGCAGAAAACACCCATCCGATCCAGGTCGTAGAACTGAAGTCGGCGCCCCGCCCACCAGCGCCGGACACGTCCGCGGCGGGCGACGCGGCTGCAACCGCCGAGGCGGACAGCGGGGAGGCTTCACGCGAGCGCCGCGAGGCGTCGGACGGCGCTGTCGCGCTCGAGACGGCCGGCGAGGCAGCTGAAGGTGCTGGTGCGAGCGCGACGGCGGGCGTGCACGTTGAGGCTGCTGAAGGTGCTGGTGCGAGCGCGACGGCGCGCGTGCCCGGCGAGGATGAGGCAGTTGAACGTGTTGGTGTGAGCGGGATCGCGCGCGTGCTCGGCGCGGATGAGGCAGCTGCGGCCGTCGGGGACGCGGCGCAAGCGGGTTCTGTTGCTGGGGTGGATGGAGCGCAGGCGAGTTCTGCCGCGGGGGTGGCGGAGCGGTATCGGGATTCGCTGGCGGTGGTGCTGGATCTGACGGGGGAGCAGCTGGGGCTGGATCCGTACGACGTGACGGTGGATCACACGTTTGCCGAGTTGGGGGCGGATTCGCTGTCGATGTTGCGGGTGGTCGAGGAGGTTGGACAGCGGTTCGGCGTCGAGTTGGCCGTGAGTGAACTGTTCGACGAGTTGGACACACCGCACAAGCTGGCCTCGGCCGTTGCCTCGCGCAACCTTCCTGAGGGTGAGATCGATCCGTTCGACCTGCTGGCGCCCGCGGATTCTCCGGACCAGGCTGAGGCTTCGTATCGGGCGGCGGTGGCGGAATCCGTTGTGGTGAAGGACTCCCGGACGGCGCTGGCTGTGCTGGGGTCGGGGCTCGCGGAGCTCGCCGCGAAGGTCAGCGCGGCCGCGGCCGCGACCAGCGAGGCTGATCTGCCGGGTTCCGGAATGGCCGCGTTGATGTCGCAGCAACTGCGGGTTGCCGGTCAGTTGGTCGACGGCGTCACGAAGCTGATGCACGAACAGCTTGCCCTGCTCAACGAAACCACCCAGCCCAGTCCCAGCCAGACCACCGCAGCCGAGTCAACAACCGCCGGAAGGCAGGCGTCGGCGAAGGGTGCGGCGACGGAGAAGGATGCGGAGGCCGAAGCGGCTCGGGATGGGGCGGCGGAGGCCGAAGCGGCTCGGGGCGCAGCGGAGAAGGACTCTGCGGCAAAGAAGGCTGAAGCAGCTCGCAGCGCGGCCCGGGATTCGGCGGCGAAAGCAGAAGCGGCGCGGGATGCGGCGGAAGCTGAGGCGGCCAGGGGTGCTGCGAAGGCCAAGCAGGCTGCGGATCTGAAGTTCTGGCACGGAGTACTGGCTGGCGTGCAGCCCCTCGTACTACCCAGTGACAGGCCTCGGCCGGCTGCCAGCGCCGATGTCGCGACGGTAGAACTCGGCCTCGACGCGTCCCTCGGCGACGCGATCTTCGCGTTCAGCCGCGACCGCCGCGTCAGCCCGTTGATGACGATGCTCGCGGCCGTCGGCACCGTACTCGGCCGGTTCGCGGCCCAGGACGACATCACCATCGGCACCGCAGCACTTCGTGGCGCCGGCGCTCAGGAGTCTCGCGCGCTTCCGCTCCGCATGGACCTCTCCGGCGAACCGGATCTCGGCGACCTGGCCCAGCGGGTCCGCGAGATCACGATCGCCGCCTTCGATCACGCGACCGCCGACCTCGCAGTACTCGAGCAGGACCCGCTGTTTCAGGTCCTCGTCGAGTTCGAGCCCGGCGACGACGACCTGGCACCCGAGCTCGACCTGCGCCTCCGCCTCGCTCACCACGCCGGCGGCATCCGCTGTACTGCGGACTACCGGTCCGGCCTGTTCGACCAGGCAACCATCGAGCGCCTCCTGCACTACCTGGAAGCCGTACTCCGGCGCGCGATCACCGAGCCCCGGTTGAGCCTGCCCGAGCTGATGCTTCCGATCGAGCCCGATCGCAAGCTCCTCGCCGAGTTCGAAGGCGAGCCACCACCCGCCGAACCGTTCGGGCGGCTACGCCGGAACGCCGTCGTCGCCGGCGAACTCAGCGGCCTGCACACGCTCTTCGAGCAGCAGGTCGCCAGAACGCCGGACGCGATCGCCGTGATCCAGGGTGACCGGGAGCTCACGTACGCCGAATTGAACCGCCGATCGAACGCGGTCGCCTGGCAACTGGTTGACCTAGGCATCAAACCGGGTCAGCTGGTCGCAGTACGGGTTGCTCGTGGCGCTGAGTTGGTGGTCGCGGTACTCGCCGTGCTGAAGTCCGGTGCGGCCTACCTGCCGCTGGACCCCGGCGTACCGGAGTCGCGGTGGTCGTTCATGATCAACGACTCGGGCGCGGTGGCGCTGGTCGGTGACGATGCGGCGCTGGCCGATCGCCTCGGGTTGCGCCTGGTGCCGGTCGCTGCAGGCGACGCGGATCTGCGGGCGAAGCAGGCGCCGCCGGTGCGGGCCGCAGCCGATGACGTCGCTTACTGCATCTACACGTCGGGTTCGACCGGTAACCCGAAGGGCGTCGCGGTTCCGCATCGCGGCCCGGTCAACCTGGTCCGGCAGTATCTGCGGACTCGGCGATCGCTGCGCACGTTGCAGTGGACGTCGTTCGGCTTCGACGTTCACGTGCAGGAGTTGTTCACCGCGCTCGCGTCCGGCGCGGCGCTGGTGGTGATCGGCGAGGACGACCGGTACGACCCCGACGAGGTCGTCGCCGCGCTCACGAAGTACGAGGTCGAGCGGTTGTTCATGACCTTCACCCCGTTGACCGCGCTGCTGGCGACCATGCCGGAGATGCCGAAGCTGCCCGCGCTGCGGGAGATCGTCGCGGGTGGCGAGGCAATGGTGCTGACGCATGGAATCAAGGACTTCCTGGCGGCGCACCCGGAGTGCTTGCTCTACAACGAGTACGGGCCGACAGAGGCGTCGGTGGTGACCACGATCCACCAGGTCGACCCGGCCGAGGACAGGCCTTCGATCGGGCGACCCATCGACGGCGTCGTGGTCCGGTTGCTCGACGAGGCGCTTCGCGCGGTTCCGGTCGGCGCGATCGGTGAGATCCATCTGGGTGGCGCGGCCGTTGCTCAGGGCTACCTTGGCCGGCCGGACGAGACCGAGGCGGCGTTCGTCAACGACCCGGCGCATCCGGGCGGCCGGCTCTATCGCAGTCGCGACCTGGGGCGCTGGCGGGCCGACGGCACGCTGGACTACCTCGGCCGGGTCGACGACCAGGTGAAGATCCGTGGTCACCGAGTGGAGCCGGGCGAGACCGAATACGTGCTCGCCGACCTTGCCGGCGTGGTGGATGCCGTCGTGGTGGCCAACACGGACCCGGCCGGAGACACGTGCCTGATCGGGTACGTCGTACTCGAGGACGATGACCCCGCGGTACTGGCGCGGTTACTGCTCGAACTGACCAAGGAACTGCCGATCTACCTGGTCCCGGCCGACCTGATCCCGATCGAGGATCTCCCGCTGGACGCCAGCGGCAAGCTCGACCGAGCCCGGCTACCCGAGCCGGAGTGGCTCAAAGACTGAGCCACAGACGGCGGTTCTGCACCGTGGACGGGGGTGTTTCGCCCGGTGACGGCCCTCCCGCAGCCACCGGCCCACCGTCCGCGGTGCAGAACCCGCGACGATCCTCATCCCTCCCGAGGATCGATCGCACTCCCGGCCCGTCGGCGGAGCAGCGCGAAGGCGCTGATCACGCAGATGAGCAGGGAATAACAGGCCCAGACGGGTCCGACGTTGCCGAGCTCAGGTCCGTTCCCCAACGACCCGAGCGCGACGACGACGGTGACCACGGCAAGCGCGATCAATGGGCCCGTCCAGCCCAGCACGCCCATCCGCAGCGGTTCCTCGATCTCGGCCGAATCGTCCGAGATCGGTGCAGCGGAGATGGCACGGCCCCGGAGGGCCTCGTGCAGGGCCGCGACGCCGCACGAGGCGGCGACGTTCAATAGCAGCAGGCGGCCGGCAACGTCCTCGATCGCCGCTCCGCCCGGTCCGACGGTGCCGTAGATGACGGCGTACGCGTCGACCGGAACGGTTGCGGCGGCGGCGACGGCGACCACCAGCTGGAAGAAACGAGGCCGGCGCACAGCGGCGCGCAAACGGCCGTGACCGGACGTCGTCAGGATCACGAGTCCGGTGAAGAAGAGCGCGAAGATCAGAAGTACCACAACGTCCATCTGGACCTGTCCCTACGGTCGCGCGTTGCACCTGACAACACTGGTGGACGTGCACACTTCAACCACTTTGTCCGCGTAGGTGGCGGAGAGTCGCCTCTCCGCCACCCACACGTACGGTCAATCCCTGGCATGCAGGACCCCCCCTGATTGCCCCTGGATGACGTGCCCCCACCCCATCCATCCGTAGCATCGCGTAGAGAGGGCCGATCGTTACAGACTTTTCGCAATTGAGTAAAAACTGCACAAAATTGCTCGGGAGACCCCTTTCCGCACGATACATATGTGTGCGAGGAGTCGCTCACCGTGTCGTCACGGTGACGTTGGCGCCAACTGCTGTCGAACGGCTACCCGGTGGCATCCACCGTGGATTGTTGCCCCAATCTGGGAACGTTGCCGGAATCTGGAACCGAACGGACTCGAATGTCGGATTGTCCGGCAGAGCCCGGATCGAGCGCGTCCCAGCCGAGCCGGGCGGCGCCGATCAGGCCGGCGTTGTCGAGTTGGGCCGGTTCGACGGTCAGATCGGCGACGAACGGCAGCTGCGCGAGCCGCTTCACCCAGCGCTGGACCGGGTCGAAAAGGACGGGTCCGGCCTTCGCCACCCCGCCACCGATCACCACCGTGGTCAGGTCGACAGTGACGGCGGTCGCGACGATGCCCGCGGCAAGTGCCTGCGCCCCGTCGTCGAAGATCGCCAGCGCGATCTCGTTGCCCGCGGCCGCGTCGGCGGACAGTACTGCCGCGTCGACGTCCTCGTGGGTCCGCCAGCCGCGCCGCTTGGCCCGGGCCACCATCCGGGGCCCGCTGGCGTACGTCTCGACGCAGCCGTACGACCCGCACGCACACGCTTCGCCATCGAGATCCACCACCATGTGACCAAGGTGTGCCGCGTTGCCCGACTGACCGAGCAGCGGCTTCCCGTCGAGCACCAGACCCGCACCGACGCCGGTGGAGACCACGATGCCGAGCAGACTGTCGACACTGCGCCCGGCGCCGGTCCAGAACTCGCCCAGCGCGAAGCAGTGCCCGTCGACCCCGAGCCGGACCGGTACGTCGCCGGCCAGGTCCCGGACCCGGTCCACCAACGGAAAGTTCCGCCAGCCGGTGATGTTCACCGGCGAGACCAATCCGTGCTCCTGGTCGAGCGGTCCGGCGGATCCGATCCCCACCGCCGCCGGCCTCGCGTCGCCACGGACCCGATCGATCAGCTCACCGAGCGCCGCGAACACCTGGTCGGCGTCCCCGGCCGGGGTCGCGATCCGGTCCTTGCGGAGGATCCGGCCATCGTCGGAAACGATCGCGGCGGCCATCTTGGTGCCGCCGATGTCGATGCCGAGTACGGTCAATGCGTCGTCGCTCATGGTCCCCCCGTCAGTGCCGGTGCAGATTGTCAGGTTGCGAGCTGTCGCCCGGGTGCTCGAGGCCGTGCACCAACCGGACCCGTTCGTGGGTGGCCGCGTTGAGCCAGCGCGCGAACGACTCCAGCCGGGCACTGTCCAGCAACTCTGCGTGCCAATGGGCGACCGCGACGTCGGGGTCGTCCGGTGGCTCTTCGCCGAGGACGTCTGCCGCGTACTCCAGCTGAGCGCGGGGGATCCGCACGTCCTGGCTGACCAGCGCGGCCAACCGGCGTACGGGCTCTGAAGCGGTGAGGGCGGCAGCGGTGATGGACCCGACGGCGATCGCGGTGGACACGTCCAAGGGCCTGGCCGGCGCCGCCGGTACTACGGCCTCGCGGCGAGCCAGCTCGTCGATGCAGAGTTGCTCAGTGAGGACGACCTGGGCGACCCAGCGGGCCAGTTGGCGGCCCTCCCGGCTGTCCGGCCGCGGGAGCACGCAGGCGACGTCACTGGCGCGGAGGGTCGCCAGGCGTTCGTCGAGCAGCGCGCGCGGTACGGGCCTGTCGTTCAGATACCCCATTACCTCTGCAGGTGCGTGCTCCAGGTGGATGTGGCTGTGGCTGTGATCATCGCCATGGCCGTGCTGCAAAGTGGCCGTCACGAGATCTCCAGCCGCACGGTCGGTGCGTACTGCGCTCGTCCGAACCACATCACCTTCGGCAGCACCCAGGCGTGCGCCGGCGTGGCATCAGCTGGCGCCACGACCGGAACTGAGACCACCACGGACGACTTGGCCGGTACTACGACCGCGTGCACCGGCTCGGGCAGCCAGGGCCAGGTCCCGTACGGCGAGGCGAGCTGTAGCTCGGCCCGAATCTCCGACTTGGTGTTGTTCGTGAAGGTCAGGTCCAGCGATTCCGTGGTGCCGGGCGTCAACCGGAGGTCCGGGGTCGAAGGCGTCACAGTCAGACCGGTTGGCCGTCCCGGTTCGCCCTCGACGGCGCCGGATCCGTGCTCCGGCAGCTGGGAGGGTGGCAGCGCGAACCCGATCGTGGCCGTCAGCTCGGGGCTGTCGCCGACGAACACTGTGACGACGTCCTCAACAGCCTGTACTCCGGCGCCGCCGGCCAGCTCGTCCGTTTGAGTGACGACGCGAGCCGATACGAAGTACTGGCCTGGCTCGCAGTCGGCGATCGGGGTGACGTTGATGTTGTGGCGAGTGTAGCCGCCGGGCTCCAGCTGGATCCGCCGGTCCGGCTGGTCCGAGGTCCACCCCGGTGGGAGGTCGAGGGTGAGGGTGCCCTCGGCAACGGAATCGACATACTGGTTGGCGATCACCAACGACATCTCGAAGCTCTTGCCGCCGGTTCGAGCGATGGTGGGGGAGACCGAGAGGCTGACGGGGAGGAAGCCCATCTGGGCCGGGCCGCGGTTGTGCAGCCAGTAGCGCGAGTACGACGGCTGGGCGATCTCGGCGGGCTGGCCGAGAATCGTGGGCTCGGCCGGTACGTCGGTGGCGAGGTCGAGGACGAAGGTGTCGACCGCGGATCCGGCCAGGTCCACGATGAAGTTGCCGTCAGCAACCTCTATCGGAGCGCCGCGGTGTTCGAGTAGGTCCGCGTGGCAGGCGGCGGTGATCGGAACGGCGGAGGTGACTGTGGCGGTGGCGCCCAGGCCGGTGGCCTCGATCAGGCGGATGGTGACGCCTTCGCGTGGGTCGGATGCCGTACCGGAGCCGTGGGCGATCGGGTTTCCGGCCGGCTTCAGGGTCGATACCAGGACGTCTCGCTCAGGCTTGACTTGCAGCAAGGAATGAGCGTGCGGAAGTAGGCCGTCGTGGGTGGTGGTGGTTGCTGCGAGCAACGGAGAGGAGAATTCCTGGCCGCGTGACGGGAGCTTCTGGGCACGCCAGTCGCCGTCGCCTGCTGTCAGCGCGTAGCGGAATTCGTGCGTCCAGTGCTGCAGCTGGAACGAGGATCCGTCGGGTGTCGATCGCCGCGGTGGGTCGATCCAAATCCCTGCCGGCCAGCCGCTGCAGGACCGCAGCAGCGATGCGTGAAGGGCGCCGGTCGCGTCAACCGCAAAGCCAGGCAGGCCGTAGGTCAGCAAGGCAACCGTCGCGTCGACGAACTCCTCGATCACTCCGTCGCCCTGCACGACCGCGGTGATCCGAGCCTCGCCCAACTCCGCGATAGCCCGCTCCACAGCAGCGGCGTCCGGCAGCACCAGCGCCGAAATCGCCCGCACATCTCGCACATCCGCATTCGGCTTCCACACCACAGCAAGCGCCGTCTCCGCCGGCACAAAGACCGCCGCAGCTCCAGCGCCTTCGGTGCCGCTCGCTCCCGCGTCAGTGAGCCTGCTCGCCCCCGCCCCCGCCCCCGCCGCAGCCCCGGCGCCTATGGCGCCGCTCGCGCTCAGCAGGGAGTCGGTGAGGGGGTTGGTGCCCACCAGGATGCGGAGGTCGGGGAGGTTGGAGTCGACCTTGAGGCTGCCGTAGCGGGAGCCGCTGGCGAGGGAGGTGGTGGCTGTTACGCCGACCCGGGCGAGGGCTACTACCAGGTCGCGGACGTCGGAAGGCTGGGTGTCGTCCGGTACGACGATCTCGGCGACGGCCACCGGGCGAGTACCGATCTTGTTGCCTTCGGCATCGACTAGGGAGATCTGTGCAGTGGAGCCGAGGGCGAACCACGTGTTCGCCGGATTGTCCAGCGTCCAAGGGGCTTGCTCGCTGTCCACGTCGATCAATCCGAAGCCGCGACCGACGACCGCACCGGCCACCTCGCTCAACGGCAACGCGCCCGGCACATCCGCGGGGAACTTCACCCGCACCAGCCGGTCCGACTGCGCGTGGTCGAGGATCCTGGTGGTGAACTCGATCCGGTCGAGCCCGGCGTACGCGGTGATCACGGACTCGTACGCGATCCCGTCCACCTCGCCGCGGCTCACAACCCGGCTGCCCAGCGGCCCGGTCTGGGTGAGCACCTTCGCGGGCGCCTCGGAGGAGCCGACAACCGGTCCGGACGGAGTGAGGTGCCACGGCCCTTCACCGAACCGCGGGTGGTCCGGGTACTCCTCGTAGACGCGGAGCTCGTTGCCGAGGCCCTTCAGCACCTGGCGCCCGGACCGCTTGTCGAGGATCGAGCTGACCGCGCCACCACGCGAAGGGTCGACGGTCAGCTGGAAGAACTCGTTCTCGACCGAGTCGGCCGATTCGGCCGGCCCCCACGACCCCGCAGTACCGGAGGTCAGTTGGTAGGTCCGCCAGCCCAGCGAGGGCACGTCCTCGGCGAGGAAGGTCAGCTTCCCGCCCTCCACCACCGATGGCACCTCGACGCCATCCGCCGTCAAAGCCCTTACGTCCGAAGAGGCGAGGGGCACGCCCCCCGGTACTTCGGACGTAAGCGAAACGGAAACGAGGTCGGTGCGGGTGAAGGACAGCGTGTTGGTGACGACCACGACGTCCGAGCCGAAGGCGCTCGTGTCGATCCGCGCGGCGAAGGCTTCCAGCGAAGCCGACCGGGCCGCGTCCGAGAGATCGTGCGCCTCACGCCAGCCGGTCAGGAGGTCGATGTAGACCTGATCCGACTCAGAGCCGGTGATGGCGTCGTGGTGGGCGCCGTACGCGAGCTGTCGCCACACCTTGTCCAGCGAGGCCTCTGCGAACCGCCCGAGGCCCAGTAGGTCGGCGTACGTGCCCAGCTTCTCGGCATCGACAGCAGCGACCTCAGCAGCACGCTGGGCCTGCTTGGTGTCGATGTAGGAGACGTCCTTGCCGGTGTAGATCGGGTTCATGTCCCGCGACTGCGGCGACGGCTTCCGGCCGGTCTCGTCCAGCTCCGTCCGCACCCGGTCCATGAAGTGCTTGGTCGTACCGCACACGAACTTCGGCCACGCGTAGCGGTCCGCCCAGTCGTGGTGCAGTGCGGTGATCCAGGTGCTAGGCGGCGAGTAGTCGTCACCGACGGGCAGTAGCACGTTCTTGGTCGCCGCCACCGTCTTGAGCCTCGCGAACAGCTCATACGCCTGCTCGCCGGCCCGCCTCCACGCTGGGCGCCTTCTGCAGCTCCCACCCGGAGCCGTAGTGGTCCGGCATGTAGTGGGTGAGTACGCCGTCCCCACTGGGGCTGATCCACTCGAACTCGCTGTGGAACTGCATCACCGCGGCAGTGCCGACCCTGGGCTCGCTCCAAGCCTGCCGCAGCGGACCCCACTGGTGGAACGGGCCTCGTGCCCAGGCGCTGCCCGTCAGCCCGGCCTTGGCGAGATACCCGGGGAACTGCGGGTCGTGCCCGAACACGTCGAGCTGCCACGCGTTCTGCGGGTCACCGCCGAGGATGTCCCGCTGGTAGCCCACGCCGTAGACGATGTTGCGGATGGTCGTCTCCGCGCCGGTCAGGTTCGTGTTCGGCTCGTTGTAGGTGCCGCCGATGATCTCCACGCGACCCTCGGCGATCAGGCGTCGCAGTACGGACCTGTACTCGGGGAAGGTGTCGAAGTACGGCTTTAGATAGTCCAGCTCGGCCAGCACGAAGCAGTACGCCGGGTCGCGCAGCGCGAGCTTCAGGTGCGCGTCGACGAGGCTGAAGGCGTTGTGCGTGTACACGGGTCGGGTGGTGCCGTCCGCGCCGAGCAGGTCCCAGCCAGTCGTGTACGCCGCCTGCGTGTTCCACCAGACCGGGTCGTAGTGGAAGTGGGACACCATCACCATCGTCCAGCCCGGCTCGGCGATCACCAGCTGACCGCTGTCGGCCGCCAGCTCCCGCCCGTCTGCCAGCACCTTCACAGTGGCGCCGACAGACACCCCGTACTGCGAACGCAAGGCGGAGGCGACCTCGAGGGGCACCTCCAACACGGCCGGGCCGTCGCCCGCCACGACCTCCGCAGTACCGGAGACGTCGTCGCCCGCGACCTGCACGGTGAACGCGCCATCGGCGGATGAGCGGTCGAGCTCGATCCGCAGGATCTGGCGCGGGTCGTCCTCGGGGCCGACGAAGAGCTCGGGCGAGGACACACGGGTGATCTGCAAAGTCACGGTGAAGGAGCTCCGTCGAGAGCGGCGGTCAGGTCGGGAGACAACGTTATCCGTAACTGGCCTATTCGGCGAGGGCTAGCTGACGCTAATCACCGATGAACGCGCAGGTGAGCGCTCCGGATATGCCTTGACAAACGCTGACAACGATAGCCTCGAAGCGGCTCACCAAGCCCGATTTCTGGCTGTCCGTGACGGGGTGGTCCGGCCCTCGCCGCCGCTGCGATGGACGTCGGGTGGCGGCGGCGGGGGCGGGCGGGAGAGGGTGTGGGGATGAGCGAACAGCTGAAGACCTCACCCGCCCTGCCGCCCCAGTCGGTGGCTCGTGACGCTGCCGGCGCGCTGATCGTGGGGTTCAACGGGACGACTGCCCCTGACGACCTTCGCCGTGCCGTCGCGGCCGGGCTCGGGGCCGTCATCCTGTTCACCCGCAACGTCGTCGACGCCGACCAGGTCGCCGCGCTGACTGCCGCGCTGCGCTCGGAGCGCTCCGATCTGCTGATCGCCATCGACCACGAGGGTGGCGAGTTCAGCCACCTCGCTCCCGCGAACCCCTGGCCGCTGGCCTCGCCGCGGTCGCTCGGTGAACTCGACGACCTCGATCTGACCCGCTCCTCGGCCCGCGACGCGGCGGCCACCCTCGCCTCCCTCGGCATCGACCTGATGCTCGCGCCGTCGGTCGACGTGAACAGCAACCCGGCCAACCCGGTGATCTCGACGCGCTCCTTCGGTACGACGGCAGCGGTCGTCTCCCGGCACGGCGTGGCGTTCCTGGCGGGTGTCCGCGAGGCCGGGATCGCCGGCTGCCCGAAGCACTTCCCGGGTCACGGCGACGTCGCCGTCGACTCGCACCTCGCGCTGCCGCGGGTGGATCGGTCGATCGAGCAGGTGACCGCGGTCGAGCTGGCGCCGTTCAAGGCCACTATCGACGCCGGCGCCGATGTGATCATGAGCGCCCACATCGTCTTCTCGGCGTACGACGACCAGCCGGCCACGCTGTCCCGCCGGATCCTGCACGGCCTGCTCCGCGAGGAACTCGGCTTCACCGGCGTGATCACCACCGACGCCCTGGAGATGCAGGCGATCACCGCGACCCGGTCGATCGAGGACGCCACCATCGCGTCGGTCCGGGCCGGCGCGGACCTGGCGATGATCGCGATCGGCGAAGCGGATCCGCAGGCGCTGACCGCCCACCTGGTCGATGCCGTCAGCAACGGAACCCTCGACGCCGCCCGCCTCGCGGACGCGGCCGGCCGAGTCCGTTCCCTTGCCGCTTCGCTGGCGACCCGCAAGCGCGGTGCCGGCCTCGACGGCGCACCCATCCGCGAGGTCGCCGCCCGGACGGTCGCTCGCCAGGAGATCCCCGCGCTAGGCGGTTCGCCGTACGTTGTAGACCTGGCGCAGGGCCTGCACCCGGCCTGGAACCCCTACTTCAGCGGCCTCCCCGAGGTCTTCGCCCGAATCGCTCCCGACTCGGACGGAGTAGTTCTCCGCGGCGAGGACGAGGCAGCCCTGGCGGCAGCCCAGAACGCCGCCATCGGCCGCCCCCTCGTGGTCGCCCTCCAGGACGCAGTCCGCACCCCGTGGATGCGCGCCGCCCTCGACCACCTCCTCCAATGCCACGAAGGCGACGTCTTCGTTCTCTGCACCGGCATCCCCGAAGACCGCGCCATAGTCCCAGCCGCAGTCCCCGCAGCCGTAACCTACGGCCGCAACTTGGTGGTCCTGGAACAGGTAGCCAAGTCCCTCACCCGCCAGCCCTGACCCGCCCCACCCCAGCGGTCGCCCCCTCCTCCCGGGCCCTACCCCACCCCTGTTGGGGTTAGCCCACTCCCGTGGGGGTTAGCCCACCCCTGTTGGGGTTAGCCCATTGCTATGCCGATGGGGTAACCCCAATAGCAGGCGGGAACCGCCGTCTCCGTGTCGGGCGGGGTGCTGTTGGAGTTATCACACTCCTGTTGGGGTTAGCCCACTCCTATGGGGGTTAGCCCATTGCTATGCCGATGGGGTAACCCCAACAGCAGGCGGGAACCGCCGTTTCCGTGTCGGGCGGGGTGCTGTTGGAGTTATCACACTCCTGTTGGGGTTAGCCCACTCCCATGGGGGTTAGCCCATTGCTATGCCGATGGGGTAACCCCCATAGGAGGGGGGAACCCCACCGTTTCCGTGTCGGGCGGGGTGCTGTTGGGCCCTGGGAACCAGGTACTGCAGGCCCTTGCTGACCCACACAGAATTCTCGTGGCAGGGGGAGGGAGGGGGAGGCGGAGTGGGGCGGCGTACGTCAGCGGCGGGCTTTGAGTTGCAGGTCGAGGGCGTGGGTTTCTACGTAGTTGAGGGCGTGGCGTACTGCGCCTACGCCGACGATGGCGTCGCCCAGGGACGAGGTGGTGACCCGGGGTGGGGTGGTGGTGAAGGTGGAGAGCTCGGCTTCGATCTGGGGGAGGAGGGAGTTTGCGGCGGGGGCGACGGCGCCGCCGATGACTACCAGGGCGGGGTTGAAGATGATGCCGAGGGTGGCGACGACGCGGGCGGTTCGGGTGGCGACGTCGTGAAGGATGCCTAGGGCAACTTTGTCACCAGTGGCGGCCGCTTGGAAGACGAGTTCGGCGGTGATCGGTCCGGGCAGGTCCCGCAGGCAGGTCTGAACGGAGAGGTCGGCAACTGCGGAAGTGCCTTGTTCGCGGGCGATGCGGGCGATGCCGTGGGTGTCGCCGACGCCTTCGACGAGCTTGAGGTAGACCATCTCGCCGGCGCCGCCGCGACTGCCGTGCAAGAGTCGCCCGGAGTCCATCAGCCCGGAGCCGAAACGTTCGCCGGCCAGCAGTACGACGAGGTCGTCGACCCCGCGGCCCTCGCCTCGCCAGTGTTCACCGAGCGTGGCCAGATTCGCGTCGTTCTCGAGCAACACCGGCCAGCCGTGCAAGGAAGTCAGCCGGCTGGTCAGCCCGGTATCGAACTGCCGCCAGAACTCGTCGTCGACCAGGATATTGCCGTCGCGGTCCACCGGCGCCGCGACGCCGACGCCGGCCGCCAGTACTTCGGCGTCGGTGACCCCCGCAATCGAGAGAGCTTCTACGACAGCCTCGTGCACATGCGAAGTCCGCTCGGCCGGCGAGGTAGAGGACTGGAACGAGCGCCCGGCCTTCGCCACCGTCTCCCCGCGCAGATCCGCCAGCAGCACCGTCGTCTTCGCCGCGCCCACATCGATGCCCAGCACATAGCCAGCCTGGCTGTTGAACTCGAACCGCCGTGACGGCCGGCCTACCACGCTGTCGTCGCGGCCGGGGTCCAACTCGACCACCCAGCCCATCGCGATCAGGTCGTTGCAGACGGCATGCACCGTCGCGCGGGTCAGTCCGGTGGCCTCGATCAGGCCTGTTCCTGTCATCACGCCAGCGCTGGACAAGACGCCGAGCAGCTTGCCGGCGTTCACCCTGCGCAGCAGCGGCGGCGTGGCCGCCGACGTCTTCGTCATATTCCCCCTTGACCTCCTTGCAACTGCCCGCGCACAATACTGCAGAATCTAAATTTAGAGTCTATATAAATTATCCGGCAAAGCCACCGTCACCTGCCGGAAACATCGACCGAGTGAGGCGCTCTTGACCAGAACAGAACAGGTGATCCCCGCACGCGACTCGAAGGACCCCGACTGGTGGCGGCAGGCCGTCGTCTACCAGATCTACCCCCGCAGCTTCGCCGACTCGAACGCTGACGGCGTGGGGGACCTGCGGGGCATCATCAGCCGGGTTCCGTACCTGACCGAGCTGGGCATCGACGCCGTCTGGCTCAGCCCGTTCTACCCGTCCGCGCTGGCCGACGGCGGGTACGACGTCGACGACTACCGCGACGTCGACCCGCGTCTGGGCACCCTCACCGACTTCGACGAACTGGTCCAGGCGCTGCACGGCGCCGGCATCAAGCTCATCGTGGACATCGTCCCGAACCACACCTCGAACCTGCACAAGTGGTTCCAGGAGGCACTGGCCGCGCCGAAGGGCTCACCCGCCCGCGACCGCTACATCTTCCGCGACGGCAAAACGCCCGACAGCGAAGCCTCCGACGGCACCGAAGCCCAAGGCACCGAAGCCCAAGGCACCGAAGCCCAAGGCACCGAAGCCCAAGGCACCGAAGCCCAAGGCACCGAAGCCCAAGGCACCGAAGCCCAAGGCACCGAAGCCCAAGGCACCGAAGCCCAAGGCACCGAAGCCCAAGGCACCGAAGCCCAAGGCACCGAAGCCCAAGGCACCGAAGCCCAAGGCACCGAAGCCCAAGGCACCGAAGCCCAAGGCACCGAAGCCCAAGGCACCGAAGCCCAAGGCACCGAAGCTCAAGGCACCGAAGCTCAAGGCACCGAAGCTCAAGGCACCGAAGCTCAAGGCACCGAAGCTCAAGGCACCGAAGCTCAAGGCACCGAAGCTCAAGGCACCGAAGCTCAAGGCACCGGCGCCGAAGGAACCGAGCCACCCTCCGACTGGGACTCCGTGTTCGGCGGTTCCGCCTGGGCCCAAGCACCCGACGGCCAGTGGTACCTGCACATGTTCGCCGCCGAGCAGCCAGACCTGAACTGGGACAACCCAGAGGTCCGCGACGACTTCCTGACCACCTTGCGCTTCTGGTCCGACCGAGGAGTCGACGGCTTCCGCGTTGATGTCGCCCACGCCCTCATCAAGGACCTGAGCGAGCCGCTGCCCTCCAAGACCACGCTGCCCAGGCAGTCCGAGTCCAACGGCCTCCACCCGCTCTGGGATCGCGAAGGCGTCCACGAGATCTACACCGAGTGGCGCAAGGTCCTCAACGAGTACGACCCGCCCCGGTCGGCCGTAGCGGAAGCCTTCGTCCCGGCCGCCCGGCGAGCGCGGTACGCAAGCGCGGACGGCCTCGGCCAGGCGTTCAACTTCGACCTCCTCCAGGCGGACTGGGACTACGACCGCTTTCGTCAGGTGATCAAGGAGAACCTCGCTCTCGCCGAGGACAACGGTTCCTCGAGCACCTGGGTCTTCTCCAACCACGACGTCGTCCGCCACGCGACGCGGTACGGGCTGCCGATGGATCCGGAAGGCGCCTGGCAGGACGGCAAGGCGTGGCTGTTGAGCAACGGCACCGAGCCGACCGTCGACGTCGTACAGGGCTTGCGGCGCGCGCGGGCCGCGGTGCTGCTGATGCTGGCGCTGCCCGGTTCGGCGTACCTCTATCAAGGCGAAGAGCTCGGCCTGCAGGAGGTCGGCGAGCTGCCGGCGGCAAGCCTGCAGGACCCGGCGTACTTCCGGTCGAAGGGCGCCGAGAAGGGTCGCGACGGCTGCCGCGTACCACTGCCGTGGACGATCGGCGGGCTGTCGTTCGGCTTCGGTGCAGGCGGCTCACACCTGCTCCAGCCGACGTGGTTCGGCCAGTACTCCGTGGAGGCGCAGGACGGTGACGCCGGTTCGACGCTGAGCCTCTACCGCAAGGCCCTCGCCGTACGCCGGGGCCTGCAGACCGGCGAGGGGCTCGAGTGGGTGGACGGAGTCGAGTGGGGTCTGCACTTCAAGCGCCCCGGCGGCTGGCAGTCGGTCACCAACTTCGGCGCCGCCCCGATCGAGCTCCCCGACGGCGCGGTCGTCCTGTCCAGCGGCCCGCTCGAAGGCGCCAAACTCCCCTCCGACACCACCGCCTGGCTCATCTAGCAGCACGCGACCGGCCGCCCGACCAGAGCGGCCGATCCCGTACGACGTGGCGCGAGCGGCTGCCCCCTGCGGCCGTCTCGCGCCTCTACGCGGCAGGATGGGGCCGTGGAACCGACGCTTGGTGATGTGCTGGCCGTCCTGGACGAGTTGTACGACCCCGCCTGGGCGGAGAGCTGGGACGCGGTGGGTCTGGTGACCGGCGATCCCGCCCAGCCGGTGCGCAAGGTCTTGTTCGCGGTCGACCCGATGCGCGTCGTCATCGACGAGGCGATCGCGGGCGACTTCGACCTGCTTGTCACCCACCACCCCTTGCTACTCAAAGGAGTGAACAGCGTCGCGGCGATCACGCCCAAGGGCACCGTGATTCACGACCTGATCAAGAGCGAAACCGCCCTGCACGTCTGCCACACCAACGCGGACAACGCGAACCCAGGCGTGAGCGACGCCCTCGCCAACAAGCTCGGCCTGCAAGACACCAGGCCGTTGAAACCGCTCCCGCAGGACCCGACCGGCAACCTCGGCGGCGGACGCATCGGCGTACTGGCGGAGCCGGTGACGCTCGAGGAGTTCGCCGCGAGAGTGGCCGCCAACCTGCCGCGGACGCAGCACGGCGTACGGGTGTCTGGTGACCCGCAGCGGCGGATCGAGACCGTCGCGGTCGTCGGGGGAGCGGGCGATACCGAGTTCGAGCGGGTCCGCGCCGCCGGCGTCGACGCGTACGTCACGGCCGACCTGCGGCACCACCCGGCGACCGAGGCACGCGCGTACGACGAGGGCCCGGCGCTGGTCGACGTCGCCCACTGGGCGAGTGAGTGGCCGTGGCTCGAAGACGCCGCACGACTCCTGACTGCGAGGTTGGCAACCGGGGGCAGTACCGTGGACACTCACATCTCGACGCTCTGCACCGACGCCTGGACTTCGCGGCTCTGACGGTGCCAGTGTTCCGCTGCGGGACACGAGAGCTGACAACTGAACTGATCTAAGGAGCCGACCCTGAACGCCGAGCCCGCCGTCCAACGCCGGTTGCTGGACCTGCAGGATCTCGATCTGCAGCTGGATCAGGTCGCGCACAAGCGCAAATCGCTGCCCGAGCACCAGGCCCTGGCCGAGCTGGCGGCGGAGAAGTCCGTGGTCGATCGCGAACTCGTCACCGCCGACACCGAGGTCAGCGACCTGCGGCGCGAGCAGAAGAAGGCCGACAGCGATGTCGACCAGGTCCGCCAGCGCAAGGCCCGCAACCAGCAGAAACTCGACTCCGGTCAGATCAGCTCGCCGCGCGATCTGGAGAACCTGCAGCACGAGATCGGTTCGCTCGATCGCCGGATCTCCAATCTGGAGGACGCCGAGCTCGAGGTGATGGAGCGGCTGGAGGCGGCCGAGGTGGTGCAGACCGACCTGCAGGCCCGCGCCGACGCCTTCGCCGGCCGGCAGACCGAGCTGGAGAGCATCCGCGACGGCGCGCTGAAGGAGCTCGACGAGCAGCGCACGGCCTTCGCCGACAAGCGCGCCACCGTCGCCGCGGAGCTTCCCACCGACCTGATCACGACGTACCAGAAGCTGCGCGAGCGCAATGGCGGGATCGGTGCCGCGCCGCTGGTCGGCAAGCGCTGCATGGGCTGCCGGATGGAGCTGGCGCCGTCCGACCTGAGCGCGATCAAGGTCGCCGCGCCCGACGCCGTACTGCGCTGTGAGGAGTGCGGCCGCATCCTCGTCCGTACTGCGGAGAGCAAGGTATGAGCTCTACACATTCTGACCCCACCCCACCACCCCGGTCAGGTCACCATGTCATCGTCGAGGCCGACGGTGGATCTCGGGGCAACCCGGGACCGGCCTCGTACGGCGCGTTGGTGCGCGATCCGGCGACCGGTGAGGTGATCGCCCAGGCCGGCGTGACGATCGGCGTGGCGACCAACAACGTCGCGGAGTACAGCGGACTGATCGCCGGGCTCGAACTGGCCGCCGAGTACGCGCCGAACGCCTCGATCGAGGTGCGGATGGACTCCAAGCTGGTGATCGAGCAGATGGCCGGGCGCTGGAAGATCAAGCACCCGGACATGAAGCCGCTGGCGATGAAGGCCCAGTCGCTGGCGCCGTTCGGGACCGAGTGGACCTGGGTGCCGCGCGCCCAGAACTCCGCCGCGGACGCGCTCGCGAACATGGCGCTCGACGGTAAGCCGGTCCCGCTCCGCCCTGGCGCGGCGGCTCCCTCAGCCGCCGGGAAGACAGGCGCCGTACCGACCGAGGCGACCGATCAGCAGAAGGCGATGCGGGGCTGGGGCGCGCAGGCCGAGCCGCCGACCCAACTGATCTTCCTGCGGCACGGCGAGACCCCGCACACCGTGGACAAGCGGTTCTCGGGCTCCGGTGGCGCCGACCCGGCATTGAGTGAGACCGGCGTTGCTCAGGCGCAGGCGGCCGCGCAGTACCTGTCGATGATCGGTGGCGTCGACGCGGTGATCTCGTCGCCGATGCTCCGCACGCGGCAGACGGCCGGGACCGTTGCCGACGCGCTCGGGCTCGACGTGGTGGTGAACGACGCGTGGGTCGAGTGCTCGTTCGGCGACTGGGACGGGTTCACCTTCGCCGAGGTGCAGGAGAAGTGGCCGGAGGCGCTCAACGCGTGGATGGAGTCGACGTCGGTCGCGCCGCCCGGTGGCGAGTCGTTCGACGCCTGCGCCCGGCGAGCCAGGTCCGCGCGGGACTCGGTGCTGTCGGCGTACCCGGGCAAGACGGTCGTCGTCGTCACCCACGTGACGCCCATCAAGCTGATGGTTCGCGGCGTCCTGCAGGCCCCGATGACGTCGCTGTTCCGGATGGAACTGCGGCCCGCGACCATCACCGAGATCCACTGGTACGCCGACGGCTTGGCCTCACTTAAGAGCTTCAACATCCAGCCCGCACTAGTCTGACCTCTACAACCCGCCACAACGGGGTGGTGGGCGGAGTGGACGGAGTGGTCGGGTGCCGTTGCAAAAGGTTCATTTCGCGGAGGAAGTCCCGGAGGTCTTCCGGGCGTCGTTGTCGGCGATCCGGCGCGAACTCGACGTACCGGCAGAGTTTCCGGCCGAGGTGGTGCAGGCGGCGCTGACCGCCGCCAAGAACCCCCGGCTGCCCGAGCTGGACCGGACCGAGATCGAGTTCGTCACGATCGATCCGCCGGACTCGATGGACCTCGACCAGGCGCTGCACATCGAGCGCGACGGCGACGGGTACACGGTGCACTACGCGATCGCGGACGTCGCGGCGTTCGTCCAGCCCGGCGACCCGATCGACGTGGAGGCCCGTAAGCGGGGCGAGACCCTCTACGCGCCGGACAAGCGCACCTCGCTGCACCCGCCGGAGCTTTCCGAAGGTGCGGCGTCGTTGCTGCCCGACCAGGTCCGGCCGGCGCTGCTGTGGACGATCCAGGTCGACGCCTCGGGCGAAGGCACGGACGTGAACTGCAAACGCGCGCTGGTGAAGTCGCGCGCCAAGCTGAACTACGCCGGCGTACAGCAGGACCTGGATGCCGGTACGGCGTCGGAGTCGCTGCAGTTGCTGCGCGAGGTCGGCAAGCTCCGCGAGCAGCGCGAACTCGAACGCGGCGGCGTCAACCTGCCGATCCCGGACCAGGAGGTTGTCACCGGCAACGGCGAATGGACCCTGGAGTTCCGCGCGCCGCTGCCGGTGGAGGGCTGGAACGCGCAGATCTCGCTGCTCACCGGGATGGGCGCCGCGCACCTGATGATGTACGGCGAGATCGGGATCCTGCGGACGTTGCCGGAGTCCCACGACGACCTTCGCCGCAAACTGGAGAACACCGCGAAGGCGCTCGGGATCGGCTGGCCTGTCGGTACGTCGTACGCCCAGTTCATCCACGGCCTGGATCCGAAGGTGCCCGCCCACGCGGCGATGCTCGCTGCCTGCACGGTGCTCTTCCGCGGCGCCGGGTACACGTCGTTCTCGGGTGGAGTGCCGGAGCAGCCGGAGCACGCGGCGATGAAGTCGGAGTACGCGCACGTCACCGCGCCGCTGCGCCGGCTGGTGGATCGCTGGACCGGCGAGATCTGCGTGGCGCTGTGCGCGGACACTCCGGTGCCCGACTGGGTCCGCGAGTCGATGGACGAGATCCCGAAGATCATGGACGAATGCGATCGCAAGGCCCACGCCTACGAACGCGCGATCGTGTCGATGGTCGAGGCCGGGCTGGTCGCCGAACAGGTCGGGTCCGAGTTCGACGGTGTGATCACCGACATCGACGACCGCGAGGAGACCCGGGGCATCGTCGCGCTGACCACGATCGCGATCGAAGGCCGGGTCACTGGCAAGACCGCACTGCCACTCGGCCAACCGGTCCGCGTCAAGCTGATCAAGGCCGACATCACCGTCGGCACAATCGCCTTCGAACTACTCGGCTGAACAGTTGGTTCGCAACCGACTGGAGGATCGTCGTGCCATGCTGTCGGCGTGTCTTCGGCGATCGGGCTTAGGGTGCCGTCGCCGGTGGTCGAGCTGGCGGACGAGCGGCTGGCGGCGGGTGGGGTTCGCGTGCTGCTGAAGCGGGACGATCTGATTCATCCGGAACTGCCGGGCAACAAGTGGCGGAAGTTGAAGTACAACCTTGTCGCGGCTCGCGAGCAGGGACACGACACCCTGCTGACCTTCGGTGGTGCGTACTCCAACCACCTCCGGGCGACCGCGGCTGCCGGTCACTACGGATCATTCCGCACCATCGGGGTGGTCCGCGGCGAACAGCACCTCCCACTGAATCCCTCCCTCTCGTACGCCGAGGCGCGCGGGATGCAGCTGAGCTACCTTGACCGAACCACCTACCGATCCAAGGCATCCGCTGAGGTCATCGAGACCCTTCACCAGGAGTTCGGGGACTTCTACCTCCTGCCCGAAGGCGGCAGCAACCGGGAGGCGGTCATCGGCTGCGCGGAGCTTCCCGCCGAGCTCGAAGACCACTTCGACGTGCTCTTCTGCGCGGTAGGTACCGGCGGCACCCTCGCCGGCATCGCGGCTGGTCTGTCACCCGGTCAGCGAGCCATCGGCATCCCTGTCATCAAGGGTGGCGAGTATCTCGAGCAGGAGATCACCAACCTCCAAACCCTCGCGTTCGGTAGCCGCCGAGGCAACTGGACTCTCAACCATGCCCACCACTTCGGCGGCTACGCGAAACGCACCCCAACCCTCGACCACTTCATCACCGACTTCGAGACCCGCCACCACCTCCGCCTGGACTGGGTCTACGTCGCGAAGATGATGCACGCCCTCTACACCCAAGCAGCACAAGGAGCTTTCGCCCCCGGTACGACGATCGTTGCCGTGATCACCGGCTCCGACGAGCTCCCGACCTCTGAGAACGAACCCAACGCCCCATCACCAAAGGCTTAGTGGCAGTGCTCTTCGGTTTCCCGGTGGGTGATGCTGGGGTCGCCGGCTGGGGCGCCCAGACCGGTGGTGCGGCCTGAAGGTTGTTCCCAAGGTTCCTGGCGGCCAAGGGCGGTGAGGTCTATGACGTTTCCGCTGAAGCCCAGGGAGTCACAGCCGCGCCCGTACGTGGAGTAGGTGTGGTGGACGGCGTCGTCGGTGCGGAGGAAGCAGCTCATGCCGTGGAGGTCGAACGGTTGCTCGGTCTGGCTGAACTCACTTCCGGAGAGTTGGTCCCACTCGCGCTTCGTCCGATAGTTGTACTCGAAGGGCACCACGGAGTCGTCGAGGGTGACGCCGAAGTCGTAGTTGAAGGTCGTGCCGGCCGACGAGTACCACGGGAACGTCCAGCCCATCCGCTGCTTGAAGGCGGCGATCTTCTCGTACGGCGCGCGCGAGATCGCGGCGAAAGTGGTGGCCCGGTCGGTGAGCCCGTTCAGATGGCCGATGTCGTCGGCGAACCCGGAGCAGTTCGGGCAGCCCGCGTCCCACTCGGGCTGGAACATGAAGTGGTACACGACCAGCTGCAGCCGGCCCTGGAAGAGGTCTACCAGCCGGATCGAGCCGTCCGGGCCGGTGAACACGTAGTCCTGCTCGACCTGCACCATCGGCAGCCGACGGCGGTTCGCGTTCAGCTCGTCCCGCCGCTTGGTGAATTCCTTCTCCTCCTGCAGGAACTTCTTCCGCGCGACGAGCCACTCCGAGCGCGAGACGACCTCAGGCAGTTCCATTCTTTCTCCTGCTCACCGGCACCCGACGCGGGTGCGTTCACAGGCAACGTCGTAACCGGCCGAGGCGCCTCGACATCGCAGTACTAGGTCAGCTCGACCTCGTACGTCTGGCTGAGCAGGCCCTCGCCGAACAACTCATGCGGCTCCTGCGCTGTCAGCGTGAATCCGCGGGCCAGGTAGATGTTGCGTGCGGCGATCAGCGGATCGTTCGTCCACAGCACCATTCGCTTGTAGCCGGCCGCTCGCGCGAAGTCGAGGCAGGTGTCGACCAACCTGCCGCCGAGACCATGCCCACGGGCGGACGGATGCAGGAGCAGCAGCCGCAGCTTGGCCGTCGCCGCATCCGGGCCACGAACGCAGAAGATCGAGCCGAGCCGTTCGTCATCCTGTTCGGCGATCCAGGCGGCCTCGAGGTCCGGGTCGTACGTCGTGGCGAAGTCGGCCACGATCCGCGCGACCAGCCCCTCGTAGTCCAGCCCCCAGCCGTACTCCGCGGCGTACAGCTCGCCATGCGCCTGCAGCACCCAGCCGAGATCGCCCGGCCGGCCAAGTCTTCTGATCTGCATCTGCCACCACCCACTCTACTGACACGACTGTTTCAGTGAGTGATACTAACCCCATGGCCGCGCCGAAACCAGCCCCCTCCGCCCGGGAGACCGAGCTCCTCGAACTCGCCTACCAGTACTCCCTCACGCACGGCCTCGCCGACCTCTCGCTCCGCCCGCTGGCGACCGCGATCGGCTCCAGCCCCCGCGTCCTGCTGTTTCTCTTCGACAGCAAGGACGGCCTGATCCGCGCACTACTCGCCCGGACCCGCACCGATGAACTCGAACTCCTGCGCGAGATCAACAGCCGGTACGGCGATGCGCCCGGTCTCGAGGTGATCGCCAGGGAGCTCTGGACGTGGCTGGCCGCAAAGGAGCGACGGCCGCTGATGACCTTGTGGGTGGAGGCGTACGGGCGCTCCCTGGTCGCGCCGGAGGGGCCGTGGGCCGACTACGCCCGGTCGACGGTGGACGACTGGCTCGAGTTGCTCGCGACGGCGCAACGCAAGCGCGAGCGGGCAAGCCGCCGCGGCGAGGCGCGGCGTACCGGCGTACTGGCCATCTTGCGAGGAGCGTTGCTGGATCTCCTCGCCACCGGAAACAAGGACCGCACCACCGCGGCCGTCGAGGCCTACCTGGCCGACTAGCGCTGTCGGGCGGACTGTCGCGGAGTTGGGTGAACGGGCCGGTCTTTAAGCCGGATTCTGTGGTCGGCGATCATCTATCTACGGTGTCCGTTGCCGGGCACCTCTAGCGGCCTACCCGCGAGCTCGGGCGGGCAGCCCTCGAACGCTCGCGCAGGTGGCGGTTGCCCGTCACCCTTCTTGGCCTTGCTCCACGTGGGGTTTACCTAGCCTCCCCAGTCACCTGGGGAGCTGGTGGTCTCTTACACCACCGTTTCACCCTCACCCGCACTCCGATGAACCACGGGGTCCATCGAAGCCGCTGGCGGTCTGTTCTCTGTGGCACTGTCCCGCGGGTTACCCCGGGTGGGCGTTACCCACCACGCTGCCCTGTGAAGTCCGGACTTTCCTCGGCGGCCATCGGGTGACCGCGAAACCGCGGCACTACCGATGAACGACGCGATCGCCCGACCGACCCGTTCGGACTCAGGATAAGGCCTCGGCCGGTACTTCGGGCCAACGGCCGTCCGCACCTCGTTCGTAGGACCGGACGTCGACGACCGCGTCGAGGTTGAGTGGGCCGTACAGGTGCGGGAACGACATCCCGATCGCGTCCAGGTCCTCGTCGCAGAGTGCCGAGACGAGTCGCCGGGTCTCGATCACCAGCAGCCGCAGCGGCTCGGTCACGTCGGCGTAGAAGGAGTTGGCGACCATCGCGACCTGCTCGGCGTGGGAGCAGTGGATGAAGGTGGCTTCGTCGTCCAGCGACTGGCCGCGGGTGGACCACCGATAGCTGCCCGCCTGCTGGGCGGCTTCCCATTGGTCTGCGAACGCGAGGTGAAAGATCGTCGGCATGCGCAGAAGATTATCGGCGCCGGCCCCGATCCGCCCGCAACCTCGCGGAGCGCAAGAAGGCACCCCGCAGCCCGCAAAAAATACGCAAAGACTTCGGTTGGTTGCCCAACGAAGTCTTGACGTGACGCACAGAGACGGGAAAGATCCGATCTCTACCTGTGGTCCTCTCCGCCCCCAGGCCATAGGTCCCGCCCTAGCGCTCAGGTGAGATCCGATGAACCCCCTCCTGCGCTCGCCCCTGCCCAAAATCATGCTGAGCCTGGCTGTGCTGGCCTCGTTGCTGGCGACCGGTGGACCTCCCGCCGTCGCGGCGCCCGGCACCACCGCCTGGCAGAGCGGCACCTTCGTCGTCGACACCCCCAACCTCATCCGCCGCTCCGACGTCGTCCTGCAAAGACCCAATCCGGCTCCGGCCGAGTCGCTCCCGCTGGGCAACAGCGCCCTCGGCGCGGCCGTCTGGTCCGCCGGCGGCTTCACCGCCCAACTCAATCGCACCGACACCTTCCCCGACCGCAAAACCCTCGGCCAGGTGGTGATCCCCGGCCTGTCCCGGCTCACCTCCGCGGCAGACATCAGCGGGACCCTCGACCTGTACGACGGGATGCTGCGGCAATCCGGCGGCGGTATGACGCTGACCGCCTTCGTCCGGGCCGACACCCGGCAACTGGTCGTCGACGTCACCGGCGCGGATCCCAACAGCACCCAGACCGCCCAGGTGAAACTCTGGAGCGGCCGTTCCTCCCAAGCACGGGCATCCGGGTCCACCGCCGCACCAGCCGAGACCTGGGTCGACAACTCCGGTGCCGGCGCGTCCGGCCGGACCTTCGGATCGCTCGCCGGACTGACAGCCGGCGGTCGCAACGTCGTCGCCTCCGCACCGAACAACCTCACCGGCCAAGTCACCTTCCAGCCCAACGCCGATAGCTCGTTCCGGGTCGTCGTCGCGGCGCCGACCTGGACCGGCGGTGACTCGATCGCCACTACCAACTCGGTTCTGAACGGCGCGGCGACCCGCCCGCAGAAAGAAGTACGGGATGGGCATTTGCAGTGGTGGCACAACTACTGGGCCTCGGCTGGCCTGATCAAGATCAGCTCGGCCGACGGCACCGGCGACTACGTCGAGAACCTGCGCACGATCTTCCTTTACGCGAGCGCGGCCCAGAGCCGCGGCGTCCTGCCTGGATCGCAAGCGGGCGTCGCGGATCTGTTCACGTTCTCGCAGGACAAGCGGGACTGGCATCCGTCCGGCTACTGGTTCTGGAACCTGCGAATGCAGGTGGCGGCCAATCTGTCCGGGGGGCTGCCGAGCCTCAACGACCCGATGTTCCGCCTCTACCAGGACAACCTCGACGCGATCGCGTCCTGGACCAGCGGGCATATGCCCGGCCGGCAGGGTCTGTGCGTCCCCGAGCCCATGCGGTTCAACGGCAACGGCACCTACAACGGCGGAACCGGCAACTCGTCGTGTGATTCGGCCAGCTCCCCGAGCTACAACGCGCTCACGGTGACCACGGGCGCCGAGATCGGGCTCTGGGTCTGGGAGCACTACCGGATGACCGACGACCAGGCCTTGTCCGGTACGCCGGCAGCCGCGGCCCGGCGGTACGACAGGGCGGCCATCGGCCTGCCCAAGCAAACCTCCGGGACGGGCACAGTCAGCCTTCGTGCCCACGCCAACGGCAAGTACGTCACCGCCGGCATCGGTACACCGCTGATCGCCGACAGCACCACGATCAGTACGGCGCAGCAGTTCGAGCTGGCCGACCTCGGCGGCGGCAACGTGTCGCTGAAGGCCAAGGCCAACAACCTGTTCGTCGCGGCCGACAACGCCGGCGCGGCTGCCCTGATCGCCAACCGGGCGGCGATCGGCCCCTGGGAACAATTCGATCTGATCACCAACTGAAGGAGTGTGGCGCCATGACCAGAAAAGGTGTTCGGCGGATCTCCTTGCTGATCACAGCCGTTCTGACGGCCGCGCTGGGTCTCAGCGCACCAGCGACGACCGCTCAAGCAGGTTCCACCATCCCACCCGGCGACTATCAGCAGGTCTCGCTCGCCAGCGGCAGCAACGAGCTGGGCGAAGCGATGTCGCTGGCCGTGCTGCCGAACAGGTCGGTCGTGCACACGGCCCGCGACGGTTCGGTCCGGATCACCGACGCGGCCGGTACGACCAGCCTCGCGGGCAAACTCAACGTCTACGCGCATGACGAGGAAGGCCTCCAAGGCGTCGCGGTCGATCCGAACTTCAGCTCGAACCGCTTCATCTACCTCTACTTCTCACCAAGACTGAGTACTCCGGACGGTGACGCGCCGACCGACGGTACGCAGGCCGACTGGGATGCCTGGAAGGGTGAACTCCACCTGTCCAGGTTCATCCTGAAGACCGACAACACGCTCGACCTGGCCAGCGAGAAGATCGTGCTGCGGGTGGCGAACGATCGCGGCCAGTGCTGTCACGTCGGCGGCGATCTCGACTTCGATGCTGCCGGCAACCTTTACCTGACCACCGGTGACGACAGCAACCCGTTCCAGTCCGACAGCTTCACGCCGATCGACGAGCGGACCAGCCGCAACCCACAGTTCGACGCGCAACGCAGCGCGGGCAACACGAACGACCTGCGCGGCAAGCTGCTCCGGATCCACCCGCAACCGGACGGCACCTACACGATTCCGGCGGGCAACCTGTTCCCGGCCGGGACCGCGCAAACCCGCCCGGAGATCTACGCGATGGGCTTCCGCAACCCGTTCCGGATGAGCGTCGACAAGCTGACCGGCATCGTCTACCTGGGCGACTACGGACCGGACTCCGGCGTCACTGATCCGAACCGCGGGCCGAACGGCCAGGTCGAGTTCGACCGGATCACCGCGCCGGGCAACTTCGGCTGGCCGTACTGCACCGGCACGAACACCAGCAACGAGACCTACAACGACTACCAGTTCCCGAGCGGCCCGTCGGGTGCCAAGTTCGACTGTGCGGGCGGGGTCACGAACAACTCTTTCCGCAACACCGGTCAGACCAAGCTGGCGGCCGCGAAACCGGCCTGGATCCGGTACGGCGGCGACGCCGGTACTCCGCCCGAGTTCGGCGCCGGCGGCTCCGAATCGCCGATGGGCGGCCCGGTCTACCGCTACGACGCCAACCTCAACTCCGCGGTGAAGTTCCCGGCCTCGCTGGACGGCCGGTTCTTCGCCGGCGAGTACGGCCGCAAGTGGATCAAGGCGATCGAGGTGACCGGCAGCGGTACGCCGGGCGACATCGGCGCGTTCCCCTGGACCGGCACGCAGGTGATGGACATGGCCTTCGGTCCGGACGGTGCCTTGTACGTGCTCGACTACGGCACCGGCTCGAACAACCAGGCGCTGTGGCGGATCGAGTACCTGGGCAGCCAGAACCGCAACCCGATCGCCAAGGCGAGCGGGAATCCCACCTCCGGCGGACGGCCGCTGACCGTGACGTTCTCCTCCGCGGGCAGCTCGGATCCCGAGGGCGGCGCGCTGACCTATCGGTGGACCTTCGGTGACGGAGGCACCTCCACCCAGGCCAACCCGACCTACACCTTCAACACTGCGGGCAACTACACGGCGACATTGACGGTGACAGACCCGACCGGATTGACGGGCTCGGCGAACGTGCAGGTCAGCGTCGGCAACACGGCGCCGACGGTGAACCTGCAGACGCCTGGCGACGGTGCGTTGTTCTCCTTCGGCGACACCGTGCCCTTCCAGGTGACCGTCACCGATCCGGAGGACGGCACGATCGACTGTTCGCGGGTGAAGGTGACCTACCTGCTCGGACACGACGATCACCAGCACCAGATCACCTCGAAGACCGGCTGCAGCGGCTCCATCGCAGTACCGGTGGACGGTGAGCACGATCAGTCGGCCAACGTGTTCGGCGTGTTCGACGCGTCGTACACCGACAACGGCGGTCTCACCTCGCACAGCATCCACAAGCTGCAGCCGCGTCATCGCCAGGCCGAGCACTTCACGGCGCAGTCCGGCATCCAGCTGGCCGATCACGGCACCGCCGAGGGAGGCCGGACGGTTGGCTTCGTGGACAACACCGACTGGATCTCGTTCCAGCCTTACACGGTGAGCAACGCCACCTCCTTCACGGCACGGGTCTCCTCGGCCGGTGCCGGCGGGACGATTGAAGTACGGGCCGGTTCACCGTCCGGTGCGCTGATGGCGACCGTCGCGGTGGCACCGACGGGGAGCTGGGACACCTTCACCAGCGTCTCGGCGAACCTCAGCAACAAGCCGGCCGGTACGACGAGCCTGGTGCTGGTGTTCAAGGGGGCCACTGGCAACGGAAATCTCTTCGACCTCGACGCGTTCACCCTGGCCACGACGGCATCGGGTGGGTCGACCACCGAGGGTGAGGCGTTCACCTCGCAGTCCGGCGTACAGGTCGCTGCGCACGCCGGTGCGAGTGGCGGGCAGACGCTCGGCTACATCGAGAACGGCGACTGGGCCGGGTACGCCGGGGTCGCCACGGCCGGGATGCACGGGTTCAGCGCCCGGATTTCCTCGGCCGGATCCGGCGGCACTCTCCAGGTGCGCGCTGGGTCGGCGACGGGCACTGTGCTCGGGTCGGTCGCCGTGCCGGTGACAGGCGGCTGGGAAACGTTCCAGACCGTCTCCACCACCTTGAACGCAGCGGCCAGTGGGCCGTTGTTCCTGACCTTCACCGGCGGCGCCGGAAACCTGTTCGACGTCGACAACTTCACCGTCACTCCGTGAATAGGACAAATGCCATGACTACTTTTACTCGTCGTGAAACGCTGCTGTCAGGGGCATTGCTGGTCGCCGGGGGAATGGTCGGCTGGCAGGCCACACCGGCCTCGGCAGCCAAGGCCGCGGCGTACCAGGTGCTGGTCTTCAGCAAGACGGCCGGGTTCCGGCACGACTCCATCCCAGCCGGCATCCAGGCGATCCGCGAACTCGGCGCCGCCAACGGATTCACCGTCACCGCTACCGAGGACAGTGCGGTCTTCACCACGTCCCAGCTGGCCGCCTACAAGGCCGTGGTGTTCCTCAGCACCACCGGCGACATCCTGAACGATCCGCAGCAGGTGGCGTTCGAGTCGTACATCAATGGCGGTGGTGGATACGTCGGAGTCCACGCCGCCGCCGACACGGAGTACGGATGGCCGTACTACGGGCAGTTGGTCGGCGCGTGGTTCAACAGCCACCCGGCGATCCAGCAGGTGACCGCCAGGGTGGAGGACCGCACGCATCAGTCGACCGCGCATCTCGGTGCGACCTGGGTACGCACGGACGAGCTGTACAACTACTCGACCAACCCGCGGCCGAACGTGCATGTGCTGATCAACCTCGACGAGTCCACCTACAGCGGCGGCAACATGGGCGATCACCCGATCGCCTGGTACCACTCGCAGGGCTCCGGGCGGTCGTTCTACACCGGCTTCGGGCACACCATCGAGTCGTACTCCGATCAGGCGTTCCGGCAGCACCTGCTCGGCGGCATCCTGTACGCCGCTGGTGCCGGATCTGTGCCGCCGGTGACCCAGATCGAGGGAGAGGCGTTCACGTCGCAGTTCGGCGTACAGGTTGCTGGGCACGGCTCGGCGAGTGGCGGTAAGACGCTCGGGTACATCGACAACGGTGACTGGGCCGGCTACTCGCAGGTGAGTACGGCCGGGGCCACCCGCTTCAGCGCGCGGATCTCGTCGGGCGGCGCGGGTGGCACGATCCGGATCCGCTCGGGCTCGGCGACCGGGCCGGTGCTTGGGACGGTCGCAGTACCGGTGACTGGCGGCTGGGAGAACTTCCAGACCGTCTCGACCACCCTCACCGCATCGGGCAGCGGCCCGCTGTTCCTCACCTTCAGCGGCGGTTCGGGATCCCTGTTCGACATCGACACCTTCTCGCTGAGCTAACCGCCTGCCGCGCTCGTCACCTGTGGACAACACAGGTGACGAGCGCGTACCCCACCCAGACTCGCGTTCTGGCGGATGCGTTGTGCCCACCCGAGACTGTTCGGAGGTGGTCTTGCCGATCAGATCCGATGCTCGGACGTGCGCGTCGCCCGGCCAGGCTCACGAACCGGCGTCTCAGGTCCAGGTGTCGTCGGCTTGGGGATCTACGGCGAACTTCATGAGTGCTCCGATGCCGTTGGGGTTCTTGTCGAGCCGCCGCAGTGAATTGAGGTAGGCCGCCCGCTGTTGCTCGAGGGCTACTCCCAGGTGTCCTCCCCAGGAGAAGCAGTCCTCGTCCAGGCCGAGGGCGAGTTCCTCGGCGAGGATGCGTGCGTGGCGTCCGTTGCCGTTCTGGAACGGGTGGATCTGGACCGTTCGGTGGTGCAGTCGCAGAACCACCTCTGCGGGGCTGAAGGTCTGGTTGTCGACCCAGTACGTGGCGTCGCCCAATGCGGCTGGCCAGTCTTCGCGGATTCGGTACGGGTCGATACCGATGCTGAGCTCACGGGTGCGAATGCGCCCGGCCCACTCCCACACCTGGTCGAACATCCGTCGATGGATGTCGCATTGCACAGGAAGGGATGGCAGGTCGGGCACATCGAGTGCCTCGTCCCGGATCCAGAACCGGGCATCGCCGATGTTGCTGCTTTCGACGTCGTTCAGCTCAGACATCGATTCGATGCCTCGAGAGGTGCCAGGAGGTACTGCTTGTCCTCCTCCTCAACCGGAGTGGCTCCGTACGGCTGGTTGAGGGGGTCGAACACACTCACAGCTCGCACACCTTCATGATCGTTGGCTCCACTGCAGCAGACACACGTCCTGCTGCACTGTCAAAGGGTCCGGAGCAGCCGTTCAGTAGCCTCATTCACAGCGCGCTCAGCAGCTGCGTTGCTCACAATTTGCGCCTCAAGGGCCATGTGCCGGTTGACGCGGCCGACCATTCGCTCAGCCGTCTGACGAGCGATCTGGTGAGTCTCCTCGTCGCTCAAGACGCCGCGCCGATGCGCGTCGCGTACCTTCGCCCACGGTGATTGGGGTCGCTTGTCCGGGTTCACATAGGTCAACTTGGTCTCGGCTAGTTGCGCTACCAGATCTTGTGACGAGATATCGTCGAGCAGTCTGCGGTGCATCAGTTCGTCGACGGTGACCGCCAACGAACGTGGATGAGTCACAACATCTGCCAGCCAACGCGAGATCTGAGCCTGTGAGGTCCCCAATGCCTCAGCGACAGCGTCTTGGCTGCAGCCGGACTTCACCTGTGCGACCGCGAACCTGCGTTGGTCCAGCTCGGCGAGTTCGCGGCGCGCTCGGATGCGCGCCGCCTCGTGCGCGGCTCGCGCGCTCAGAACTGATTTACGAAGGGGCATCAGGCGACCTTTCTCATTCAGATTGAATGATAACGGGCGTCGTCAACCATGCCTACGCATCCGCCGGAAACACGAGTCTGGGTGAGTGCGACGCTTCCGTCGGATTGTGGTTTGGGTGGGGAGGTGCAGTTGGTAGGTTTTCGGCCATGGCTACCCCTGAGCAGACTCCGGAGAGCACGGAGAGCAAGTCCGCCGGCACGGCGAAGCTGACGCCGGTGGACGACCTGGTGACCACGCGGCACGAGCTGCCGATCGGCGACGAGACGCTGAAGTACACGGCGACCACCGGCCGGGTCGTGCTGCGTCAGGAGGTGGTCACCGACGGCAAGTTCGACGGGCACGTGCCGAAGGCAGAGGTGTTCCTCACGGCGTACACGCTCGACGACGCGGATGCTTCGCAACGGCCCGGTCACGTTCGCGTTCAACGGCGGACCGGGGTCGTCGAGCATCTGGCTGCACCTGGGGCTGCTCGGGCCGCGCCGGGTGGTCTCCGGCGACGTCGGCGAACTCGCGCCCCCGCCGTACGGGCTGGAGGACAACACCGAGACACTGCTGCGGCACAGCGACCTGGTCTTCATCGACCCGGTGTCGACGGGGTACTCGCGTGCGGCCGAGGGCGAGAAGCCGGGGGAGTACCACGGGTTCACCCGCGACCTGGAGTCCGTCGGTGAGGTGATCCGGCTGTGGACGTCGCGGAACGGGCGCTGGATGTCGCCGAAGTTCCTGGCCGGCGAGTCCTACGGTACGACGCGCGCTGCCGGGCTGGTCGCGCATCTGCAGGACCGGTACGGGATGTACCTGAACGGCGTGATGATGATCTCCGCGGTGCTGGAGTTCGCGACGCTCGATTTCACGCCGGGCAACGACCTGCCGTTCACGTTGTTCCTGCCGTCGTACGCCGCGGCCGCGCACTATCACGGGCTGATCCCGGATCGGGAGCTGTCCGAGGTGCTCGCCGATGCCGAGCGGTACGCCGCCGGCCGGTACCCGAATGCGCTTGCTCAGGGCAACCGTCTTCCGGACGACTACCGAGCCGAGGTGATCGCCCGCCTGGCGGCGCTGACCGGGCTTTCGGAGGACTACATCGACCGGGTGAATCTGCGGGTCGAGCACACCCGGTTCTTTGCCGAACTGCTGCGCTCGCGTCGGCAGGTGGTGGGGCGGCTGGACAGCAGGTTCACCGGCTGGGACGTCGACTCCGCCGCCGAGGTGTCGAACGACGACCCGTCGATGCGGGCGATCATGGGTGCCTACACGGCCGCGCTGAACCACTATGTGCGGGCGGAGCTCGAGTACCACAACGACCTCCCGTACGAGATCTTCAGCAGTGACGCGGCGAAGGACTGGTCCTTCAAGGAGTTCGAGAACAACCACGTCACGGTGGCCGACAAACTGGCCGAGGCGATGCGGGCGAACCCGTATCTGAAGGTGCACATCGCGTCCGGGCACTACGACTGCGCGACGCCGTACTTCGCCACCGAGCACACCATCGCCCGGCTGCAGATTCCGGCGGTACTTCGGGACAACATCGAACTTCGCTACTACCCGGCGGGTCACATGATGTATGTCAACGAGGAATCCCGGCTGCAGCAGTCGGAGGACCTCGCCGCCTTCATCCGGGGAGCCTCCAACCGGTGAGTCTGCCCGACGACGTCGCCGCTACCACCTCGCAGTACCTGGACCTGATCGACAAGGCACTCCCTGGCCGGGTCGTCGGTCTCTACCTGACCGGCTCGATCCCACTCGACGACTACCGCCCCGGACGCAGCGACATCGATGGCGTAGTAGTGCTCGCGGAGCCGCTGAAGGACCTCGACCCGGCGCGTGAGGTCCATGCGCAACTGCCGCAGGAGCCGGCCTTCGACGTCACCTACCTAACCGCCGCGGAGCTCGCTTCACCGCCGGACGCAAGCAAGCCGGTCGTCTTCACCTTGGACGGCGCCTTCAACGAGGCCCGGAACGGCGGCCCGGTCAGCCCGGTCCTCTGGTCAGAACTGGCACGCCAGTCGCTGGCTGTTCGTAGTACGCCGGACTTGGTCGTGCACGACGACCACCAGGCCCTGGTCGACTTCACCCGCGCCAACCTCACGTCGTACTGGACCCCGACCATTGACCAACTGGACACGGCGACCGCCAATCGCCCGGACGACGCGGCAATGCCGGACTGGGCCCTACCCTGGGTCGTCCTCGGCGTACCGCGCCTCCACGCACTACTTGCCACCGGCAACATAGTCTCCAAGACCGCCGCCGGCGAGCACGCCCTCGAAGCCTTCCCCGAATGGACCAGCCTCATCACCCGCTGCCTGCGCCACCGCGCCGGCCACCCGATGGATTTCACCGCCGTCGACGCCAAAGCCGCCGTCCTCTACGGCCGCAAAATAATCACCAACGCCCTGGCCCTCTAGTGCCCCGCCCATCACCGAGCGCACACCCGCGCGGCGGCTCTACGAGTCGGTGGGGTTCCAGCCGGGGTAGATGCGGTAGCCGGTGAAGGTGTGGTGGGGGAGGGAGGCGTAAAAGGCTTCTGCGGTGTCTGTGACCAGGTCTATGCGTTGGGCGCCGGTGAGGGGCATCGCGTATTCGAGTAAGGCTCGGGCGATGCCTTTGCGGCGGCGGTCGGCGTGTACCGCCAGCTCCGAGAGGTGGGCCTGGATGTGGCCGTCGCTTTGGAGGTAGGCGAAGGCGATGACGTCGCCTGTCTCGTCGAGTGCGACGACGCTGGTGACGCCGGGAGCAGTCAGTACTGCGTGGGCGCGCTCGTGGTCGGCGGGGAAGCTCGGCCAGCCCTCGGCTTCGCACAACACGACGATGCCGGGCAGATGCCCGCGTTCGTACTGCGCGAAGGTGGCGGCAGCGTTCAGCGCGGGCTCTGTGCTCACGGCAGGGTGAGGACTTCGGCGCCCGAGTCTGTGACGACGAGGGTGTGCTCGAACTGGGCGGTCCGCGACTTGTCCTTGGTCGTCGCGGTCCAGCCGTCGTCCCACAGGTCGTAGTCGTGGCTGCCCAGCGTCAGCATCGGCTCGATCGTGAAGGTCATCCCCGTCTCGATCACGTCGTCGAAGCGCTCGTCGTCGTAGTGCGGGATGATCAGCCCGGAGTGGAACGAGGTGGCGATCCCGTGGCCGGTGAAGTCCCGGACCACGCCGTACCCGAAGCGCTTCGCGTACGCCTCGATCACGCGGCCGATGATGCTCACCTGACGACCGGGCCTGACCGCCTTGATCGCGCGGTTCAAAGATTCCTTGGTGCGCTCGACCAGCAGCCGGCTCTCCTCGTCGACGTCGCCGACCAGGAAGGTCGCGTTCGTGTCGCCGTGGACGCCGTCCAGGAACGCGGTGATGTCGACGTTGACGATGTCGCCGTCCTCGAGCGGGCGATCGTCCGGGATGCCGTGGCAGATCACCTCGTTCACCGAGGTGCACAGCGACTTCGGGTAGTTGCGATAGCCAAGCGTCGACGGATACGCGCCACGCTCGACCAGGTACTCGTGGCCGACCGCGTCGAGCTCGTCGGTGGTGACACCGGGCTTGGCGGCCAGACCGACCGCCTGCAACGCCTGCGCTGCGAGTTTGCCGGCGACCCGCATCTTCTCGATCAGCTCGGGCTCGGTCACGTACGAACCTTCGTACGGCGTCGGCGTGGGCTTGTCGACGTACTCCGGCCGGGGAATGGACGCGGGTACCGGACGGCGAGGCGAGATGATGCCAGGAGTGAGAAGCGACATGGTGGAATCATTCTAGAGAGCGTTGCCAAGGCGATCGGAAGGGTGGTCATCCGTAATGTCCGACGATCACAGCAATGAGTGGTACTACAACGTCAAGACCGGCCAGGTCGAGCCTTACGAGGGCGACAAGGCGTCGGAGCGACTCGGGCCTTACGGCTCACCGGAAGAAGCGGCCCGGGCGCTGGAGAAGGTCCAGGAACGCAACGAGTCCTGGGACAGCGACCCGAAATGGAACGACGACTGACTCGAGTTTCAGCAATGCCTGAGGGGCACCACCGGATCCCGGTGGTGCCCCTCAGGCATGAGCTACTGGCTCGATCAGGCCTTCTTCGCGGCGACCTTGCGGGCCGGTGCCTTCCGGGCCATCGTCGCGCGCTTGGCCACGACCTTCTTGGCCGGCGCCTTCTTCGCAGCTACCCGGCGAGCGGGAGCCTTCTTGGCGACGGTCTTCTTGGCCGGCGCCTTCTTGGCTGCCACCTTGCGAGCAGGAGCCTTCTTCGCCGGTGCCTTCTTGGCCACGGTCTTCTTGGCCGGTGCCTTCTTGGCGGTCACCTTCTTGGCAGCGACCTTCTTGGCCGGTGCCTTCTTCGCGACGGTCTTCTTCGCGGTGACCTTCTTGGCGGCGACCTTCTTCGCGGGTGCCTTCTTCGCGACGGTCTTCTTCGCCGGCGCCTTCTTGGCCACGGTCTTCTTGGCCGGAGCCTTCTTCGCGGTCACCTTCTTGGCGGCGACCTTCTTGGCCGGAGCCTTTTTGGCCGGTGCCTTCTTCGCCGCAGTCACCTTCTTCGCCGTTGTCGTCTTCTTCGCTGCGGTGACCTTGCGCGCGGTGGTCGTCGCGGCGCTGGCCTTCTTAGCGACAGTCTTCTTGGCGGGAGAAGCCTTTTTGGCTGTCGCCTTCCCTGCGGCTGCCTTCTTGGCTGGCACTTCTGCCTCCTTGGTGCGGCTGAGGAAAACCACGGTGGATTCCTCGTCGTCATGATGATGACAACACTTGGTGCCTACGTAAAGCACCTGAATCGACTGCACCTTAAGGCGTCCCGTTGTGCAATCCGGGCGAATTGAGCGAAAATCCTTGTAGAGAAGGGCTTTCACCAACCGTCGAGCATGCCGGACGGCGGGAAAGATTTGTTGGCGACACGCGCGCAAAGTTGCCGTCGTTCGGCCGATTCGGTGTGCTTCGACGCGAGTGTTGTCATCGGCAACCTCTGTCGAACGAGCAACGGAAGAGAGGTTCGGAGCACATGCGGGACGACCTTGGAGCGGTTGTCGCGATGCCGTCGCGAGTACGTCGCGTGGTCAGCATCGTGCCGTCGTTGACGGAAGCGATCGCGGCAACACATCGCGAGCTGCTGGTCGGTGCGACGGACTGGTGCACGCATCCGCAGGACCTCGACGTGACGCGCGTTCGCGGTACGAAGAACCCCGACGTCGCACTGATTCGCGAGCTCGCGCCGGACGTCGTGATCGCGAACGAGGAAGAGAATCGGCGGCCCGATCTCGACGCATTGCGCGCGGCCGGAATCGCGGTCTGGGTGACCGCGCCGACGACGCTCACCGAATCACTCGCGTCACTGCGCCGCATGCTGTCGGCAATCACCGGCGACGTCCCGCAATGGCTCGACGATGCGGAGACGAGTTGGAGTACGCCGTACGCCGGGCCGCGTCGGCGCGCGATCGTTCCGATCTGGCGGCGGCCGTGGATGGCATTGGGACGGGACACGTTTGCGGGCGACGTACTGGCACATCTGGGTATCGACAACGTGCTGGCGGAATCACCCGGGCGCTATCCCAAGTTCGAGCTCGCCGCGTTGCCGGAGTACGACATCGTTGTTTTGCCGGACGAGCCGTATGCGTTCTCGGTGAATGACGGACCGGAGGCCTTTGAGCGGCCGGCCAAATGCGTCTCGGGTCGGCATCTCACCTGGTACGGGCCGTCGCTGGTCGAGGCCCGCGCGGTGCTCACCGAACAGCTGCAGTGACGTGCGACACGAAGACTGCGTCGTCAGGTAGACGGTTAGGTTTGCCTCACCTACACTCGCCACGTGGCGTCCAAGACCGCGAAGAAGAAGTGCTGCAAGGACAAACCGAGGTGCAAGAAGTGCCCGGTGGTCCTGAAGCGACTGGCTGATGCCGGCTGCGCGGAGCGGCTGGACCGCGTCCACTACAAGGTGGACAAGAAGGTCCCGAAGAAGGTCCTGAAGGAAGCCCGCTCGCGCTGAGCCCGGCCGTCAGGAAGCCTTCCGCAACTCGATCGCGTTGACGGCTTGCCGGAGCAGTCCGGGGATGGTGATGTGCGCGGCCTGACCGGTCGCCTCCAGCTCGTCCGGATGCCACCAGCCGTGGTCGCTGATCGTCTCCAGCTCGAGCTCCTCCTGGTTGGCGAAGCTCACCTCGACCGCTTCCACGCCAACGGCGAAGAAGGTCTGGTGCTGGATGATCGGGCACCCGCCCCATTCGTACTCGATCGTGTTCGTCGCGACCGGCTCGCCCAGCGAATCGGCGGGCAGCACGAGAGCGACCTCTTCGCGCAACTCGCGACTCGCGGCCTGGGCCGCCGTCTCGCCGGCTTCGACGCCGCCGCCGATGGTGAACCAATACGGACGGCTCGGAATCAGCGGGTCCCACCCGTGCAGCAGTAGGACCTTCCCGTCCGGTCGGACAGGAAGGACTCGGGCCGTCGTACGCCGGACGACGGTGCCGGGCGGAGGCAGGCGGGAATGGGTCACACCTCAAAACGGTAAGCGACGAAGGCGCCGCGAAGAGTCGCCGTACGGCGCGTCTCGTCCTTTGGATCTGGGTGAGACGATCGGAGCATGACTGCACGGATCGGCCTGGGACTGGCCGCGCTCGGACGGCCGGGCTACATCAATCTCGGCCACGACCAGGACCTGCCGCCGGGCCGTGAGGTCGAGGACCTGCGCCGTCGCACGCACGAGTTGCTCGACCAGGCCTGGCAGGCCGGCTTGCGGTACTTCGACGCGGCCCGCTCGTACGGTCTCGCCGAGGCGTTCCTGGGGGAGTGGCTGACCCCTGAGCGCCGTAGCCAGCTCACTATCGGATCGAAGTGGGGCTACACGTACGTCGCGGATTGGCGCGACGACGCGACGACGCACGAGGTGAAGGACCACTCGCTGCAGACCTTCGAACGCCAATGGCCCGAGACGCTCGCGGCGTTGGGTGGACGGCCGGACTTCTACCTGGTCCACAGCCTCACTTCGGACAGCCCCGCGTTGTCGGACCCGAAGCTCCTCGATCGCCTCGCCGAGCTCGCCGCCGACGGCGTACGAATCGGCCTGTCGACCAGCGGCCCGCACCAAGCGGCAACCCTGCGCGAGGCCTTGAAACTCGGCGGGCCGTTCACGGCCGTCCAGTCAACGTGGAACGTCCTGGAAACCTCAGCCGGTACTGCGCTCGCCGAGGCCCACGAAGCCGGTTGGTTCGTCGTCGTCAAGGAAGCCGTCGCCAACGGCCGCCTCACCTCCCACGCAGGCGAGACGCCCTTCAACACCTTCGCCGCCAAACACGGCGTCTCCCCGGACTCCCTCGCCATCAGCACCGCCGCCGCCCAACCCTGGGCAGACGTGGTACTCAGCGGTGCGACCACCACCGAGCAACTCGAGAGCAACCTCGCACACGCGACGGCAGGCCCTTTGACCGAGTTCGCGCAGAAGCCCTACGAGTACTGGTCAGAACGCTCAGCCCTGCCCTGGATCTAGTGCCCCGTGTCGGCGCCTTCTTGCTAGAGTCCTGCTTCTGAAGTTCGTTGCTTAAGTTGGTCTCGGGTGTTTTGTCCTGTGCCGCGTTGGCGGTAGCGGCTTCGGCTGCGTGGCAGTAGTCCTTCGCCTGCCGGGATCGGGTGGGAGTTCGTTCGCCGTCGGGGCACCGGGGTCTGGTGGGGTTGGTCAAGTGCGCGGAGTGTGATTGGGCGGGTCGGCTGGCTCCGAGGCTGTGTGTGTCTGGGATGCTCGCTGTTGCCTGCGGTGTGGGCGTCTTTGTGCATCGGCTGAGTGTTCCGGGCCGATCGCGTGCTCAGGGCGTGCACAAGGGCGCGGAACGCCCGCGTCGGTTGCCGGCCTCTGTGCATCCGCTGAGCGTTTTCCGCGGGCGGAATACTCAGCCGGTGCACAAAGACGCCCGCACTGGGGCGTCGGGGTTGGCTGCCATCGGTGCGGCCTCAGACACCTTCCGGGGAGCGGGGGGCCGGGGGCCGGGGGAAGGCCTCGTCCCCCGCGCCACTAGAAGGTGTGTTCGTCGGCGGGGAAGGCGCCGTTGGCTACTTCGGCTGCGTAGGTGGTGGCGGCTGTGGTGAGGATGCTGCGGAGGTCGGCGTACTGCTTCACGAAGCGGGGCATCGGGCCTGACCGGAGACCGGCCATGTCCTGCCAGACCAGCACCTGGGCGTCGGTGTCGCGGCCTGCGCCGATGCCGATCGTCGGTACGGAGATCCGCTTGGTGATCTCCGCGGCGACATCGCCGGGCACCATCTCGAGTACGACCGAGAACGCGCCGGCTTCGGCAAGTGCAACCGCGTCGTCAATCAGCCCGGCTGCTTGGTCGCCGCGCCCCTGGACGCGATAGCCGCCGATGCTGTGCTCGCTCTGCGGAGTGAAGCCGATGTGCGCCATCACCGGGATGCCGGCCTGCGTCAGCTTCTCGACAGCCGGTACGACGGTCCGCCCGCCTTCGAGCTTCACCGCGTGCACGCCTGCCTCCTTCATGAAGCGGACAGCGGTGTGGAACGCCTGCTCCGGCGAACCCTGGTAAGAACCGAACGGCAGGTCGGCCACGACCAAGGCACGCTGCACGGCATTGGCGACCGCACGGGCCAACGGGATCAACTCGTCGACCGTGACTCGCAGCGTGGTGTCGTAGCCGTAGACGTTGTTCGCGGCGGAGTCGCCGACCAGCAGCACCGGGATACCCGACTCGTCGAAGATCTCGGCCGTGTACTGGTCGTACGCCGTGAGCATGGCCCACTTCTCGCCGCGGTTCTTCATGTCGCGCAGATGGTGGATCCGGTAGCGGCGAGGACGGTTACCGGCGTCGCCCGGAGTACTTGGCGTGGACGGGGGCGTCGCAGTACCGGCTGATTCGGCCGGCGCCGCGCTTGCGGTCGGCTGCGCGCGGCGAGCGCCTCGGTGCGACGCGGCCGGCTCGGCCTGGACCTGACTCGGTGCGTCCTGCTGCACGTCGGCGCGACGTCGTGCGCCGACCGGCCTACCGCCAGTGCTCTGCTGCGGAGCCTGCTGGGCCTGACTTTGCTGACCCTGTGCCTGCTGGCCCTGCTGTGCCTGCTGGCCCTGCCGGTCCTGAGCTTGCTGGTTCGGCGGCGCGCTCGGGCCCGGCTGGTTCTGGCCTGGAGACGGGTTACGGGTCGACGAACTTGCCGCCGAGCTGATCGGCGAGCTGCTCTCGTACTCCGCCGACGGATCGGACGGGTAGCCGTTGGAAGCGTTCGGCGTCTGACCCGTGCTCGGCGCCTGCCCGCTCCACCCGGTCGGCGCGCTCGACGCGGCCGGAGTCGGCGGAGTAGCCGGTGTAGGTGCGCTCGGAGTCGGCCTGGTCGGCGTTTGGCCGTTGGCCGACGGCTGGCTCTGTGAGAGGCCATTGGATGGCGCAGTCGGCGACTGTGACGGCGACTGGGGCTTCGGTGCCGGGCCGTGCGGCTGGTTCCAGCCGTTGCTGCTGGCGTTGTGCGGAGTCACACCGTTGCTGGACTGCTGCTGCGGCGGTCGCGGCGGCACTGCCTGACCGGGAGCCGGGTTGGAACCGTTGGCGCCAGGAGTGTTGGCGCCCGGAGGACTGGACGCGGCACCGTTGGGACTGGGCGCGCTCGGTCGCGGCGTAGGCGGTGCGGCCGGCTGCGGCGGATGACCGCTGCTTCCGTTGCGGCTCGGTGCGAACGGGCTCTGCTGCGGCGGCGCCGGCGGAGGTCCCTGCTGCGGCGACGGCGGCTGCTGCTGTTGCGGCCGGAAAGACGTGGGTTCCTGGTACGGCGTACGCGGCGCGAACGGGGACTCGTCGTGCCGGTCGGAGCTGGACTCGCTGTACGAGTCGCCGTACGAGCGCGACGGCTCGGCGGGGTACTGCAGCTCGCTGGGCGGCTGCGGAGACTGCTGCTGGCTTGGGTAACCGGTGCGCTCGGGCGCGGCCGGCGGCGGACCAGGCAGGAACGGCGGCTTCGGTACGTACGGCTGCTGCGGCACCGGGCCGCGCTCGTACGACCGGGGGGCGTTCGGCAGCGAGGGCGCAGGGTCGAGCCCGTCGAGCGCGGTCGAACGATCGCGCCAACCGTCGCCGGATCGCTCCGGCTCCGGATAGCTGTACTCCGAGCGGTGGTGCTCCTCGGTTGTCCGGTTCTTCGGTCCGGTCCCGTACGGCGCCGGCAGCTCGTCATCGGCGTCGCCGTTGGTACCGGCCGACATGAAGTTGTCAACCATGGGGTCATCGTCCCACCGTTGCGGTGCGTGAGCGCCACCGCCTGTCGGTGAGGGATGCCTCACATCGCCATCGTCGTCGTCCTCGGGCAGGCTGAGGCCGCCCGTCCGGGGGAACGAGTCGTCGGGGTAAGGGCGGTGACGCCACGATCCAGTCAGCTTTCCGTCGCCTTCCTCGCATCCTCACGCCACGCGTTCGTGATCGGGAGCCGGCGGTCCCGACCGAACGCCTTGTGGGTGATCTTCGGACCCGGAGGATACTGCCGCCGCTTGTACTCCGCTTTGTCGACCAGCTGGATCACCCTGCTGACGACCTCCGGGTCGAACCCGGCGGCGACCAGTTCGGCGCTGCCGCGGTCCTGCTCGACATAGTCGTCGAGGATGTCGTCCAGCAGGTCGTACGGCGGGAGCGAGTCGCTGTCCAGCTGCCCTGGGGACAACTCCGCGGACGGCGGCTTCGCGATCGAGTTCTCCGGGATCGGCGGCTGCTTGCCGCGCTCCTTGGCATCGGCGTTCCGCCACTTCGCCAGCCGCCAGACCACCGTCTTCGGCACGTCCTTCAGTGGCGCGTACCCGCCGACAGCGTCGCCGTAGATGGTCGAGTAGCCGACGGACAGCTCCGACTTGTTGCCACAGGCAAGTACCAGGTGGCCGTCCGCGTTCGACAGGCCCATCCAGACAACAGCCCGGACCCGGGCTTGCAGGTTCTCCTCGGCCAGCCCGGTCAGTCCGAGCGTTTCCAGGAACGGCTGCACCATCGGCTGGATCGGCACCACCCGGTAGTTCAGCCCGGTCCGCGCGGCGAGCTCGGCCGCGTCGTCGCGGGAATGGTCGCTGGAGTACACGCTCGGGTTGGAGATGCCGAACACGTGCTCGGCCCCGATCGCGTCACAGGCGATCGCCGCGACCAGCGACGAGTCGATCCCACCCGAGAGTCCGAGCAGCACCGACTTGAATCCGTTCTTGCGGACGTAGTCGCGCAATCCGGTCACGATCGCGCCGTACATCTCGGCCTCGTCCGACAAGCGCGGCGCCATCGCGGCCGCGATCGGTTCGTAGGCCGGCAGCGGGTCCTCGTGGAGCACGGTGTGCATGATCCGGATGCCCTCGTGCTCGCCCCCCGGCGTACCGGTCGGTGCCGGGAGGTCCAGGTCGACCACCATGCTGCCCTGCTCGAACTGCGGCGCCCGCGCGAACACCTTGCCCTCGGCATCGGCGATCAGTGAGTCCCCGTCGAACACCAGCTCATCCTGGCCGCCGACGAGATTCACATAGGCCAGCGCGCAGCCGGCCTCACGCGCCCGCCGGGTCACGAGTTCACCGCGGACGTCGTCCTTGTTGGCCTCGTACGGCGAACTGTTCACGACCAGCAGCAATCCGGCTCCGGCGGCGCGAGTGGCCGCCACCGGGCCACCGTCCTGCCAGAGGTCCTCGCAGATGACCAGTGCGACGTCGACGCCGTGGATGCGGATGACCTGGAGCGTGTCGCCCGGGACGAAGTGGCGGAACTCGTCGAAGACGCCGTAGTTGGGCAGGTGGTGCTTGACCGCGGACGTGACGACCTGGCCGCCATGGATGACAGCGGCCGAGTTCGTGGGTGATCCCTTGGGCCGGCCGAGCCGGTCGACGCCCATCGCCGTACCGGTGGCTCGGTCGAGATACCCGACCACCACAACGACCTCGCCGAGTCCTTCGGCGGCGAGCCGCTCGGCGAGGGTGTGGGTCTTGGCCTGCGAAGCGTCGACGAAGGACCCGCGCAGGGCGAGGTCCTCGACCGGATATCCGGTCAGCACGAGCTCGGGAAAGGCCACGACGTGGGCACCCCGCTCGACGGCGTTGCGGGTCCAGGTCAGGACCTTCTCGATGTTCCCGTCGACGTCACCGACCGTGACATTGAGCTGAGCAAGAGCAACCCGAAGCTGAGGCACCCCCGAACCCTACTGCCAACCGGGCCCGGCTCCTACGTACCTGGCCGGAGAGCCTCTTTAGTTGCTAATAGCAACGGAGTTTGTAAAGTCGGCGCAAGGGTCGACGTCCTAACGAAACAAGGCATTCCGGATCGCCGTCCGGTGGGCACAGGTTCCAGTCGCGCCCCCCTGACGGATGCGATGGGAACCGACATGATCCGCCGTAGACCTGTCACCACCCATGCGCACGGACCGGCTGCACGGATCGGCTGGTTCCTGCTCTATCTCGAAGCGCTCCTGGTGCCGCTCGCACTCACCTGGCTGTCACTCGGCCCGCCGGAGCTGGGGGTCGGGGAGGCGGTCGCGCTGAGCCTGGGGCTGGTTGCCTTCTCGGCTCTGGTGGTCGCGGTGATCCTGCCGGCCAGGGTCTCGCCGCTGATCGCGGCGTTCGGTATCGAGACGATCCTCAGGATCCATCGGAGCATCGCCAAGGCAGCCGTGGTGCTCGAGGTTTTGCACCTGCTCGCCGTGCTGATCGAGGATCGCCGCCAGCTCGCCATTTTCGATCTGGTGCATACGACCTGGGCCGCGCGGGCGGCGACCTGCTCGACGCTGGCGCTGATCCTGTTAGTCGTACTGGCGATCACCGGACCACGCCGCCAGCCGCGGTACGAGGGGTGGCGGCTGGTCCACATCGCGTTGGCCGGGATCGTGCTGGTGACCGCCTGGCTGCACGTGTGGTGGTTGCGGCACCTGATGTCGAAGCCGTTGCTGGGCAGCTGGTTCTTCGCGACTGGGCTGTTGCTCGGCGGAGCTGAGTCAGGCCGATGACGCATGCGTACATGTGGAACGATGTCGTGGCGGCTGGGGGTCGCTGGATCAGTCGGCCGGGAGATGTAGGAGCTAACCATGGTGCATTTCGTCGGTCGCCGCTTGGTGAGCGCCATCAGCGTCATCCTGGTCACGATGGTCGCGACCTTCGCGTTGTTCTTCATCGCTCCGACCGATCCGGGCCGGGGCGATCTGTGGTGAGCGCGACTGCACCTAACAGCGCTACAACGAGATCAAGGCGAACCTGCACCTGGATCAGCCGAAGGTGCAGCAGTTCGCGGAGTACGTGGCAGGCATCTTCGTCGGCCGCGACTTCGTGACGTCCGGGTTCACCCAGCATTGCCCGGCGCCGTGCCTCGGCCTCTCCTTCAAGAACGACCGGCCGGTGTACGAGCTGCTCTCGACGAGGCTGCCGGTGACGGTGTCGCTGGTGGCGGGGTACGGCGTACTGGTTCTGACCATCGGCGTCTCGGTCGGGGCGATGGCGGCGAAACGCCGCGGTACCGCGGGGGACCGGTTCCTGATGAGCGGCACGCTCGTGGTCAGCTCGGTCCCGTTCTACATCGTCGGCCTGATGGTCGCGCTCTACCTGACCATCCTCTATCCGGTCCTGCCGCGCGGAGGCTGGACGCCACCGTCGGAGAACCTCGCGAAGTGGTTCGGCGGACTCATCACCCCGTGGCTGGTACTCGGCATCTACAGCTGCACGGACTACGCCCGCTACTCCCGCGGTTCGATGGTCGAGACGCTGGGTGAAGACTTCGTCCGTACGGCGCGCGCCAAGGGCCTGTCGGACCGGATGGTCACCTACGAACACGCGCTCCGGGCCGGCCTGATCCCGGTCGTCACCATCTTCGGCCTCGACATCGCCGGCAGCCTGTCAGGCGCGATCTTCACCGAGAAGATCTTCGACCTCCCCGGCCTCGGCAACCTGGTCGTCGACAGCCTGATAGACCCCCGAGTCCGCCTCTCCTAGCTAGCCTTTGGTTCGCGCGACCAGGATTTCGGCAACGGTCTTCCAGCCGAGCGAGTGGTAGAGGTCCGACCCTCCCGCGAGGCCGCCAACAACCCGTTCGTCGCGCCGGCTCTCCGTGCTTCGCTGACCAACGCCGACATCACCGCGCCGGCCAGACCCTTGCTTCTGCGCTCAGACTCGGTCCAGATCATGTCCGCGACCGCATCATTGCCGTCAACAATCATCTGCCCGGTAGCCGCCACCTTGTGGCCGGCGTGGATCTCCACCGCGATGACCCACTCGCGCTGAACTACCTCAACCCCGTACGGCGCGGGCGCCCGAAGTACCGGCTGTCTATCCAGGAAACGTTCATCAACCACTCGGTACGCCGGTACTCCAACCCCTCCGCCTCGATCCGCGGACGCAGGGCGGCGGGAGGCGGCTGGGCAGAGGTGGGGTGCCAGGGAGCTGGGGAGGGGGTGGTCAGGCGGCGGCTCGTTGGAGGCGGGGTTCTGCTTGGGCTCGTAGTTCGGTTAGGGCGATGGGTGGGTGGTTCCAGAGGAGTTCGGCGCGGGCGTTGTGGAGGGCGGGCCAGAGGCTGGCCGCCCAGGCGATCTCAAGTTCGGGTGGGGTGAAGGGGCGATTGCGTGCTTCCTGGTAGGCGGTGAGGAAAGCCTCGGAGCTGGTGAGTGGGGCGAGGGTGGGGGTTTCGGTGCTGGCGAAGCATCCTGCGGCAGCGCCGGCTAGGGCCGACTCCGGGAGGAAGGCCATGCTGTCCCAATCGTGGATGGTGTGTGGCTCGTTGCCTTGCCAGCGGAGGTTCTGGGCTTCCCAGTCTGCGTGGCCGAGGACGTGCGGCATCGAGGTGGAAGCGAGCAGGCGCTTGCGTGTTCGGGCGGCGATGGCGAGCAGGTCCGGGGGTAGTGAGTCTGCGCCTGGGCGGTGGTCGTGGCGGGGGTTCGGCGGCCAGTGGCCGGGGCCGTCGTGGTCCCAGTGCACCCACTCGGGGTTGGGCAGCGGGGGAGGGAGGCGTAGGCCGTTGGTGATCGCGCTGACGGCGGCGTACAGCCGCGCCGAACGCTCGGCGGCGGCCACGCCGGTATCGCGCTCGATCTCGCCGCCAGGCCGCCACTCCTCAGCGTGCACCACGAGATCGTTCGCCGCAGGGTCGTTCGCCGTGAGGTCGTGCAGCGTGAGGCCGTGCACGGCGAGGCCGTGCAACGCGAGGTCGTCCACGGCGACGTCGCGCGCCGCCAGGCCGTGGACTGTGGTTGCGCCTGTGAGGGGGCGGGCGCACGGTAGGCCGGCTTCGGCGACTGTGCGTTGGACGGCTAGGCAGGTTGCTACTCGGCCGCTGGGGTCCGGGCGGGTCTTGATCACGACCTCGCGGCCGTCGTCCAGCCTTAGTGCCTTGACGTCGCTCATTGCTGCGGCGGCCAGGAGTTGCTCGGCCGGTAGCGCCCCGAGCTCTCGTTTGCACCAGGTCAGTAGCCAAGGCTCGATGGCCGGGGTGTCTTCGGTCGACATGGCTGCCCTTTCCTAGGCGGTAGACCATGGCCTATCACAGCCCGAGCCGGTGGGTCATACCTTCGTTGCGGGGTTGGGTACTTTTGCTGATATCGGGCGGTGGGTGGGGCCGATTGACTAGCGGGGTGACTAGTTCAGGTGGGCCTACAGGATTGAGTGCGCGGGCGTTGGCGCCGGATCTGGCGCGTGGGTTCATGTTGCTCGCGATCGCGTTGGCGAACTCGCATTACTTCCTGCAAGGCACCTCCATTCGCGGCGGGGTTCCCGGTCGGTGGGTCGACGGTTGACCGGGTGGTCGCCGGTGGCATCGCGACGCTGGTCGATGGGCGGGCGTTTCCGATGTTCGGAGTGTTGTTCGGGTACGGCGTTGCGCGGATCGCGGCGCGGCAGTGTGAGCAAGGGGTCAGCCGGCGGTCGGTGCGGTGGTTGCTTTGGCGGCGGAGTCTCGTCCTGGTGGTGCTCGGGTTCCTGGACGCGATGTTGTTCTACATCGGCGACATCCTCGGCGCGTACGGCGTACTGCTGTTCGTCGGCGTCTGGGTGCTCCGCTGGAAGGATCGCTGGATCCTCCTCGCCGCCCTCTTCCTCGTCATCCTCACCGCCTTGCCGAACGCAGGCTCGATGGCGATCAGCGCGGACCCGCCGGACATCTCCATGCTCCCGCCGAACTTCCTCGACGGCCTGCAAGCGAGACTCCCGGTCCAGCCGGTGATCGCGTTGCCGGGCCTGATCGGCTTCGCCTGCCCGTTCCTCGTCGGCATCTGGGCCGGCCGTCGGCGCGTTCTCGAGCGGCCCGAGCAGTACAAGGGTCTCCTCGGAGCGACCGCCGCGATCGGCATCGGCGCCGGGATCGTCGGAGCACTCCCGGTCTCGCTGTGGATTGCCGAAGTCACTCACAAGCCGCAGGCGGACCTCTTCGGCCCACTACACGACGCCACCGGAACTCTCGGCGGTTTCGGGTACGCCGCGCTGATCGCGTTGATCGCCATCAAGCTCAAGAACCACCCCGGAAGGATCACGCTCGCGATCGCCGCGGTCGGCCAGCGATCCCTCACCTGCTACCTGACCCAGTCGGTGGTCTGGACCGTTGCCTTCACCCCCTACCTGGCAGGTCTCGCCGACAACCTCTCGGTCACAGCCGCCGCACTCCTCGCGACAGCAACCTGGCTGCTAACGGTCTTGCCGGCCGACCAGTTGCGCCGCGCCGAGTACCAAGGCCCGTTCGAGATCCTCATCCGCCGGATCACCTACAACCGCCCGGTCGAAGCCGTCACCGTCAAATAGCCGAACTCACTTCACCGCGGAGGAATCAACCTCGACCGTGTACGACGTGACCTTCGTCAGCGCCCCCTGGGTGAATTCGAAGATGTCGCAGCTGGAGACGAACGTGCTCTTCCACTTGGTGTCCACATAACGAGCGATCGCGTCGATAGCGACCACCTCGGGACCGGCCGCCGTCTTGAAGCGGAGGAACTGCGTCGTCGTACGGGCCAGTTCCTTCAGTGAGCCCTCGCAGGCCGACACCACCTGGTCGCGGCCTTCGAGCTTGGCGACGCCGACCAGGATCCATTGGATGTCCGGATGGAAGAAGTCGTAGACCTCCCGGAACCGGTGCGTCGAGAACGCCTCCGCGACCTCTTGGATCGTCGCCATCGAGTCTCCCTTTCGGTGTACGTCCGCCGATATTCTCATCACCACGCGTCAACGTCGCGACACCGGGCCCAGCCCGGCGATGTCGGCTGGTGATACCGCCTTGGTGTGTAATGACCGGCGTGAAGGTTAGCGGCGACCGTACGGGGGACGTGCGGCTGGGCAAGGTCGGCAAGGGCGTTCGGGTGCTGGTGGCGCTGGCCGGTATCGGGTTGCTGATCAACGGCTCGGTCCGGGAAAGTGACGATCTGTGGCCGTTCGGCCCGATGTCGCAGTACGCGATGACCGTGCCGGACGACGCCTCGATCACCTACACCCGGGTCAGCGCGCAGACGGACGCCGGTACGACGGTCGACGTGCCGCTCAACATCGAGGGCGCCGGCGTCGCCCGGGCCGAGATCGAGGCGCGCACCGGCGAGATCGTCGCGGACCCGTCGAAGTTGCAGGCGGTCGCGGACGGCTGGGCGAAGAAGCATCCGGACAAACCGAAGTACGTGAAGCTCGAACTGATCCGCGACACCACCACGCTGGTCGAGGGCCGCGTCGACGGCCCGCCGAAGTCCGACGTACTGGCCACCTGGCAGGTGCGCCGATGAAGAGCGTGGCGCCGATGAAGACCGTCGCGAACTGGTTCACCCCGACGATCGCGCTGGCCCGGATCGCCTGGCTGCGGACGGTCCTGTACCTGTTCGTCATCCTCGACATGCACGCGTTCGCCCGCGATACGCGGCTGAAGGGCGAACACCCCGACCTGTATAAACCGCTCTTCCTGGAGCGCCTCTGCCACCTGCCGACGCCGTCCGTCGCGAACACCACAGTCCTGTACTACGTACTCATCGCCGCCTGCCTTATCGGCGCCACGAACCGTTTCCCGCGCATCGCCGGCTGGGTGGCAGCGCCCGCTTTCACCTGGTGGATGCTGATCGGGATGAGCGACGGCAAGGTCGATCACGACCACCTCGCACTCGTCGTCGCGCTCTGGGTGCTCCCGACCATCGCGCCGAACAAGGCCCGCGGCGGTAACCCGTACGCCGACCAGACCAGGTCAGAGGCGGCCGGCTGGGCGATCCGGTGTATCCAGATCGCGGTGGTCTGTACGTACTTCCTCTCGGCGATCGCCAAGCTCCGCAGTGCCGGCTGGGCGCTGACCTGGCCGGGCAGCGCCGTTCTGACCTGGGCGATCGTGCGTCGCCCGCACCCGGTCGGGGAATGGCTGCTGCATCACCCGTGGATGCTGCACGTGATGCAGTGGGTCGGGATCATCGGCGAGTTCCTGTCGCCGGCGGTGCTTTGGCTGAAGGGTCGCCGGCAGTTGCTCGCGGCCTTGTTCTTCCTCGGCTTCCACACCGCGAACACGGCGATCCTGCTGATCCACTTCCTGCCGACGGTCGTCTGCTGGCTCGCGTTCGCCCCGCTGGAGCGGATCGCGCCGTGGTGGCAGAGCCGGCGGGAGAAGGCCTCAGCTGGCGACGCCGGAGAGGCCGAAGACGAGGCCGAAGATCGCGGGCAGGCCAAGGAGCAGGCCGGCGCGTAGCCGGAACCGGCGCCCGCCCGGGCCGGGGGTCCGTACGACGCGGGACAGCACCGCGCCGGCGTACCCGAAGATGAGGGCCGCGAGCAGGATCCGCATCGTCGGCAGGGCCCGGTTCTCGTGGGTCAGGCCGAGCGTGACCAGGCCGGGGCAGCAGAACGCGAACATGCCGAACCCGAGCTCCGGGATCGGCAGCCAGCGACGGCCGAGGACGTCGAGTTCGGCCGGTCGGCGGTCCTGGACCGAGCGGACGAAGCGCGCCGTGCTGAGCAGCAGGTCGCTGGCGCAGAGCACGCCGGCGACGATCAGGGCGGCTTGGAAGATCGTCTGCACGGGAGAAACTTAGGCCCTCAGGGTCGCAAGCAGGTGACGAATCCGGCATGTCTCGGTCACGACCGCTGACCGAGACGTGAATTACAGGCGTCAGAACGGGGCTCCGGCCGACCCTCCGGCGCGGGCTGAGGCGGCCGTTGCGCCTGGGGGAGGGCGCAGGCCGGGGTTCCGCCCGGCATCCGGTCGCGGTTGTTCGCGATCAGCCGGTAGACGCCCGCGGCGACCCAGCGGACCGGCGGCAGCGTGATCAGCGTGCCCGCGACCCGCCAGAGCCCGCCGGAGTCGATCAGCCAGTGCGCGAACGCCTGCGCTCCACCGTGAATCCGACCCGCGGCGTCCACCCAGAGCACCTCGTACTGCGCCCGCTCCGCGGTGGTCCCGTACGCCGTCAGGTCGGTGAACTGCCACGGCTCCACCGGTGCGCGCGAGGCGAGCTTCCGCTCCAGCCACCGGGCGCTCGTAGTACAGAATGCGCAGTCTCCGTCGAAGATCAGGATCGGTGTGTCGGGCACACCGCCACGGTACGCCGGGGCTCCGTTCACGGGTTGTCCGCACCAGCACGTAACGTCTGCTTAACAAGGCCGGGGCACACTGTGTGAGGTCTCGACAACAAGTGTTCGAACCAGAGAGGTGGACTCGCCGATGGACAAGCAGCAGGAGTTCGTGCTGCGCGCGCTCGAGGAGCGCGACGTACGGTTCGTCCGGCTCTGGTTCACCGATGTGCTCGGGTTCCTCAAGTCGGTGGCGGTGGCGCCGGCCGAGCTCGAGGGCGCCTTCGCCGAGGGGATCGGGTTCGACGGCTCCGCGATCGAGGGGTTCGCCCGGGTGACCGAGGCGGACATGCTGGCCAAGCCGGACCCGTCGACGTTCCAGATCCTGCCCTGGCGGGGCGAGACGATGGGCACCGCGCGGATGTTCTGCGACATCAACATGCCGGACGGGTCCGCGTCGTTCGCCGACCCGCGGCACGTGCTGAAGCGGACCCTGTCGAAGGCGGCCGACCTCGGCTTCACCTTCTACACCCACCCCGAGATCGAGTTCTACCTGTTCAAGTCGCTGACCGGCGCCCCGGGCACGTACCCGGAGCCGGTCGACTCGTCCGGGTACTTCGACCACACCCCGCAGGGCATCGGCAACGACTTCCGCCGCGAGGCGATCACGATGCTCGAATCGATGGGGATCTCGGTCGAGTTCAGCCACCACGAGGGCGGGCCGGGTCAGCAGGAGATCGACCTGCGGTACGCCGACGCGCTGTCGACCGCGGACAACATCATGACGTTCCGGGTGGTCGTGAAGGAGGTCGCGCTGTCGCAGGGCATCTACGCGTCCTTCATGCCGAAGCCGCTGAGCGAGCACCCCGGCTCGGGCATGCACACGCACATGTCGCTGTTCGAGGGCGACCGGAACGCGTTTTTCGAGGGCGGCGCGCAATACCAGCTGTCCAAGACCGGGCGCGCTTTCATCGCCGGGCTGTTGCACCACGCGGGCGAGATCACCGCGGTGACGAACCAGTGGGTCAACTCGTACAAGCGGCTCGCCGTCGGTGACGAGGCCCCGTCGTTCATCTCGTGGGGGCACAACAACCGGTCCGCGCTGGTCCGGGTGCCGATGTACAAACCGCACAAGGGGCAGTCCTCGCGGATCGAGTTCCGCTCGCTGGACTCGGCGGCGAACCCGTACCTCGCGTTCGCGCTGATGCTGGCGGCCGGGCTGAAGGGCATCGAGGAGGGGTACGAGCTGCCCCGCGAGGCCGAGGACGACGTCTGGTCGCTGACGCCGCGCGAGCGCAAGGCGCTGGGCATCAAGCCGCTGCCGAGCAGCCTGGCCGAAGCGATCCAGGCGATGGAGGAGAGCGAGCTGGTCGCCGAGACCCTCGGCGAGCACGTCTTCGACTTCTTCCTGCGGAACAAGCGCGCCGAGTGGCAGGACTACCGCCGCCAGGTCACCCCCTTCGAACTGAACAAACTGTTGCCCGTGCTCTGACCGCGGTCCGCGCCCCCTGTTCTTCCTTGCTGAGTTTATCGAGGAACCGGGTTTCGGACGCGAAGTTATCCACAAGTGCAAGACCCTTGCGTCCGGGGCTTGGTCTGGCTCCGGACGCAAGGGGAGTTTTTAGCTGGCGTCGGCGTGGTCTGGTGTGGACCAGCGGGCTGCAGCGGTGGAGTGGCGGTAGGGCGGTGTGATTGCGTCGGGCAGCGGGTTGATTGTGGTTAGGCCCGTGAGGTGGAGGTCAACGGCCGGCTCTACGATCGCCGTTCCGTCTGGTGCGAGTGCGTGCACCTCTTCCACGGTGAGCAGCCCGACCGGGCGTACCCCTTCGGTGATCACCACGATTCCTCCCGGCACCACCTGCTGGGCGCGGTAGCCCTTGGCAGGCACCAGGATGCCCTCGGCCGGCGTCCGCCAGGCGCCCGGCGCGAATCGACGTAGCGCGATCCCCGCCTGACCGTCCTCGGGCGATCGCGGCGGCAGATAAGCCGTTGCTGTGTAGTCGTAATCGTAATCCGGCTCGGGCGGCCCGGACACTCGCCCACCCTGCTGGGGCGTCAACCAGACCACCGTGCCCCGGACAGAGAGCGACCCCGTCATCATGACCATAGCCAGCCATCATGCCGACTACAGCCCGAATATGCCAGGCGACTCCGTGTGTTGACCGCAATCCAGCCGTGATCCCCCCGCGCGCCCCCCGAGATCTCTCGGCCGCCCAGCACCGCGTTGATACTCTGTCGTGCAGAGTCCCTCACTATCGAGGGGTGCTGAAACACCCGCTTGCGTCCGAACAAGCGAGGGGTCTGCCCCTCACCCCTTCGGACGCCATGGATCCGCTCGTCCTTGCCGCCGTCAGCACGCCACAGGAGACCATCGGATGAGTGAACACCCGATCCACCGGCTCGACGACGATGTCCACCAGCGGGTCCGGCTCGGCATCCTGACCGTGCTGGCCCGGCGTGGCCAGGGCCGACTTCGGGCATCTGAAGAGCACCCTCGGGGTCACCGACGGCAACCTCGGCAAACACCTGGAGTCGCTCGCGGCGGTCGGCTACGTCCAGGTCGACAAGGTGATCGACGGTCGCCGGCCGCGGACCTGGGTCACGATTACCCGATCGGGCCGGACCGCGCTGCGCCGGGAGGTGCAGGCCTTGCAGGATCTGCTCGCGACACTCGCGACATCTGACGGCGACCAGCCGGTGGGTCGGGAGTCCACCGAGCGGAGTGGATAGCCTGGCCGGTGTGGCGGAGGTTCGGAGGGTCTCGGGTGAGGGACGGCTGGCGCGGGCCGGGTTCGCGGATCCGCAGCGGGCCGGGCGGCTGCTGGACCAACTCGACGGGTTGGACGCGCACAGCCCGATGGGCAGTGAACAGGTCGTCACCTCGCTGTCCGAGTCGGCTGATCCCGATCTCGCGCTGACCGGGCTGCTCGGGATGGCCGAGGCGCTCGACCAGAACGGGCACGACCTCGGCGCGTTCGCGCGGACCTTGGAGATGGACGCCGACTTCCGGCGCCGGCTGACCGTGGTACTGGGTGCCAGTGAGGCGCTCGGGCGGCATCTGGGCGTGCATCCACGCCATTGGTACGACCTGGCCGACCCCGCGCTGGCGGCGGCCCGGCCTACGCCCGACGATGTCGCGGCCTGCCTGGCGACGGCCGTCGAGGCGGAGAATCCGGTCGACGCGCTGCGGGTCGAGTACAGACGGCTGTTGCTGAGGTTGGCGGCCCGGGACCTCGCGGAGGGACTGCTGGTCGACGAAGTCGCCGCAGTACTGGCTGATCTGGCCGGGGGAGCGTTGGAGACGGCGCTGCAAATCGCTCGCAATGACTACTTCAAGGCGCATCCGGGCGCGGCCGACTGCCGGCTGGCGATCATTGCCATGGGCAAGTGTGGTGGCCGGGAGCTCAACTACGTCAGCGATGTGGACGTTCTCTTCGCCGCCGAGCCGCTGGAGGGTGAGCCGGAGTCGGCCGCTTTGAAGACGGCGACCCAGCTGGCTTCGGCGACGATGCGAATCTGCTCGGCTCACACCGCCGAGGGCACGCTCTGGCCCGTCGATGCCAACCTCCGCCCCGAGGGGAAGTCCGGTCCGCTGGTGCGGACGGTCGACAGCCACCTCGCGTACTACGGGCGCTGGGCGAAGACCTGGGAGTTCCAGGCGTTGCTCAAGGCCCGCCCGGTCGCCGGGGATGCTGAGCTCGGCCGTAGCTATGCGGAGAGGATGGGTGAGCTCGTCTGGTCGGCCGCGGATCGGGACGGGTTCGTCGACGACGTCCAAGCGATGCGGCGCCGGGTGGTCGATCACATCCCGGCGGCCGACGCGGATCGGCAGCTCAAGCTGGGGCCTGGTGGGCTGCGGGACGTCGAGTTCGCAGTACAGCTTCTGCAGCTTGTGCACGGGCGCAGTGACGAAAAGGTGCGTAGTGGGACCACCCTGATCGCGCTGGAGCAGCTCACCACCTCGGGGTATGTCGGGCGGACCGACGGCGCGGTGCTCGCAGATGCCTACCGGTTCCTGCGGTCGATGGAGCACCGGATCCAGCTGTACCGGTTGCGGCGTACGCATCAGGTTCCTGATGACGACGACGATCTGCGCCGGCTCGGGCGGTCGTTGGGGTTCACCAAGAATCCGATCACGGACCTGACCGCCGCCTGGAAGAAGCACGGCCTCGAAGTACGGCGACTGCACGAGAAGCTGTTCTATCGCCCGCTGCTTTCCGCCGTGGCGCGGATCCCGGGCGGCGAGGTGCGGCTGACTCCGGAGGCGGCGAAGCAGCGGCTGACCGCGCTCGGATACGACGATCCGGCGTCTGCGCTGCGGCACATCGAGGCGCTGTCCGAGGGGGTGTCGCGGCGTTCGTCGATCCAGCGTGCGCTGCTGCCGGCGATGCTCGGCTGGTTCGCCGAGTCGCCTGATCCCGATGCCGGTCTGCTCGCGTTCCGGACGATCTCCGATGCGCTCGGCTCGACACCTTGGTACCTGCGCCAGCTTCGGGACGAAGGCGCGTCGGCAGAGCGACTCGCGCACTTGCTGGCGAGCGGCCGGTACGCCGTGGATCTGCTGCAGCGCGCCCCGGAAGCGACGGCGATGCTCGCCGATGAGCGTGAATTGACGCCGCGGACACCCGAGTCGCTGCAGACCGAGATGTCCGCGGCCGGGCGTCGCAAGGACGAAGCCGTGGCGGCGGTAGCGGCGATCCGCGCGGTGCGGCGGCGCGAGCTGTTCCGCGTCGCGGCGGCCGATCTGTCCTCGCTGGTCGATGTCGAGATCGTTGGCGAGGCACTGACCACGATCTCGGCCGCGACCTTGACCTCGGCGCTCGAGGTCGCGCGGCGGACGATCGCGAAGGGGGCCGAGGAGCCGACCCGGATGGCGATCGTCGCGATGGGCCGGTTCGGTGGGCACGAACTCAGCTACGGCAGCGACGCGGACGTGATGTTCGTCCACGATCCATTGCCGGGGGCAACCGAGAAGGCGGCGACGGACTTCGCGACCCAGGTAGCGACCGAGTTGCGCCGGCTGCTCGCCTTGCCGGGAGCGGATCCGGCGGTCGCGGTCGATGCGGATCTGCGGCCGGAGGGTCGGCAAGGTCCGCTGGTACGCACGCTCGCGTCGTACCAGTCGTACTACGCGCGCTGGTCGGCCGTGTGGGAGGCGCAGGCGCTGCTCCGGGCGGACCCGATGTGTGGCGATGCTTCGCTTTGCGAGGCGTTCCGTGCGCTGATCGATCCGTTGCGCTATCCGCCGGACGGGATCCGGGAACGCGACGTACAGGAGATTCGCCGGATCAAGGCGCGGGTGGATGCCGAGCGGTTGCCGCGCGGTGCGGATCCGACGACGCATACGAAGCTCGGCCGGGGCGGCCTGGCGGACATCGAGTGGACCGTGCAACTGCTGCAGATGCGGGAGGCGCATCGCGTTCCCGCCTTGCGCACGACGCGGACTCTCGGTGCGTTGCGAGCGGCTGTCGCCGCGGAACTGGTCGAGTCGCGCGACGCCGAAGTACTGGCAGCGGCCTGGCGGATGGCGACCCGGATCCGCAACGCGATCATGCTCGTCCGCGCCCGTCCCAGCGACTCGGTGCCCACCAACCCCCGCGACCTCGCCGCGGTGGCTCAGATCTGCGGCTACCCACCCGGCGAAACCTCCCGCTTCTCCGACCACTACCTCCGCACCACCCGCCGCGCCCGCAACACCGTCGACCACCTCTTCTGGGACGACTGACCGTCTCCGTGCGCGATCATGGAGCATGACGCGCGGAGTCGACTATCCGGGCCGAGGCCCGACCTGGCTGGGTGTGCCCGCGTTGGTCGCGGTGCTCGTCGGCGCACTGATCCTGATCGAGGTGCTGACCCGGCAGGGCCTCAGCCGCGACCTGCTGCGGTCCGGCATCGAGACGACAGCCGATTCGGTCCAGCTCGTGGTCTATCCGGGCAAGGGCGACCCGCTGGTCGAGGACATCTCCGTGAAGTTCCGTACTGCGGACGGCGCGGTGGTGCGGGCGAAGCTGCAGAGGAACGAGGACGATCCACAGGGAATGTCCGAAGGCGAACAGGCGCCGGCCGCCGGCACCCGCTACGCGATGCCGCTTGAGCTCCTCTATCGCCCGTCTGACCCGTCGATCGTCCTTGCCTCGGTCGACGCCCGCGAGTGGTCAGCCGACCGCGAGACCCCACGTATCGGCACCGCTGTCCTCGCGGGTGGGCTGGCTGGAGTTCTCCTGGCCGCGATCCTGCTGACCCGCGGCGCGCGGAAACGTGGGCTGGCCTGGTGGCGCTGGTACTCCGAGGCCCCGAGGCATGCCGCCTCCTGACAGACGCTGATGGTGGAGATCCACCGCCGGACGGCGGTGGTGGTTAGCCAGTGCCTTAAGGGTTTCTGAAGGTGGCGGCGGACGCTGGGTTGTGGGTTGCTCAGGGGGAGTGGCCCCGACCCAGGGGGAACGACATGAGGACAGCAGTGAAGGCAGCGGAGTGGGCGAAGGGCAAGAAGGGGGCGATGGGCTGGCGGCGGAAGTGTCTGGTGTTCGTCCGGTCGGCCTGGGACCTGCCGGCGCAGGACGGATCGGCGCAACTGGAGTGGGACTCGGTTCCGGTGATCGACCGGCACTCCGACAAGCGGCCGCCGATCGGGGCACCATGCTTCTGGCACGGTCCGTCGGCCGAGGGGCACGTGGCGATCGTGGTCGAGTACCGCAGCGACGTGCCGTACATCGCCAGTAACGACATCGTGAAGCCGGACCGGATCGACCTGGTCCCGTTGTCGCGGATCACCGAGGACTGGAGCCACGCGAAGTGGCTCGGCTGGACCACGGTGCTGCAGGGCCGGGACCTGCCGCTCGGCTCGGACAACGACCATCGAGTGGGGTTCCGGCAGAACCGGACGGTCTTCTCGTCGAAGATGCACCTCGGGCAGATGGACTCCGACAGCGTCTTCAATCTGCAGCTCGCACTGATCCGGCATGGTCTCGGAATCGGCGCCGGCAGTCCGACCGGCAACTACCTCAACGGCACCTTGGGCGCGGTCAAGAAGTTCCAGCTGGCGCAGGGCTGGAGCGGCACAGGGGCCGACGGCCTGGCCGGCAAGCAGACCGTCAAACGCCTCGGCCTCACCTGGATCGTCGACTGACCACCCTGCCCGCCGCCTGATCCGCCGAATCCGCCGACCTTTAGGATTGTCCGGTGGAGACGGTGGATCAGGTTCGGCAGGCGGGGGTGTTCAGCCATGTCCGGCGCAGTGTCCGGATGACGGCCGGGCAGGAACGCGTCTGGCGCACCAACTGGGACGGGCTCGGCCGGCGGCTGGAGGAGATCGAAGGTCAGGTCGACCTCGCCGGGTGGTTCGGACGGCAGGCCCCGACCGTGCTGGAGATCGGCACGGGCATGGGTGACGCCACCGCCCAGCTCGCGCTCGCCAGTCCCGAGGTGAACCACCTCGCGGCCGAGGTGTATCCGGCCGGTCTCGGCCAGTTGATGTTGTGGATGGAGAAGTACGAAGTCGAGAACGTCCGGCTGCTCAAGGGCGACGCGCTCGACTTCCTCCGCGACCATCTCCCGGCGGAGTCGCTGGACGGCGTACGGATCTATTTCCCCGACCCCTGGCCCAAGAAGCGGCACCACAAGCGCCGCCTCGTCACGGCGCCGTTCGTCCGGTTGGTCGCATCGCGGCTCGCCCCCGGTGGAACGTTGCATCTGGCAACGGACTGGGAGCACTACGCGGATCGCATGCTGGAGATCTGTACCGCGGAACCGCTGCTCACCAACCAGTACGCCGACTGGGCACCTCGTCCGGAATGGCGCCCGGTCACCAAGTTCGAGGCCCGGGCCCAGACGGACGGCCGCCAGATCCGCGACCTCCTCTTCGCCAAGAACGCTTAAGAGGTGCGGCTCGTGAAGGACCAGTGTCCCGAGCCGACCGTGTAGATCGAGTAGCCGTCCTGGTGGTCCGCCTCCCCGGCGTATGGAGCCGGTACCGCGGTGACGTCTGTCCCGGCCGCCGACGGCACGTGAACTGTTGCCGTAGACCCCACCGGCACCTGTACTTCGAGGTGGAAGACCCGCCCGGTACGACGCCACGAAACCGAAACCCGACCGCGTACCGTGTCCGTCCGCAGCGAGGCAGAATCCACCTGCGCCCGTCCGTCCGGCCGAACCAGGATCCGCTCCCAGCCGTTCGCGACGTTTCGCAGCCCGGCGACGTTCTCCAGCAACCACTGGGCAACAGTTCCCTGGAAGTAGTGGTTGCGCGACCTCGTGTCCGCCTCCCACATCTCCCACATCGTGTCGGCACCCTCGTCGAACCAATATCCCCAGCTCGGATACGTCCGCTGCAACGCGATCTTCGCCGCCACGTCACCGTGCCCGTACGCCGTCAGCACTGGCAGCAGCACTCCGACACCGAGGCAGCCGGTGTTCAGGTGAAACCCACGCGCCTCGATATCGGTGACCAGACTCGCCACCACCCGGTCCACCTGATCCGCCGGCACCAGCCCGAAGGCCAGCGGCAACGCGTTCGAGGTCTGCCGGTAGTCGGGATCCTTCTCCGTCCTGTACAGCCCGGCCGACCGATCCAGGAACTCCCGGTTGAGCCCGTCGGCCAACTCGACCGCCGCCTTCCGCAACCGATCCGCGTCGTCGGTCCGGCCGAGGAGCTCGCCGATCTCTGCGGCCGAGAGGAGCGCGCGATGCAGGTACGCCGTACCGGTGAGCCGGCGATCCTCCGGCGGAGGTCCGTCGGGGTAGCCCGGCGGGATCCAGTCCCCGAGGACGCTCAGCGACAGCCCGTCGACCACGCGGGCCAGCTCCCAGTCGAGATAGCGCAGTACCGGCTCCCAATGCTCCGCGAGCACCCGCTCATCGCCGTACCAGCGGTGCATCTCGCGCAGCAGGAACGGGTAGACCGTGGACCACTCGGTCGCGGGGGAGAGCTCCTCGAAACCCCAGCCGCCGCTCGGCACGATCACCGGCAGCTGCCCGTCGTCGTGCTGGCTGTCGCGGAGGTCGCCGAGCCACTTGGTGAAGAACCGGGCCACGTCGAGTTGCCCGGCCATCGTCGGTGCGCCGACCTGCGCGTCGCCGGTCCAGCCGTTCTTCTCGAAGGCCGGTGTGTCGGTCGGGATCCCGTGCAGGTTGTTCAGCACGGTCCGCCGCATCGCCTGCTCGATCTGCTCGTACAGCGGCACACTCGCGGCGAAGCGGCTGGCCGACCGAACGTCGGAATGTGCCTCGCGCAAGGTCAATTCGGCCGCAGCACCCTCTACTTGCACGTAGCGGAAGCCCTTGTACGAGAAGCGCGGTTCCCACTCCTCGACACCGTTGCCGGCAGCAACGTATTCGTCCAGCTGGAACCGATCGCCCTCGACGTGCTGGTTGACCGCGGACACGAGTCCGTCCGGCAGCAGCGTCTCGCCGTACAGCAAGCTGATCTTGGTACCAGCGGGCGCTGTGACCCGAAGCCTTGCCCAGCCGGCCGTGGTCCGGCCGAAGTCGACGACCTGTACGACGCCGTCGCGTGGCGTGCTGACCTCGACCGGTGCGACCTCTTCGACCACGCGAATCGGTTCGTGCTCCTGTGCGCGGAGCTTCCCGCGAGGAGCATCCAGTACTACGGCCGCGGACCAAGCCGAGTCGTCGAACCCGGGCGCGTCCCATCCCGGCAATGCGAGTCGCGCGTCGTAGGTCTCCCCGGCGTACAGAGAGTCGGAGACGGTCGGGCCGGCAGTCGCCCGCCACGAGTCGTCGGAGTGGAGCTCGGTCTCGGTGCCATCGGTATGCGTGATCACCAGGCGGGCCAGCAACCTGGGATCGCCGGTCCAGGGTGCTTGGTGCCAGCGCCACACGTTCGGCGTCGTCATCCCGTAGAACCCGCGGCCCAGCTCTGCGCCGACGACGTTGTCCCCGGTCTGCAGAAGGTCGGTGACGTCGTGCGTCACGTACAGCACAGTGTCGTCGTAGTCGGTGAACCCTGGATCGAGCACGGCGTCGCTGATGCGCTGCCCGTTCAACCGCAGCTCGGCGTACGCGAGCCCGCTGGCATACAACCGAGCGCGCTCCACTGGGCGATCAACAGCGAACGTCCGACGAAGCAGGGGAGCCGCCTCGGTCCCGGCGCCGATCCACTGCGCCTCGCCGAACCCCTCGTCCAGCAGGCCGGTCTCGAACCAACTCGGCTTGCTCCACTGCCCGGTGCGACCCAGCCCGTCCCACAGACGCACCGCCCAGTGGTGCCGGGTCCGCGGCGCGAGCGCAGGCCCGTCGTACGCGATCCGGAACGCGTTGGAAGCCACCTGCCCGGAGTCCCACACATCACCGGTCCCGGCAGCCGCCAGCTCCGCCGACGAGGCCACGACCACCTGGTACGCCGATTGCGTCGCGCCGAATCCCGGCGCGGTGGCGATCCACGCGAGCCGCGGCCGGGCGATGTCCGTGCCCAGCGGCCGCTCGGCGTACTCGACCGTCAGCCTGGTCACCGCCAGCGGTCCACCGGAGATCCAGCCGTCGTCGGTCGGTTCGGCCATCAGGCAGGCTCCTCAGCAGAAGTCGGCAGAATCCCGCAGGACCGTACGTACCCCAGCCCGCAGATGACAACACCCACGTCCGGATTCGGACAGATCAGGACTTCGCGCCTCGCGTCAGAGCCAAGGCCCAGAGCCGGTCCGGGACCAGCTTGGCCGCCTTCATCAGCAAGGACATCTGCCAGGGGAACACGATTCGCGCCGACTGCTTCTCCATCCCGTCCGCGATCGCCCGGCCCGCTTCCTCGGCGGAGACGATGAACGGCATCGGGAACGTGTTCGTCGAGGTCATCTCGGTCTCGACGAACCCCGGGCAGACGGTCAGTACGTCGATCCCGTCCGGGGCCGAGCCGGACCCGGAGCGCCTCGAGCAGATTGATCTGCGCGGCCTTGGTGGCGCCGTACGCCTCCGAACCGGGCAGGCCGCGATACCCCGCGACCGAGGAGATTCCGACGATCATCCCGGCACCGCGCTTGCGCAGGTAGGGGATCAGGGCGCCGAGGCAGTTCGCGAAGCCACCGAGGTTCACGTCCAGGTGCCGGTGGAACGACTCGACGTCGAACTCGTCGCCCATCTGCTGCCAGTAGCCGGCGCTCAGTACGACGATGTCGAGCCCGCCGAGCGCCTCGACCACTTGATCCAGCGCGGGCTGGACCTGCCCGGCGTCGGTGATGTCGAGCGGCGCGACCGCCATCCGGTCACCGGCGACGGCGCGCAGAGCGTCCGCTCGGCGAGCGGAGATCGCCACCGCCGCGCCCCGACCGACGAGCTCGGAGGCGAGCGCCGCGCCGATCCCCGTTGATGCCCCGATGATCCAGACTCTCCGCCCGGCGAAATCCATGGTCAGCTCCTGATCAGGGCCAGTTGAGAGACGCCGAGGTAGCCGGCCCGGAAGCCTGCCTCGGAGTAAGCCAGATAGAACTCCCACATCCGCCGGAAGACGGCGTCGAAGCCAAGGTTCGCCACCACCGGGGTCTCGGCGACGAAGCGCTCGCGCCACAACCGCAGGGTGTGTGCATAGTCGGCTCCCAGGTCCCGCCGCTGCTCGACCACCAGGCCGCCGGCGGTCGAGGCGATCTGCTCGATCGCGGTCAGCGACGGGATCAGGCCGCCCGGGAAGATGTACTTGTGGATCCAGCCCTGCGCATGCCGGGTCGCGAGCAGGCGGTCGTGCGGCATGGTGATCGACTGCAGACCGAATCTTCCGCCCGGTGCCAGCAGGCGGTCGATCGTCGCGAAGTACGTCGGCCAGTACTGCTCGCCGACCGCCTCGATCATCTCGACGCTGACCACCGCGTCGTACTGACCCTCGACATCGCGGTAGTCGCACAACTCGACGTTTGCGTTGACGCCGGCTTCGGCGATGCGCTTGCAGGCCAGGTCGCGCTGCTCGGCGGACAGCGTGACCGAGGTGACCGTGGCACCCCGCTGCGCCGCCTGGATCGCGAGCTGTCCCCAGCCGGTCCCGATCTCGAGCACCCGAGATCCGGTCCGTACTCCGGCGAAGTCGAGGATGCCGTCGACCTTCCGGACCTGCGCTGCGGCCAGGTCGTCGAACTCGCTCGGCGCATTGTCGAACCAGGCCGACGAGTAGCTCATGGTCGGGTCGAGGAACGCGGCGAACAGGTCATTGGACAGGTCGTAGTGTCGGGCGATGTTCGCTCGCGCGCCGGTCCGGTCGTTGTGTTCGGCCAGCCGCGGCTCGATCAGCTTCCGGAAGCGTTGCAGCACAGGCGGGACCAGGTCGGTCAGCTGGCTCGCGAAGACGGTCAGCAGGTCGGCGAGATCGGTACCGCGACCGGCTCGCCAGTCGCCGGCCATGAACGCCTCGCCGAAGCCGATCTTGAGATCCGCGCCGATCCGGTGGAAGAACCCGTCGGAGACGATCTCCAGCACCGGGCCGCCCGCACCGAGCCGGGTTCCGTCCGGCAGTATCACGGTCACCGGTAGGTCGCGGACAGCCCGACGGAGGATTCCGCGCGCGGCCGTGGCCCGCAGCGGGCTGTTCGGCGTACGGGCGATCGCCGGCCAGCGGTCGGTCTCGACGAGTTGCAGTGTGCTCATCAGACTCCCTTCGAAGGAACGTGCGGCCGGCGCGGAACGACTGGCAGACGACGCAACCAGAGCCGAATGCCGTGCACTCGGATCAGTGCCCAGACCTGGTACGTCACGAACGGCGTCCGCAGGGCCGCGGCAACAACCGCCGCCGTCCGGGCTACCCGAGGGCGCCCACTGAATGAGGCGGAGAAAACCCGGTGGTCGTCCTGCACCAGAGTGATGGCGACGGAGGCTTGCTCTGAGTCCAGTCGCAGCAGTACGTCGTACCGTCCGTTCACTGTGAAGAACGGGGAGACGTAGAACTCCTTGCCGAGCGAGAACCGCCCGGTGTCGTCCGGTCGCGCTAGCTGCGCGTGCCGCTCGCCGTACGTGTTGTGGATCTCCAGTACTACGCACCGCAGCTCACCGGTCGACTTGAGGCACCAGAAGACGCTGAGCGGATCGAAGACGTAGCCGAGGCTGCGTGCGTTCGCCAGCATCACCACTCGGTCGTCTGGCTCAAGCGCTACGCCCTGCTCCGCGGTGAAGGCAGCAACGTTCTCGCGCAACGTGCGGTCCGGTGAACCCAGGTGGTCGGAGGGGGAGAAGGACGCCAGCACGCCGTGTCGCGGCAAGTCGTCGATGTCCACGAGCCACTGGTACGTGCGATAGGCGAACCGGTGTCGCAGCGGAACCCGCCTGGTGTGGCTGACCCGGCCCGGTACCACCGCCGGCAGCAGAGGCACTTCTAGCTTCACCATGAGCTGCCAAGCCTTGCTGCGGCTTCCACACCCGAACGGCACCCGTCCTCGTGGAACCCCCAACCCAGGTGTGCTCCCGCGAAGGCGAGACGCGGCCCACCGGCGTCCCGTAGTACAGGCGCTGCTCCTACCGACTCGGGCGTGAACACCGGGTGCGCGTAGTTCATCTGCCGTACTGCGGTGGCCGGGTCGACCCAGCCGTCGGGGTTGAGCGTCACCAGGTGCTCGTCGGGCGACTCCAGCCCTTGTAGGCGGTTCATCCAGTAGCTGACGAGGACCTGCGGCTCATCCGACTGGCAGCCGCGCATCCGGTAGTTCCAGGACGCGCGCGCTCGGGCGGAGTCGGGCAGCACAGACGTGTCCGTGTGCAACCAGGTCGGGTTCGCGGAGTACCGGAAGGCGCCGAGCAGCGACTTCTCTTCGGGAGTCGCGTCGCTGAGCAGGTCGAGCGCCGTGTCTGCGTGCGTCGCTATGACGACACTGTCGAACTCAGTGGTCTTGTCGTCGGCCGTGGTCACCTCTACCGCGTCGTCGTGCCGCAGTACCGAGCGGATCGGCGTCGAGGTGCGCACTGTGCCGACCTGGGTGACCACGGCGTCGACGTACGACCGTGAGCCGCCGGTGACGGTTCGCCAGCGTGGCGACCCTCCGACGGTGAGCATCCCGTGGTGCTCGAGGAAGCGGAACAGATAGCGGGCGGGGTAGAGCGCGGCGTCCGAGGAGCCGGCGGACCACACGCACGACACCAGTGGTACGGCGAAGTGCCAGACGAAGTACGGCGAGAACTTGCGATCGCGAAGGAACTCGCCCCAGGTCAGCTGGTCGTCACCGGAGGCGAGGACGCCGCGGGCCTCGCGATGGAAGCGCGGCACCTCCGCGAGCATCCGCAGGAACCGGGGATCGAGGGTCCGCCGCCACTGGCTGAACAGCGCACCGGCTCCGCGACCACCGGCGTACTCGAGCCCGCAGCCGTCGCAGTGGACGCTCATGCTCATCTCGGTCGGCTGCGTGGCGATCCCCAGCTCGGCGAACAGCCTGAGCAGGTTCGGGTAGGTGCGCTCGTTGTGGACGATGAAGCCGGTGTCGATCCGCAGGGCGGTGCCGGCCGAGTCGGTCACATCGTGGGTGTGGGCATGGCCGCCGGGACGGTCGTCGGCTTCGAAGAGCGTGACGTCGCTGGTCCGGCTCAGGACATAGGCCGCCGTCAGGCCGGCGATGCCGGACCCGAGGACCGCGACGGCTCGGCGTTGACCGTTCATTGTCAAAGCCTTGCCGGTGCATAAGTTTGGAACAATTTATCCATCGCCCATCTGCTGGTTCCGCCGGCGCGCCGGGGTGAAGGTCCGGCGCGGTCGGTCGTTGTTCGGAGCCGACGGGCGACCTGATCGGTGCGACCTGCGGAGTGGTCCGGGCGCACGGCGTGCGCGGGAGCCGTACTGTGGTGGTGTGGCTCGTTATCTGCCTTTCCTGATCAGCTTGTTCCTGACCATCTACGCTCTGTTCTCCTGCATTCAGACGCGGGACGAAGACGTGCCTTACCTGCCGAAGCTGGTCTGGATCCTGCTGATCGTGTTCGTCCCGTTCGCCGGCCCGATCGTCTGGCTGCTGATGGCCCGGTACTACGTGCCCCAGCAACCCGCGAAGGCCGGCCCCGCGCCCAAGCGCCCCACCGGCCGGCCCTTGGCTCCGGACGACGACCCGGACTTCCTGGCCACCCTCGAGCCCTTCCGCGACCCCCGCTTGTCCAACCACCCAGCCACAGACGACAAGCCAGAACACCCGGACACCCCGGCAGCAGCGGCCGAGCCCGACCCCGAGCCCGACCCGATCAAGCCCGCGGACTCCGAAACCCCAGCCGACGACGCCAAACCAGAAGACGGCCCCCGCGGCTAGTCACACCACCGCCCGCCCGAGCACACCTCCGCCGCGTCCACGCGGCCGCCCCGCCCCGCGTCCCGGGCGCGCCTCGGCCATCTCAGCCCGCAGCTTGCGAGCCTGCACTCCCCGCCTTCCCTTCTCGGATCCCGTCCGCCCGCAGGGCGGGCGGGATCCGTTATTCGGACAGCTCGATCAGCATTTCCGTGGCTCTTCGGTGACAGCGCGCTGATTGACGTCCATAAACAGCATCCTGGATCTCAACATGTGGATACCAATCAGACCTAAGGCTATTGAGTTGGTTCAATTTCTGTTGTTTACTCAAGGTCGAGAGCGGTAGCCCAGGGGGGACCTCGGCCCAATCTCTTCCGATCGCACAGACGGGGCGGGCCGGTCATACGGCGCGTCTCGTTGAGACCGAAGGATCCGCCGAAATGAAGCACATCATTCGTACTCCGCGCGCCGTCGCGGCCGCCACTGTCGCCGTCGCACTCCTGCTCGCGGCCGGCTGCTCGCGGGCCGACGAGAAGTCCGGCAGCGACGCGGCACCGGTTGCCGACAAGGGGGCGGCCACCGAGCTGAGGCTCGGATACTTCCCGAACGTGACCCACGCACCGGCCCTGATCGGCCTCGGCGAGGGACTGTTCACCAAGGAGCTCGGCAGCACGAAGCTGGTGCCGACCAAGTTCAACGCCGGCCCGGAAGCGGTCACCGCACTGCTCGGCGGCTCGCTCGACGCCTCGTTCATCGGCTCGGGCCCGGCGATCAACGCCTTCGCCAAGTCGAAGGGTGAGGCGGTCCGGCTGATCGCCGGTACCACGTCCGGCGGCGCGCAGTTCGTGGTCAAGTCGACGATCACCAAGCCCGAGGACCTGGCCGGCAAGACGATCGCGACGCCGCAGCTCGGCAACACCCAGGACGTCTCGCTGAAGAAGTGGCTGGCGGAGAAGAACCTGACCGGCAAGGTCAAGGTCACCAACCTCGAGAACGCGGCCACTCTGGACGCCTTCAAGAAGGGCGACGTCGACGGCGCCTGGCTGCCGGAGCCGTGGTCGTCCCGGCTGATCCTCGACGCCGGCGCCAAGGTGCTGGTGGACGAGGCCGACCTGTGGCCGGGCGGCAAGTTCCCGACCACGGTGCTGATCGTCCGGACCCAGTTCCTGCAGGAGCACCCGGCCACGGTGAAGGCGCTGCTGGCCGGCCTGGTCGCTTCGATCGACGCCGCGACCGCTGACAAGGCGACCGCGGAGAAGACGGTCAACAAGCAACTGCTCGACCTGACCGGCAAGTCGCTCAAGCAGCCGGTGATCGACCGCGCGTTCAGCAAGATCGAGCTCACCGCCGACCCGGTCGCGGCCCAGTTCCCGCAGCTGGCCAAGGATCAGGTCACCGCCGCCATCGCCAAACAGGCCCCGGCCGTGGCCGGCTTCGCCAACCTGACGCTGCTGAACGAAGTACTCAAGGCCGCGGGTAAGCCCGAGATCGACGCAGCCGGCCTGGACAAGAAGTGAGTGCCCTGCGCCGGACGTTCTTTGGTGCTTCCGGCGCCCAGGCACGTACCTCGCGGCACTGGCGAAGCGTCCACGATGCTCCGCATCGAGAACGCTCCGCCAGCACCGCGATGCACGCACCTGAACACCGCAATCACTCAAACAACGTCCGGCGCAGGGCACTAAGAACCCCGAAGCCATCGAGAGGCAGGCGAAACTGATGACCGCGACAGTCGAGGCGCAACGGGTTCGTACCGAAGCTCAGCAAGCCGTCAGATTCGACGGTGTCGGCAAGGTGTTCGGCAACGGCAAGCAGGCCGTGGTCGCCCTGGACCAGGTGCACCTGCAGGTCGAGGTCGGCGAGTTCGTCTGCCTTCTCGGGGCCTCCGGATGTGGCAAGACCACCCTGCTCAATCTGGTCGCCGGGTTGGACAAGGCGTCGGCCGGGACGATCGACATCAGCTCGTCCCGGCCCGCCGTAGTGTTCCAGGAGCCGGCTCTGATGCCCTGGCTCACCGCGGCCGGGAACGTCGAACTGCCGCTCCGGATGGCCGGGGTCGGACGCGCGGAGCGTCGTCGCAAGGCGTCGGCGCTGCTCGAGTTGGTCCGCCTCGGGGGACTGGGCGACAAGCGGCCGCACGAGTTGTCCGGCGGCATGAGGCAGCGCGTGGCACTGGCCCGCGCGTTGGCCTCGACGGCAGACCACACCTCCAACGGTGACGCGCACAAGCCGTCGCTGCTGCTGATGGACGAGCCGTTCTCCGCCCTGGACGCGATCACCCGCGACGTACTCCAGTCCGAGTTGCTGCGGATCTGGGAAGCCACTCGTACGGCGATCCTGTTCGTCACCCATGACGTTCGGGAAGCCGTGCGGCTAGGGCAGCGGGTAGTACTGCTCTCTTCCCGGCCCGGTCGGGTGGTCCGCGAGTGGGCCGTTGACGGTCTCAGTGGTGCGTCGGAGAGTTCGACGGTCGACGAGATCAACGCCGAACTGCGAAGGGTGATCAGCAGTCATGCCGCAGCCTGATCTCGAGGACCGCGTCGAACGGGCCGACACCGAATCCGTCGGCGCGGGCCTGGATGCTCTGGACACCCCGCTGTCCGATCGTGCGACCGGCCCTGCTGCTGTCGCCAAGCGGATCGCCGCCCGCGCGCTGCCGCCGATCATCGCGGTCGCGCTGATGATCGGCGTCTGGCAGGCGCTCTGGGCGGCGGCCTTCTGGCCTGAGTTCAAACTGCCGGCGCCCTCGGCGGTCTGGGCCAACATCTGGGAGCTGGTCACCACCGGCGACATCGTGGACCTGTTCTGGGTCTCGGTGCACCGGGCCGTGATCGGCTTCGCCATCTCGCTGGTGATCGCGGTGCCGCTCGGCCTGGCGATCGCGAACCTCAAGGTGGTCCGGCGCGGTATCGGTCCGCTCGTGTCCGGCCTGCAGAGCCTGCCGTCGGTGGCCTGGGTGCCGGCGGCGATCCTCTGGTTCGGCCTGAACGACCGCGCCATCTACTGGGTCGTCCTGCTCGGCGCCGTACCGTCGATCGCGAACGGCCTCGTGTCGGGTCTCGACCAGGTCCCGCCGATCCTGCCGCGGGTCGGCAAAGCGCTGGGCGCTTCACGTCTCGGCGGCATCAGGTACATCTTGTTGCCTGCGGCCCTGCCGGGCTTCCTGGGCGGCCTGAAGCAGGGCTGGGCCTTCTCCTGGCGCTCGCTGATGGCAGCCGAACTGATTGCCACCTCGCCCGACCTGGGGGAGGGACTGGGCCAGTACCTGCACAACGGCATGTCGCTGTCGGACATCAGCCTGGTCTTCGCCGGCATCATCTTGATCTTCGTAGTAGGCGTCGGCATCGAACTACTGGTCTTCCGCCCGCTGGAGAACTCCGTACTCCGCTCCCGCGGCCTGACCCGCTCAGCCTGACCCGAAGGCCCCACCCCGCACGGCCCGGCGCCCCCCCGCCGGGCCGTTGCCATGCCCAACGAGCACGCGCCTGAACCAGGCGCCGACCCGGCAGATCCAAAGCGCGTCAGATACCCAACGCTCTACCTGGCATCGATTCCACCAACCGCCGGATCAACCCTCAGGAATTTCAAGGGTTTGATTTCCAGCTGGTAAGCGGGTGCCCGGGTCCGGCGGCTCTGGCCGAGCAGGCGGACCCGGGAAGGTCTAGTGGGGCACCGAAGTGCCGCTTCCCGCGCCGGCCGTCAGGCGGACTTCCTGTGTTCGGCAAGTACCACGTTGTCCCGCTCGGATTCCGTGGTTCCACCCCAGACGCCGTACGGCTCTCCGACGGAGAGAGCGTGCTGGCGGCACTCGGGCTGGACTGGGCAGGTACCGCAGAGCGACTTGGCCACCATCTCGCGAGCGCGTTTACGAACGCCACGCTCCGATTCGGGGGAGAAGAACAGCTCTGGGTTGACGTCGCGGCACGCGGCCTGCGACTGCCAGTCCCACAGATCCATGAGCGGGCGGGGTAGGCGAGGCATCCCTCTCGACATGGCAACCTCCTTGACTCACCGTGAGCGCGGACGGGCGCTCGGTGAAAACTATGCTCAACTCATGCGTAGTTCAACCCTTGTTATCTCGAAACCCGGTCGAGTTGTTATCGGCCCGAGGCGTTTCCTGCCTGGCGAGGGCCCCGGGCGGGCAAGATGAACGATGTGCCGACCGATTCCGAAACCCTCACCGTCAGCGCCGTCGCGCGCCGGCTCGGGATTGCCGCCCCGACCCTGCGAAGCTGGGAGCGGCGGTACGGATTGAGCCCGAGCGCACGCTCGGCGGGCGGTCATCGCCGCTACAGTCCGCAGGATCTGGCCCGGTTCCACGCGATGCTCAAACTGGTCAACTCGGGCGTTCCGACCGCCGAGGCCGCGTCGACGGTTCGTGACCGGATCTATACCGCCCGCTCACCGAATGTGACATCCGCCACTTCCGATGCCGAGGGCACCCCGGCCCAGGATCACGCCGTACGGCGTGCGCCCCGGAACCGGCCCCGGTCGGCCGATCCGGCCGATCTGTTCCAGCTCGCGAACGCCATGGACGGCGAACGGCTGACCCACGAAATCGCCCGCAGCCTCGATCGGTCCGGTGCGGTCGAGGCCTGGACCAGCCGGCTGGTCCCGCTGCTGGTGGGGGTCGGGGACCAATGGGAGCGGACCGGCGAGTGCGTAGAGGTCGAGCACCTCGCGACCGAGGCGGTCGTGAGCGGCCTGAGGTATCACACCCGTCGCGCGGTCGAGCGCCACAAGCCGGACGAGACCGGGCGCCCCGTAGTACTGGCGTGTCTCGAGCTGGAGGATCACGCGCTGCCTCTGCTCGCCGTCGCGGCGGCGCTGGCGGAGCGAGGCGTGCGTGTGCAGACGCTCGGTGCGGCGACGCCGATCAACTCCCTGTCAGCCGCCGTACGCCGAATCCGCCCGGCCGCGGTCTTCATCTGGTCCAGCGCCCCCCGAACCGCAGACGTCGAGTCCCTCCAGAGTCTCGCCCGCACCCGCCCGTCGTACTCCCTGGTCGTAGGCGGCCCCGGCTGGCAAGCCCTAGGCCGCCCCGACGGCTGGGTAGGCTCCCTCGCCGACGCCGTAGAAGCCCTGGTAACCGCTGCCCACCGCTAACCAAGCTGAGGGCGGGTGGGCTGGGTATGCTGTGGGGGTTGTGACCGGCGGTGGGGCTCGCCGGACCGAACCGTCGCCTGATCGGTGGCCAACAGTCCCTACCTGTCGACCCTGCGGCCTGCCGTGGGGCCATTTTTCGGGTAGGAGGTAGGTCCAAGTGCGCTTAGATCCAGCTCCGGGTGAACCGGTCGACTCTGATGTCGATCTGCGGTTCGCGCGGTCTGCTCGTCCGCCGGCTCGCGATGTCGCCGTGTTGGGCGTCGTCGCCGCGGGCGGGGCGATCGGCGCTGCTGCCCGCTATCTGGTCGGGCTGGCCTGGCCTACCGCGTCGGGGGGCTTTCCGTGGGCGACCTTGGGTATCAACGTGGTTGGCTGCGCGTTGATCGGGGTCTTGATGGTGCTGGTTGCTGACGTGTGGACGCACCAGCGGTTGCTGCGCCCGTTCGTCGGAACCGGGATGCTGGGCGGGTTCACCACGTTCTCCACCTACGCCGTGGACATCCAGCAGTTGTTCGCCGGTAGGCACGCGGGCACCGGGTTGCTGTACTTGGCCGGTACTGCGATCGGCGCGCTGGTCGCGGTCTGGGCTGCGGCGAGCACGACTCGACGGCTCGTCAGTCGGAGGCGGCGATGAACCTCCTGCTGGTGATTGTGGGCGCGGCTATCGGTGCGCCGCTGCGATACCTGACCGACCGTGCGGTGCAGAGTCGTCACGACTCGGTGTTCCCGTGGGGGACCATCACCGTCAACGTCGTCGGCTGTGTCGTGCTGGGCATCGTCGGCGGTGCGGCCAGTACTGCGAGCGTCCCGCACGAGGTGCAGCTGCTCGTCGGGACCGGATTCTGCGGCGCCCTGACCACCTACTCGACCTTCTCGTACGAGACGCTGCGCCTGATCGAGCAGGACGCGAAGTTCTTCGCCGCCGCGAACGTCGTCACCAGCATCGTCGCCGGACTCGGCGGCGCCTTCCTCGGCGTCGCGATCGCCCAGGCGCTCTAGCCCCGCCCAGAGCCGTCGAGGCGCTCTGGCCTTGACCAGAGCCGTCAGGCGTCGTCGGCTGGGTCGTAGCGGTAGTACTCGTGGGTGCCGTGGGGAGTGTTCGGTACGCCGGTGAGGGCTTCGATGACCATCGCGTGCGTGATCACCAGGAGCGGGCCGTCCGTACTCGCGGTGTGCCGGGCCAGTACGGCACGAGCCCGCTCACGGACCCTGGACAGCGGCTCCCACGGCCGCGGAACGCCTTCCGGCCATTCCCCGCCGTACGCGTCGAACTCGGCCCTGGCAGCCCGTACGTCGGCTGTGCCGCGCCAGGAGCCCGTGCTGTCCGGCAACCAGTCGCGCAGGTCGTAGTCGACCCGTACGCCGAGCGCCAGGCGGTGGCCGATGATCGCGGCGCTCTGCAGGGCCCGGGTGAAGGGCGAACTGACCAGGTACGTCGCGCCGATTCCGCTGAGCAGGTCCGCCAGGGCCTCGGCCTGCTTCGTGCCGTCGGAGCTGAGTGGTGCGGTGTCCGCGGCCATACCGGGCCAGCCCCGGCTGTCGACGGGTGTGTAGTCCGGCTCACCGTGCCGGACCAGGTAGATCTGTGTCACGAGCCCAGTTCTACCTGACAAACCAGCCAGCCGCTGGTCGGTCAGTGGTGTCGTCCAGTACGGGTCGAGGGTGGGCAGCAAGCGCGGCCGGTCGGCAGTGAGGTCCATGGCGGTGGCTCCCGTGCGGTTGTGGAACGGCGGTTGGTAGCTAGCTCTCGGCGGACGGGCCGAGGTGCGGGTCGGGCGGGTTGGGTCGGTGTGAGCGGGTACGGGTCAGCGGAGGTGGCGGGCGGCGGCCCAGCCGCGGGGGTGCTGGGTGGGGAGGCCCGACGGGTCGGCGACGCCGGTCGGCGGGCGAACGTTGTGGGAGGCACCGAACAGGTGGTCGAGGTCGGTGTCGGGCGTCGGCAGTTGCTCGTCGCGGCGCTCACGACTTAACTCCGCTGGTGGGTCGGGCTCCAGCCAGCGGACCTCGGTCGCGCCCTGGTGGCCGTGGACGGCGAGGACGGAATCAAGATCCGGCCAGACGGCTGTCGCGGGGTTGTTGCCCCGCCAGCGCAATGCCACCGAGCCGTCGGTGAACACACAGCCCTCGGCCACCACACCGGTCCCGGACACACCGCTGAGGTCGTGGTACCTGACGAGTTCGAACGTCCGCGGCCTCACTGCAAACCCCTTAGAACCTCAACATGGTCGTTGCGACCCTCAACGACGAATGGGTGGCCGCAGTTACACCGAGGTGGCGGATGGCGAGGTTAGGGAAGGCGGGATGGGGAGGTGGCCGCAGTTACACCGGGGGTGATGAAGGTCAGGCTGGGGAGGGTGGGAGTGGGTGATATCGTCTGCTGGGTGAAGCGTTGTTATTGGCGGTTTTTTGAGTGGCCGGCTGTGGTGCCGGGCGACTCAGCCGATTGCTGACGCCTGACCAAGTACCAGAGCCGGCTCGAGGCAAGGACATTCGTCCTTGCCTTTTCTCATTCGCAGCCGGCGCTGTCCACGGGAACGACCGCGGGATATCCGGCGGAAAGGTTCCCCAGATGAACACCCTCCCTCAGCAGGCGACCGGCGCGGTCGTGGACAGAAGGATCGAGAAGACCGTCCCGCTGATCACGCCATTGGCCCTGCACGACGAGCTGCCGATGACCGACCAGCTGGCCGAGGCCGTGGTCGCCGGCCGGCAGGCCGTCACCGACGTGCTGAACGGCACCGACGACCGCCTGCTCGTTGTCGTCGGCCCCTGTTCGGTGCACGACGCCAAGGCAGCGCTCGAGTACGCCGAACGACTCAAGCCCATCGCCGAGCGACTCTCCGACGGTCTGCTCGTCGTGATGCGCGTGTACTTCGAGAAGCCGCGCTCCACCCTCGGCTGGAAGGGCCTGATCAACGATCCCGACCTCGACGGCTCCGGCGACGTGAACAAGGGCCTGAGGACCGCTCGCGCCCTGCTGCTCGAAGTACTGGCCAAGGGTCTCCCGGTCGGTTGTGAGTTCCTCGACCCGATCACTCCGCAGTACATCGCGGACACGGTCTCTTCTTCAAGGGAGCGGTGGGCGGCGTGACGCGAAGTGATGCGGTGATGATCCGGCTGGAGGCCGCGAAGCTCACGGGGCAGTCGATCCTTGCAGCTGAGCACGAGGCTCTCTACCTATGGCGCAAGGACCTGGAGGAACGCCGCGAGGTTGTTGTGTTCGATCCGGTAAAAGGCTTCTCACGACGCTCAGTCCCGGAGAATCGCTAGCTGAAATCTCCCTATGTTCCAGCCCTCAGTCGGCCGGGTGCCGATGGCTGGAACATAGAGCGATTTGGCTAGGGCCGGGTCCGTGATGATGGCGGCGATCCCGAGCCAGGCCCAGGCCCAGTGCCAGGACTGGTCGGTGGTGAGGGTGCATTTGGAGTCCGCCGGGACAGCCGGGACAGGTGTTGCTGGGAGGTGTCCCGGCTCCGGGCATACAAAACCGCAGGTCACAGCGCTGCCGGGACAGCAGGGACAGCCGGGACACCTTCCGAGTACGACAGGCGCTCTCCGCCCGCATAGAAGCCTGTCAGCTAGCTCCTGTGGATAACCGCCGTTTGGCCAGCGCGACTCGTGCCAGACTTGTAGTCAGATCCGATGAGGTCACCCTCGCGGATCCTGGCCAAGCCTGAAGGCGTGGGAGGGAGCGGCCTCGGAAGGCTGCCGGGTCGCCAGGTTTGAGGCCATTGAGAAGGTCGAGAATTTCCCCAAACAAAGGCCGGCCCCCGTTCGATTCAGGCGAACGGGGGCCGGCCTTTTGAGTTGAAGGATGGCGCGGGTATTAGCGGGTCTGTTCGGTGATCCAGCTGAGGTAGGCGTCTGATCCATCGGTGATTGGAAGGAAAATCAGTTCGGGCACCTCGCCGCTGTGATGCTCATCCAGCCAGTTGACCAGGTCATCGCGCTTGTCTGTTGCGGTCTTAATCCACAACTGCCACTCGGGTTCGGTCCAGACCTTCTCTTGCCACCGGTATACGGCTGTTATCGGCGAGGAGATTTGGACGCAGGCGGCCAAGCGAGCATCGACTAGGCCTTGAGCAAGCTTGCTCGCCTCTTCTGCCGTGGGTGTCGTCGTGAGTGCAACCACATGATCAGTTGGCGTCATCGCTAAGTCCTTCGGTCGGGGGAACCATCCGCAATGCGGTAGCTCCCACTGTCTTCTTCAGTTGTGCGATTTGTGCACGGGCCTCGTCCTCGCTCCGTGCTAGAACGCCCCAGCCGGACACCACATTCCCGTCGTGGCTGAGGCCAGTCCACATTCCCAAGGCGTTAATGCCGTGGTTGTGCAGGACGAAGTAGAGCGTTCCCTTGGAATTGACCGCGCCGTCTTCGGCCGCGTACCAGCCTAATAGAACCTTGTTATCCCAAAGGCGCATTTCGCCGCGCCAGTTATATCCACCCTCGTCTAGGGTGACGCTGCCCCGGGAATTTGTTTTGACGTGAATTAGATCGCCTTGTTGCGTCAGCATCACGGTCTGCGAGGTGATTACTTCTTGGCCATGCTGGCTCGTTTGCCAGGCCATCCACCATTCGCCGGACAGAGAAATTCGGTGCAGAAGAGTGGCTCCGGCCAGTTCGGTAACTGACACTTTTAGCGCTTCGGCGATTGCAACACCAACCAGCAACAGCGGCTGCTGCTCGCCCGCTTCGTAGCGGCGGATCTGCCGGATGCCGACGCCGACCTTCTCTGCTAGCTCGGCTTGCGACATCCGGAGCTCAGTGCGTCGCTTTCGGATCAGCTCTCCGGTGCGGGAGATCTCAGGTGCGCCTCGTACGTCAGGTGCGTCAGGGGATTCAGGGGTGTCGTCCATAGCCCCCAGTCTTGCGGACCAACTAGTCCTTGACAAGCGGACGCACAAGACCTCATAGTCTGTGACTAATTAGTCCGGTGGAGGTCTTACTAGACCTCTTCTCCGTACATCGATGACTGGGGTGAGCAGACGATGGAGTTGGCGATCTTCGGCTTGGTGCTGTTGGGCGCGCTGGGTGTGATGTGTTGGAAGAAGTGGGCGGCGGTGTTCGTCACGGTGTTGGGCGTGATGCTCGGGACCACGATTGCGAGTAGCGGCGGGATGCTGCATCAGCCGTCGCAGGACTTCACGAACTGGGTGCGGGCCGGTATCGGCACCCTCGGTCACAAGACGTTCGGTGGCCGGTCGTGACGGCCCCGGGTGCTGTGGGGCCGGGTGATGGACGCGCTGTACGCCGCGTCGGACGCCTCGCACCGGGCGCGGGGCTGGGAGGTCCGCAGGGGCACGTTCGGTGGTCGCCGGTACAGGCCGGACGTGGCCGCGTGGCTGGAGTCGCAGCGCCGGTTGGAGCGGTTCGGCTCGACGCCCGGCCCGGTCCTGGTGGTCCGCGACGAGGCTGCCGACGTGTTCGACGCGATGCGGTGGACACAGGACGACCTGACGCCGGTACTGCGGGCGGCGATTGAGCTGGGCCGCCGGGCGGACATCGTGCCTGCGTCCTGGGCCACCCTGCCGGCGGACCGTGTGATCTGTGACGGGCAGGAGGCCGCGTGATGGCCGGGTTGCGGATTGACCGGCCGTGCCGGGTACGGCGGGCCGTGGCGGGCTGCTGGGAGTGGACTTGTTTGTGCTCGCCCGCGGTGTGGCCGTGTACGAGCCGGGAGGCGACGTTCGCCGCCGCGATGGAGGCGGCCGACTCGCACCTGACCGACGCTCATGGCGTCTCGGAGCCGGTGGCGCTGGCGGTCGTGATCGATCTGGCCGCGTACCGCACCACGACCCTGGCCGCGCTGGTGGTTGCCGGTGCCCCGCGCGTCGGCGGTGAGGCGGCATGACCGGCAGGGCGTCGAGCGGTTTCGACCCGTTCCGGCCGCCGATGGTCGGTGCCGAGACGTGGCAGTCCGCGATAACGCTGGCGGGTTGGCGGTGTGAGTGCACCGGGCAGTGCGGCAAGGGTCATGTGAAGACCGAGGGGCGCTGCGGGACCGAGCACGGTTCCCTGCACCCGCTGGCCGTGGTCGCCGCTGACCCGGTCCTGTCCCTGCACGCTGTCGTCACCGGCGCCGAACTGGTCGCGCTGTGCGCGGGGTGCCAGGCCGGTGCGAAGCGGGCCGCGTTCAAGGCCGCCGAACGGGCCGCCATCGCCCGCACCGACCAACTCGACTTGTTCGACCTGACCGGAGGCGATGCCGCGTGAACACCCCGAATCTGACCTTGACCCTGATCGGTGCGGTGCCGGTCGTGACGGTGCCGGTGCGCGACGACGAGGCGACCAAGGCTGTTGTGCGCCACGAGCTCGGGTCGCTGGACGACTTCGACCTGCCGGCCCCGGTCCTGACCCGGTGCCAGGCCAGGGCTGAGCGGGCGCTGCACGCCGCGATCCGGACCGAGTACGACGACGGCGTGACCGTGCCGTGCCTGACCGATCCGGCGACCTGGGACGCCGACCAGAACCCGACCGATTTCCAGATCACGACCGCCGCGCGGTTGTGCCGGACCGCCTGCCCCGTGTTCGACCGGTGCGCCGCGTTCGTGGCGACCGAGCCGCCGGTGTGCGGAATCGTTGCCGGGCGCTTCATCCCGCACCCCATCGACATGGTCGAGCACCGCGCCGCGAGCCACGCCCGCAAGGACCAGGTCGCCGCCCGCGCGGCCTGACTTCACAACTCATCGAAGGAGAAACACGTCATGGCGAAAGACAAGTCCGCAACTGGCAAGTGGCGCAAGGACGTTGACGAGTTCATCGCCGGCGCCTACGCGAAGGCGAACAAGCCCGGCGCCAAGTTCACCAAGGCCGACGTGAAGGCGCTGCACGCGCGATTCCACCAGAGCATCGACAACGTCGAGTCCGCGACCAAACACAAGCGCTAGAACCCGCACTTGCCCGACTGCCTTGTCTGACTGGAGACCGCTGATGAACCGCAAGCGCTACAACACCACCGCACCGCGTGACCTGGTGCTGCGCGTTGCCGAGGGCACCGACCGCCGATGCGAGGCGTGCGCGGTGCGCCGGACCCGGCGGCGGATGGACGTGGCCGGCGTGGTGTTCGCGATTTGTGAGTCCTGCGCCCCGGTGCCGGTGATGGCGATTCTCCCGGCCCGCGACGGCGCCAACCAGACCTGTGATCGTACCGACTTCAAGGACGCTGCCTGATGACGCATCCCTTCCCCGCCAAGCCCAAGCTGATTACCAAGACCAGCCCGCTCGATCTGGCGTGGCGGGCACACGACGCCGCCGCCGCGTCGATCGGCAAGGCAGACACGAAGGCCGGATTCGTTGCCACGCTGGACACCGCGGTCCTGGCCGGAGTGCTGGCAATCGCCGACAAGTCCTCCTCGCCCAAGGCATTTCAAGTGTTGACGGGCTTGGGTGCTGGGTGTCTCGTGCTCGCGGTCCTATTCGCTGTGACCGTGGTGTTGCCGATCCTGCGGGTTCGGCAGACTCGGCGGCACGCGGCCGGGAACTGGCTGTACTTCGGTGCCGTGCGCCACCACAGCGCCACTGAGTTGGCCGACCGGCTGACCGGTGAGGACCCGCTGCGCGGGGTGTGTGCGCAGACCGTGACATTAGCCCGGCTGGCCTGGCTTAAGCACCGCCTGTTGCAGGCGTCGCTGCTGGCCACTGTCGCTGGAATCGCCCTGTTTCTGACTGCCCTGATCGCTGGAGGTACCCGGTGAACGACGAAAAGCTTGTCCAGTACGCCGATGACGCCTATGAGGCGATCCGTGCCCTCAACCACGGCACCTTCCGCGCGCTCCCGGCGCCGCTGGCTTACAGCGTGCTCGGCAATCTCCAGGCGATGGGGTTCGGCCTGGCCCAGTTGACCGGGCAGTTGTCCGGTGGGCTGACGGAGTCGCTGACCGCCTACGACGTGTACGACAACAACCGGGACCCGAAAGTGAGTGTCGCGATGGCTGCCGAAGCGCTGCGACTGGCCGCCGCCTCCGCGCAAGGTACGGCCGAACTGCTCGCCGCCGCGCAGTTGGCGATCAACGCGCAGGGCTACAACGTCCCCGACACCGACACCGACCAGGAGGACCAGGGATGAGCACGGGACTGGTTGCCGCTGGCAACGCGAGGACCGCGCGGGTGGACAAGCTGCGCGAGTCGGCGGCGAGCGCGTCGCAGGTGCGGGCGCTGTCCACGCACCCCGACGTGGTGGCGCTGCGGGTGGAGTCGGTCCGTACGCAGGTGGACCGGTGCATGTGGGTGGGGATCGTGCTGGGTCTGGCGTTCACGATGGTCAACGTTCAGGCGTTCGCCGCTCAGGGCGGGGTGCTGTGGTCGCTGCCTTGGTTCGCCGCGTGGCTGCTGGACCCGATGGTGTCGCTGGTGTTGATCGCGGTCTTGCGGGCCGAGCAGGTCACTGCCCGGTACCAGGTCAGCGACCACACCCGTTGGATCAGCCGCACGAAGCGGTTCGCGTTCGCCGCGACCTATGCGATGAACACTTGGTCGTCGTTCCTGCACAGGGATGTTGCGGGGATGGTGTTGCACTCGGTGCCGCCGTTGCTGGTGTTCTGCGCTGCCGAAACTGCCCCGGTGCTACGCGACCGGCTGACAGAAGCGGTGCTGCGCGCCGAGCGGACCGCCGCCGAAGCCAACCCGGCCGCACCGTCACTCACCGAGCCGGCCACAGCACCCGCCCCGACCCCGGTACTCGAGTCCGAGCACGCGGGCGACGCCGCACCCGACACGACCGCACCGGCCCGGAAGCGGACCGCCCGCAAGGCGCCCGCCCGCCCGGCAGGCAAGCGCAGCGGTAAGGCCACCGGCAAGGACAAGGCACGCGCGCACTGGGATGCCGAAATCGTGGCTGGCCGTGAGCCGTCCGGCGGGGAGCTGGCCCGGGTGGCAGGTGTTGACCCGTCGCTGGGCCGGCGCTGGCTGCGCGACTGGAAGACCGAGATCCCGACCGACCAGGACGCTACCGGCATCACGGCGGCCGCGACCACCGAAACCCCGCAGACCGACAGCACGGACGACCTGAGCCGCGAGATGGAAGAGGAGGCCGCCTGATGCGTTTCATCGGCCGCAAGACCAACGACGAGAACGACGACCGCGACGACGTGCAGGACGTGCCGGGTGAGCAGATGGGCGAGGTGGTCCCGCTGCACCGCGACACCGCCCCGATTCAGGACACGAACGACGACGAGGCCGGTGAGCAGACCGGGCCGCGTGTGCAGGACGTGATTGCGCGGGAGATCCCGGCGGGGGAGTCGGCGCCACCGGCTGACTTCGAGGTGGTGGACGGCGACGAGGATGCGGACGAGGTCGCTCCGGTGGTGATGCGGGTAGATCCGTTGCCGGGGTCGGTTCCGGGTCTGTTTCCGTGGGACCGTACCGACGAGCGTCGCGCGCCGATCCCGTTGTGGGTCAGCGATGCCGCGACCCGTAGGGCCGCGATCACCTGGGCGGGCGAGATGGCCAAGCACAAGGCGAAGTTCCACGCGGTGCGCACGCCGCTGTATGCCGCACGGGTGGCGGTGCGGGTACCGCGCGGCGGTGTCCGGGTGCTGCGTGACTACACCCGCTGGGTGAGCGACGCCGAGACCCGGCCGCTGCGTAACGAGGCGGTCCGCAAGGCTGACGCGGTCGAGCACATGAAGCTGGCGCAGAAGACCGCCGAGCGGCAGAAGGCGCGGCTGGCGATCTCGGGTGCACTGTCGGTCCCGGTCCTGGCGGGACTGGCTGTGGTGGTGTTCGCCGCTCCGGTCCCGGTCGCGGTCCTGCTCGCGATCGGTGCTGTGTCCTGGCTCGGGGTCCGGGGCGGGACCGAGGACAAGCCGTTGATCGGTCGCGCCGTCGTGACCGGGAAGGTCCCGGAACTGACCTCCGACATGATCATCCGGGCGCTGGGGTCGCTGAACAACTCGCTGCTCAACGCTGCGGTCAAGTCCGGTCGCGGGGTCACCTTCCCTAACCCGATCCACCGTGACGGGCCGGGCTGGCGGGCCGACATCGATCTGCCGTACGGCGTGACCGCGAACGACATCATGGACAAGCGCAAGGCGCTCGCATCCGCGCTGCGCCGGCCGCTGGGCTGTGTGTGGCCCGAGCCGGACGCCGACCAGCACGAGGGCCGCCTGATCTTGTGGGTGGGCGACAAGGACATGGCCAAGTCGCCCGCGACGCCGTGGCCGCTGGCCAAGGCGGGCAAGGTCAGCCTGTTCGAGCGGTTCGCGTTCGCGACCGACCAGCGCGGCCGGATGGTCACGCTGCTGCTGATGTTCGAGAACATGCTGATCGGCGCGATGCCCCGGTTCGGTAAGACGTTCGCGCTGCGGGTGGTCCTGCTGGCTGCCGCGCTGGACCCGACCGTTGAGATGTACGTCTACGAGCTCAAGGGCACCGGCGACCTGGACAGCCTGGAGCAGGTCGCGCACCGGTTCCACTCCGGTCCCGGTGACGATCCCGCCTTGAACGCGACGATGGCGGGACTGCGCGAGGTGTATGCGGAACTGGAGACCCGCGCGCACGCGATCAAGCGGCTCCCGGTGGACCTGCGCAAGGAGAACAAGGTCACGCCCGAGATCGCGGCGAAGCGGTCCCTGGGGCTGTACCCGGTCCTGGTCGCGATCGATGAGTGCCAGGAGTTGTTCTCCGACAAGACCCACGGTGCCGAGGCGGAGGATCTGTGCCTGGGGATCATCAAGCGCGGTCCCGCTCTGGGGATCATGTTGGTGCTGGCCACCCAGCGCCCCGACAGCGACTCGCTGCCCACCGGGGTATCGGCCAATGCCGGGATCCGGCTGTGCCTGAAGGTGATGGGCCAGACCGAGAACGACATGGTGCTGGGCACGTCCAGCTACAAGAACGGGCTGCGCGCGACCGAGTTCACCATCAAGGACAAGGGCATCGGCATCCTCAAGGGTCACGCCGACGCCCACCAGACCGTGCGGTCCTACTACATCGATGGCCCCGCTGCGGAGCAGATCGTCAAGCGGGCAAGGGCTTTGCGTGAGACCGCCGGGACGATCACCGGCCACGCGGCAGGCGAGGCCACCGCGGTCAACACCGGCCCGCGGTTCTCGCTGCTGGACGACATCACCGCCGTGATGGCGCCGGGGGAGGACAAGGTCCACTCCGAAACGATCTGCGACCGGCTCGAAGACCTGCGCCCCGACTTCTACAAGGGCTGGGACGCCACCGGCCTGGCCAACGCGCTCAAGCCGCTGGGTCTCAAGACCGACCAGGTTTGGGCCACCGGCACCAACGGCAAGCCCGCCAACCGGCGCGGCATCACCCGCACCGACCTCGACAAGGCCCGTGCCGCCAACACCAAGACGAACACGAAGCGTGACGGCGGCGAGGGAGGTGAGGTGACCGCCTGACCCCGGCGAAACCTCCACAACTTCATCTCGCGGCTAGCGCCGCACCGGCCCTAGCGGGGTCAGGAAATCCCGGAGATTCCTAGCACCTGGCCCCGCTAGACCTAGCACCACCGCTAGCAACCACAACCAGACCGTGACCTGCGAAGACACCAGGTCTAACGGGTCAGCCGACTCATGCCGAAAACGCCCGGAACAGGCCCTAGGAGCGCCCTTGACCCCCCGCACAGCCGCTAGTGCTAACTCGACCCCGCAAACCCCCGCAGACAGCCACAGGAGCCCGCTCATGCGCACCCTCGCCACCACCCTCAAGACTCTCCTTAACCGCCGCGCTGCTCACTGTCCGCAGTCGAGTGTCGGGATCGGGCTGCGGCTGCGGTCGCTGCCGAGTCCTCAGCCGCTGCGCAGCATCACCGCCGTTCCGCTGGGGATCGATGAGACCGGGCAGCCGCTCGACGTGCCGCGCGGCATGTCGGTGCTGATCGCCGGTGACCCCCGCACCCGCGTCACGACCGCGCTGCGCACTCTCGCCCTGGGTTACGCCCGGTTTCCCGGCACCCGGTTGCACGTCTACGAGGCCGACCTGCTCGGTGATCTGTCGGCCCTGCGTGGCCTGGCGCACCGCTACATCGACACCACCCACGGCAGCTTCACCATCCCTGCCGCGACCGACGATCTCAACCACCTGGCCGACCTGATCGAGCGGCGCGCTCAGCACCTGGCCGACCTGAACGCCGACCTGTTCGCCGCCGAAGAGTTTGTCCGCCGCGTCACCGGCAAACCGGTCCCTCGGCTGACCAGCTTGGACGACATGCGCGCCGTCGAGGAACGTGTCTGGGCCGCCACCGGCATCCACCCCGACCGCATCGACCCCGAGACCGCAGACCTGCACCCGCACGTCGTAGTCATCGGTCACGCGATCCGCTGGGCGCTAAGCGACCGCGACGCCGAAGCGTTCACCACCGCCCTGACCCGCGTCACCGACCAGGGCGCCGGCCTGGGCGTGACCGTGCTGCTGGGCACCGATTCGTCCTACCTGTCCTACTTCCCCGCCGATCTGGCCCCGGCGTTTCGCTATCGGATCTCGACCGGCCTGACCAAGCCCGTCCACGCCGACCAGGTGCTCGGTGCACTGGCTCGACAGTCCGGGATCGACACCACCCCCGACCGGCTACGCCGCCCCGGCCAGGGCTGGATCGCCGACCTGACCAGCGAACCGGTCTACCAGCCCTTCCAGGTCTACGACGCCAACCCGCACGCCTTCCGCGCCGACTGCCTGCGCCTGACTCGCTCCCGCGCCCGCTCAGGCTGGCTGACCGGCGACGCCGCCACCCGGAGCGGCAAGTGATGACGGCCGTCCCGGTCCTCGTGCCGGAACTCACGTCGGGGGCGGTGTCGCTGGTCGCGCTGATCACCGCAGGCGGCACGTTCTTGCTGATCGTGGTCGGCGCCGCGATCAGCGGCCTGTACCTGCTCGTGTGCCGGATCTGGCCGTTCCGAGCCTGCAAACGCTGCAAGGGACTCGGCAGGCTGCACGCCCCGAGCGGCAAAGCCTGGCGCGACTGCCCCCGCTGCAAAGGCACCGGACGCAAACTCCGCATCGGCCGGCGCCTGTGGAACCACGCCGAACGCGCCAAACGCAACGCCATCTGACACCAACCCAGCAAGGAGAAGCCACCCTCATGGCCACGAAGACACCCAAGAAGAAGCTCACCCCGCGCGAGGAGTACAACGCCGCTCTGGAAGACCTGAACCGCTACTCCGACAACAACGAAACCACCGCCGCACTCAAGGCCCGTCAGCGGTTCGAGAACGCCGACCGCCGCGTCCGGTGGTGGCACCGATGATCTACCCCGGCACCCGCACCGCCTACGCCGGTCACCGGCCGGTGTTGCTGATGGCAGAGGTGCACCAGGCACGATCAGCCGCCCACGACAAACACGGCGACAACAGCATCGAGGCTCTCGCCGCCGACTCCCCGCGCTGGCTACCTGTCCTGGTCGAGGAAGTCGGCGAGATCGCCAACACCCTCACCTACGACGGACCCGGCGACAACACCCGCGCCGAACTCATCGATGCCATCGCCGTACTCACGGCCTGGCTCGACGCCATCGACACCGCCCGCAAGCCCCGCACCCTCGCAACGACCGGAAGGAACTGATTGTCATGAGCAACGAAACGGTGATCACCATCGTGGGCAACCTGACCGATGACCCCGAACTGCGCTTCACCACCTCCGGTGCCGCCTTTGCCCGGTTCTCGATCGCCTCGACCCCGCGCCGCTTCGACAAGGCATCGGGGGAGTACGTGGACGGCGACACTCTCTTCCTGCGGGCCACCGCCTGGCGTCAGGTCGCAGAGAACGCCGCCGAATCCCTCCAGCGCGGCATGCGGGTCATCGCGACCGGGCGCCTGCGCCAATCGACCTGGGAGACGACCGAAGGTGACAAGCGGTCGTCGATCGACCTGGAAGTTGACGAGATCGGCCCGTCGCTGACGTTCGCCACCGCCAAGGTCACCAAGGCCGCCCGCGCGAACAAGACCAGCGGCAACCCCGCCGACCCGTTCACCAACGCCGGACGCGAACCGGCCACCGCAGGTGCCGGTCTTGGCGCTGGGGGCCGCGACCCGTGGACCTCGCAGGGCATGGACGAACCGCCCTTCTAGCCCACCCCTCTGAGCCCGGTGGCCGGGCCGAGTCACGTCCCGTCCCGGCCACCGGAGACCAACCGCCGACCGTAGCTGACCCCGACCTTGGAGGAATCGTGATCCCTAACCTGCGTACAGCGCTCGACGCGGCCCGGCGCGGCTGGCCGGTGTTTCCACTGCGCCCCGGCTCGAAGGTGCCCGCGATGCCCGAATGGGAGACCAACGCCACGACCGACACCGACCGGATCGCCGGCTACTGGTTGCGCCACCGCGCCCACGGCGTCGCGATCGCCTGCGGACCGGCCCGCCTGGTGGTTGTCGACCTGGACCAGCCCAAGCCCGGCAAGGCGACCCCTGCCGAGTGGGACCGGCCCGGCATCACCGATGGGTGCGACGTGTTCGCCGACCTGTGCGCGACCGCTGGGCAGCCGTTCCCGACCGGCACCTACTCTGTCCAGACCGGCCGGGGCGGGTTCCATCTGTACTTCACCACCCCGGCTGGGGTGGAGCTCCGCAACACCGGCGGTGGGCGCGGCCGGGGACTTGGGTGGCTGGTCGATACCCGCGCGGCCGGCGGCTACGTCGTCGCGGCCGGATCGGTTGTCGAGGGCAACCGCTACGACCTGGTCCACGATGTGCCCGCGGCGCCATTGCCGACCTGGCTGGCCGAACGCCTCACCGCCCCGCTGGTGGCACCGGCTCCGGTGCTGCCGGTGCAGTTGCGTACCGCGCGCCGTTCGGCTTACCTCGACCGGGCCGTGACCGACGAGTGCCGCCACGTCGTCACCGCCGCATCAGAAGCGCACAACGCCGCCCTGTTCATGGCCGCGCAGAACCTGGGCCGCCTGGTCGCCGGAGGCGCCCTGCCCGAAGCCGACGTGTACGCCGCACTGCTCGACGCCGAACGGCGCCTCGCCGCGACCTGCACCGAGCCACACACCGAAACCCAAGCCCACAAGACGATCACGTCCGGCCTGCGCGCCGGTGCGAAGCGCCCCCGGAAGGTAGCTGCCTGATGGGCGTGGAATTCTTCCTCGGCACGCACGAACCGGGCTGGCTGAACTGGTCACCGGTACCGCTGTTCGTGTCCGACCGGCGGCTGCGCCGCTACCGGCGCCTGCCTCGCGCGGCCACTCGTTGGGCGCTGGACTCGGGCGGCTTCACCGAACTCGACACCCACGGCAACTGGGACCACGGGCCGACCCCCGTCGCCTATGTGGCCGCGGTCCGCCGCTACCGCGATGAGATCGGGCAGTTGGCATGGGCCGCCCCGCAAGACTGGATGTGCGAACCGTGGGTCACCACCAAAACCGGATTGACGATCGCCGAGCACCAACGTCGCACCGTGGGCAACTACCTGACCCTCCGAGCGCTGGCACCTGACCTGCCGTTCGTGCCCGTCGTGCAGGGCTGGCAGGTGCGCGACTACCTGACCTGCGTGGAGATGTACGCCGCCGCCGGCGTTGACCTCACCACCGCGCAGGTGGTTGGACTGGGGTCGGTCTGCCGGCGCCAAGCCACCAGCGAAGCCGCCGACATCGTGGATGCCCTGCACTCAGTCGGAGTCGGCAGACTCCACGGATTCGGCATCAAAATCCTCGGGCTTCGTCGCTACGGCCAACGCCTCGCCTCAGCCGACTCCATGGCCTGGTCCATCGCCGCCCGCTACGAACTCCCACTGCCCGGATGCACCCACGCCAGTTGTGCGAACTGCGCCCGGTACGCGCTCGCTTGGCGTGCCAACGTCGTCGCCTCCATCCCCACCCACGAGCCCCTATCCCTCTTCGATCGAGAGGCCGCCTGATGGCCACCGCTCCCGCACTGACTGCCCTGTCGCTGGGGGCTGGAGTGCAGTCCACCGCACTGCTGCTGCTCGCCGCCGAAGGAGTGTTGCCGCGCCCGGACGTGGCGATCTTTGCCGACACCGGATGGGAGCCGGCCGCGGTCTACGCGCAACTCGACCGGCTCGCCGCCATCGCCAAGGCGGCCGGAATCGAGCTCCACCGCGTCAGCAAAGGCAACCTGCGCGACGACGCCACCGACCCCGCCCACCGCTACGCCTCCGTGCCGTACTTCATCCGCAACCCCGACGGCACCAACGGCATCGGGCCGGCGCCAATGCACGAGCGAATACAAGCTCGCGCCGATTACCCGCAAGGTCCGCGAACTGCTCGGAGCCACCCCACCGCAGTTTCGGCGTGTGCCAGCCGGGCGAGTGTGTGAGCAGTGGATCGGGTTCTCCACCGACGAGATCGGCCGCGTATCCGACCGCCAAAAGGTCCGGTACCTGACGAACCGATATCCACTGCTGGAATTGGGGATGTCGCGCAAAGACTGCCAGCGATGGCTGGCCGGCCGCGGCTGGGGCGACACGGTCAAGTCAGCCTGTATCGGCTGCCCGTTCCACGGCAACCGAGCCTGGCGAGACCTGCGCGACAACCAGCCCAACGAATGGGCCGACGCCGTCGCGTTCGACGCAGCGATCCGACACGGAGGAGCCCGCGGCTCCGGCCTGCGCGGCACCGCCTACCTGCACGCCTCCCGGGTGCCACTCGACCAGGCACCGATCGACCGAATCACCCGCACTGAACGCAAAGACGACCAGGTGGACCTGTTCGACGTACTCGCCGAACAAGGCGACCCGGACGGATGCAGCCCCTACGGCTGCCGCTCCGGCACCCCCGGCTCGCTGCCCACCGAATCGACCTCGTGGAGGGAATCGGCGTGACCGCCAACCCGCTCGATCCCGGCACCTACGGCGATCCCTACGGCGATCAGCTGGGCAGCAACGTTCGACCGCTGCACCCGTTCGCCGACGCCTGGACCGCCGACCGGCTCGTGCACCACGACTTCCCCGAACCGAACTGGGCCATCGCTAGCCTGGTGCCGGAGGGACTCTCGGTGCTCGCGGGGGCGCCGAAGGTCGGCAAGTCGTGGCTCGCGCTCGGCTGGGCGGTTGCTGTAGCGGGTGGATACCGGGCACTGGGATCGATCGACTGCGCGGCCGGCCCGGTGCTCTACCTGGCACTGGAGGACAACCCGCGCCGCCTGCAAGGCCGCATCCTCAAGGTGCTCGACGGTGCTGCAGCCCCCGGCGGTCTATACCTGCCCACCGCGTGCCTCAACCTGCCCGCCGGGGGAGCCGACATGATCCGCGCCTGGCTCGACGCCCACCCCGGCGCGCGGATGGTCGTCATCGACGTGTTCGCCAAGGTGCGAGGCCAGGCCGCCGGATCGAACGCCTACACCGACGACTACCGCGCCGCCGGAATTGCCAAGGCCATCGCCGACGAATACGGCATCGCCGTCGTACTCGTGCACCACACCCGCAAGATGGCCGCCGACGACTTCCTGGAGGAACTGTCCGGAACCAACGGCATCGCAGGCGCCGCCGACACCATCCACGTCCTGTCCAGGTCACGCCACGAGGCCGACGCCGTACTCAAGACCACCGGCCGCGACGTGGAAGAAGCCGAACGCGCACTCAAGTTTGACCAGCCCACCGGCACCTGGTCACTGCTCGACGGACCCGCCCTCGACCACACCCTGTCCGACACCAGCGCCGTCATCCTGCGCTACGTCCGAGCCCACCAGGGCGCCACCCCTAAGGAGATCGCCGACACCACTGGCATCGCCTACGAGAACACCAAACGCACCTGCTCACGGATGGAGAAACGGGGCCACCTGGTCCGCGTCGGTGACGGCCAGTACGCCGCACCGCCCGACGCCGGGACAGGTGGCCTGCCGTGACCTGTCCCGGCTGTCCCGGCTGTCCCGGCAACCCTCTGACCTGCGCATTTACCCCGATCGAGCCGGGACACCCCCGCCAAGACACCTGTCCCGGCTGTCCCGGCAAACCCCCGAACCGACCACCCAGACGCACGGAGGCATGACCCCGATGACTACCCCGATCGAGATTGGCACACGGCTCAAGGTGGATGTCTTGGAGCTGGCGCGACGACGCCGCGCGGAGAACCCACGACCGGCACTTACGAAGGAGCAGGAGTGCGAGCTTCGTTCCCTCTTCGGTGTCCTACAAGTGCCTAGCGAGGCATTGCGCGAAGCTGCGTAGCAACTAAGAACCCCCCAGGCTCTGGAGTTCGGTCCGGAGCCTGGGGGTTTTCCGCGTGTACTCATGCGACCTTGTCGGCGATAACAACCTGTTCATCGATTGGCGTGCTCAGCTTGGATCCCCGCTTCCCGCCTGTCGGCGCCAGCTCAATATCAAACAGGAGGTCCAGGATCGCCCGCTGTCGAGCAAGCGGAAGGGCGACCCACTGAGCCTTGACCAGCTTGGTTCCAACCGCCAGATCAGCAAGGAGGGACAGGCCAGGGGCGCGCCGAAGGATCGACTCCAGCTCTGCTATGCGCGCTAGCACCTCGGCAGTTCCGGCAACCACTTGATCCTCCGTCATGGCGTTCAGCGCGAATAGGCGGGCCATTGACTTCAGTTTGGCGTCCAGTTCAGCATGCTCCCGCTTGGCCTCGTCCAGCTCGTGATCGTCGGAGGGTAGGAGCAGGCTCAGAACCTCTTGGCTCTCGAGCAGGGCGATCGCAGTCGCATGTGCGAATTCGTCCGCCGCTTGTCGCAGCGTGGATACGTGCCCGCTCGCACCACAGGCATAAGTCTTGATGCCACGGTCGGAGCCGGCGCGCACCGGATCTCCGCACGTGGCGCACAGCGCCAGGCTGGATAACAACGTCGTCGGCTTCGGTCCCTTGCTCTTGCCGTTGGCTAGACGATCAAGGAATAGCTTGATTTCCAGATGCTCGTCGCGGGTGAAGACCGCAGGCCAGTCGCCGTTCGCTACCTCGACTCCGTGGTATGCACGAATGCCAGCGTAGACAGGATTTGACAGGACACGCGTGACACCGCCCGTCGTCCAGCCCGCCTTGGTCGGCGTCTTCCGCTTGGTGCTTGCGGCATGACCAGACTGAAAGCCGAGCTGATCCCAACGCCGTGCGACTTCGGCGCGAGACATGCCAGCGAGCACATCCTTCCGTGCCTGCACGAGCGCCTCAACCTCGGCCGGGATCAGTTCCATGTCTGCGGTGTAGGCGAAGCGCCTGACCCCTGCGGTCCAGGCGGCGCCTGCGTTGGCACGCTGCTCGTTCGCCAGTCGCTGTCGGGCGGCCTTGCGCTGCACCTCGGCGCGAGCGACGGCGGCCAGAATCCGGGCGACCATCTGCCCTACGTCAGTCGTCAGATCGATGTCACCGGTGACCGTAGCGACGCCAACGTCGTGTTGCTCGCTGAGGAGAATCAACTCCTCCAGCTCCAGCATCGAACGGGTGATCCGGTCCAGATGCCAGGCAACAATCACGTCCACCTGGCCTAGCCCGACCATCTTCAGCACGCGCTGCCAGGCTGGGCGCTCCTTGCCTGAGTAGGCCGATATCGAGATGTCCTCCTCGATGACCACTACGTCCCAGCCGCGAAGATCGCACAGTGCCCGGCACTTTTCGATCTGGCGCCTGGTCTTTAGACCCTCGTCCGTATCGTCACGAGAGATGCGGGCGTAGATGACTGCCCGTCTGCGCGCCGGGGCTTGAGCCTTCGTGAGTCTGGCTGTCATGCGCTCAATCGTACCCTTAAACGTGATACCGACGACACTGTCGGCTGGGGTGCCATCGGTGCGCGGACCGTCGAGAGCCAGGTGCACCGCCAGCTCTCGTCCGGCCTGTCGATGCCGATCGGCATGAAGAACCGCCCCGACGGCAGCATCGGCACGGCGGTCGACGCGATCAAGGCCGCGGCGGTCCCGCATGTCTTCACCGGTATCGACCACGACGGCGCGCCCGCGATCCTGCACACCCGCGGCAACCCCGACTGCCACCTCGTACTCCGCGGCTCCGACGCCGGCCCGAACTACGACGCCGACTCCGTCGCCGGCGCCCAGGAACTCCTCCACAAGGCCGGCCTCCCCGAGCGCGTCGTCATCGACGCGAGCCACGGGAACAGCCGCAAGGACCACCGCCGTCAGCCCGGGGTCGCGGCGGAGATCGGCGCGCAGGTTGCGAACGGCAACCAGGCGATCGTCGGCGTGATGCTCGAGTCCTTCCTGGTGGAGGGTCGGCAAGAGCTCGACCCGACCCGCGAGCTCACCTACGGCCAGTCGATCACCGACGCCTGCATGGGCTGGGACACCACCGAAGCCGTTCTCACCCAACTGCGCGACGCGGCGCTGACGCGCAGATCCGGGAAGGCGTGAGGGAAAGGCGCGAGCGCCGCCGTGGCCCGCCGTAGTACGGGGGCGTGAACTTCAGGCGAATCAACGCTCGCAACCATCCCGCCGGTGCCGGACAGTGAATTAGCGTCCGTCGCATGACTGAGATTTCCCGCCGTCTGGTCCTTGGTTCAGCTGCCGGTGGGGCAGTGCTGTCGCTGCTCCCACCGTCGCTGCACACCGCGATGGCGCAGCCGATGAGACCAGGTGGCCTGCGGGCCGTCGAGCACGTGATCGTCCTGATGCAGGAGAACCGCTCGTTCGATCACTATTACGGCACGCTGCGCGGCGTCCGTGGGTACGGCGACCGCCAGCCGCTCCGCCTTCGCGACGGCAAGCCGGTCTTCCACCAGCCGGTCACCGGCGGCGGCGAGGTGCTGCCGTTCTCGATCCGCGAGGCCGCCGCCGACGCGGGCCGGAACGCGGACGACATCCAGTACCTCGGCGCGCTCGCGCACGGCTTCGGCGACGCCACCCAGGCCTGGGGCAACGGCTGGAACGACGACTGGGTGCAGGCCAAGACGGCGGCGACGATGACCCACTACGACCGTCGCGACATCCCGATGCAGTACGAGCTCGCCGAGACCTTCACGATCCTCGACGCCTACCACTGCTCGGTGAACGGCTCCACCAACCCGAACCGCAACTACCTGTGGTCCGGTACGACGGGCTTCGAACCCGGTACTACGCAGCGCGCGGTCACCAACGCGGCGTACGACTACAACCACAAGGGCTACGACTGGACGGCGTACCCGGAACGGCTGGAAGCGGCCGGGGTGTCCTGGCAGATCTACCAGGAGTGGGACAACTTCACCGACAACGCGGTCGAGTACTTCAAGACCTTCAAGGAACTCGGCCACCGCATCCTGAGCACCGTTCCGGGCGGCTACCGAACCACCGAGGAGTTCTACGACAACCTGTTCGCCAAGACTCCGGCCGAGCAGACGGAAGCTCTCAAGCAGCTCGAAGCAGCGGTCAAGCTGCAGCCAGCCATGGACCAGAAGCTCTTCTACAAAGCGATGCACCGCAGTGAACCCGAGTCGCTCGTGCCGCGCATCCGCGCGGACATCAAGGCCGGCAAGCTGCCCCAGGTCAGCTGGCTTGTCCCGTCGGCGGTCGACTCCGAACACCCCGGAGCATCGACACCGGTCGCCAGCGCGAACCTCGTCTACGACCTGCTCGACGCGATCGCCTCGGATCCTGAGACCTGGTCCAAGACCGTGCTGCTGATCAACTTCGACGAGAACGACGGGTACTTCGACCACGTCCCACCGCCGGTCGCGCCGCGCCCTGCCTCGGGCGAGGGCGACGACTGGTACGCCGGACGCCCGATCGGCCTCGGCCCGCGGGTCCCGATGACGATCGTGTCGCCGTGGACCGTCGGCGGGCACGTGAACTCGCAGGTCGCCGACCACACCTCGGTGATCCAGTTCCTCGAGCGCTGGACCGGCGTGAAGGAGCCGAACATCAGCTCCTGGCGCCGGACCGCCTGCGGCGACCTGGTCTCGGCCTTCGACTTCAGCAAGCGCTATCGCCAGCCGACCGTCGACGCACCCGGCCCGGTGCCGACGCCGATCGACCGCTGGAAACCGACTCCTCCCGCTACCCAGGCGTTGCCGGCGCAAGAGCCCGGACGCCGTCCGGCCCGCGCTCTGCCTTACCAGCCGACCGTTTCGGGCTTTGTTGCCAACGGCAAGTTGAAGCTGCGGCTGGGCAACAAAGCGGACGAGGCCGCGCACTTCGCCATCTATCCCTACGGCGGAGAACTGCCCGCGCCGACCCATCTCGACGTCCGTGGCCAGCTGTTCTCCGACATCCCCGTGAGTGGTCCGTACGAGCTCTCCGTCCAAGGCCCGAACCGGTTCTGGGTCGAGCTGGCCGGGTCCGTCGAAGGTATCGCGGCCGGACTCGACGTACGGATCAGCAGCGACGGCAGCTCGCTGCGCGTCGAGCTCGAGAACACCGGCACCAAGCCGCTGAGCGTGAAGCTCAAGGCCCGCGGGTACGGCGGCCGCACGATCAATCAGGATGTTCGCGGCCGTCAGACCCGGACGCTCAATTGGCCCACTGACCAGGGCTGGTACGACCTCGAGGTCACCACGATCGAGGACACGACGTACCGGCGTCGCCTCACCGGCCACCTGGAAACCGGCCGCCCCAGCACCACCGGTTGACACCCCAAAGCGCCTGCTTCCAGAGCGCTTGCGTCCGAAGAGCCGAGGGCCCTGCCCCACAGTTCTTCGGACGTAAGCGGTCAGGCGCGAGGGGAGCAGCCGCAGGACTCGCGGTGCATGAGCTCGGCGGGTAGGCGGACGGTCTGCGGTGGGGCGCTGGGGTCGGTCATGCGGCGGAGCAGGAGTTGTACCGCGCGGGCTCCGATCGCGGTGGACGGCTGAGCGACTGTAGTGAGGCCTGGGCTGAAGAGGTCGGCCCAGGCGAAGTCGTCGAAGGCGGTCACCGCGAGATCGCGCGGCACCCGGACCCCGGCGGCACGGAAGGCGGCGAGGGCGCCGATCGTCATGTTGTTGTTGGCCGCGAACACCGCGGTCGGCGGCTCAGGATGCTCGAGGAGCGCGAGTGCCGCCTTCCGGCCGCCTTCGCTGGTCGAGGCGCCGTCCTTTACCAACGACAGATCGACCGGCAGTTCGGCGCGCTGGTGAGCCAGCCGGTAGCCGCGCAGCCGCTCGGTGCTCGTGGACAGGTCGGGGATCCCCGCGACCATGCCGATCCGGGTGTGGCCGAGCGAGATCAGGTGATCGACGATGGCCGCGGTCGCCGCCTCGTTCTCGACGCCGACCTGGTCGACCCGCAGACCGGGATCAATCCGGTCGACGATCACATAAGGCACCGGGTGATCCCGCAGCAGCGGCAGGGTCAAATCCTTCCAGCCCGCGGCCGGGGCGATCACCAGGCCCTCGATGTGATGGGCCAGCAGGTTGGCGACGGCCGCTGACTCATGCCGCGCGTCGTCGCGGGTGTCGACGATGATCAGGTTCAGTCCGGCCCGGGTCGCCTCGCCGTCGATGCCCTGGATCAGCTCGACCCAGTACGGGTTCGACGCGGCCGTCAGCGCCAGCCCGATCGTCTGATGCGACCCGGCCGCCAATGAGCGCGCGATCGGATGGTGCCGGTAGCCGAGCAACCGCATCGCGCGGTTGACCTTGGCCCGCGTGGCCGGCGCGACCAGGCGGGTCCCGTTCACGACGTGTGAGACCGTGCTCACCGACACACCGGCGGTACGGGCGACTTCGGTCATCGTGACCATCCGTTGAATGGTCGTCGCCGAGAGTGCGTTGCGCAAGGCTTTGCGCAAAGGCTGCGGACGGCTCCGGGCCGGGCCTAACTTCGCTCAAACGAGCGGACCTCTTCCGCCCGAACCCCCGCCCGGGTTCCCGTCCCGGGTGCCCCGACCCCGGAGGGCAGATCCGTGGCACCGAAGTCCCTGCAGACGCCGATCGCGAGAAGACTGGCCATCGGCGTACTGACCCTGTGCCTGGCCACCACCACCGCCTGCACCAAGACGAAGTCGGGCAGCGACGATGCCGGCGACAAGAGCGGCCCGGTCAAGATCGGCCTGGTCACCAAGACCGACACCAATCCGTACTTCGTCAAGCTGCGCGAGTCGGCGAAGGCCGCCGCGGAGGCCAAGGGTGCCACCGTGATCGCCGTCGCCGGCAAGTTCGACGGCGACAACGAGGGCCAGGTCGCCGCGATCGAGAACCTGGTCCAGCAGGGCGTGAAGGGCATCCTGATCACGCCCAGCAACTCGACCGGGATCCTCGGTGCGCTCAAACAGGCCAAGGAGAAGGGCATCCTGGTGATCGCCCTCGATACAGAGACCGATCCGAAGGACGCCGTCGACGCCACCTACGCGACGAACAACACGACCGCGGGCGAACTCGAGGGCAAGTACGTCAAGGCGACACTCGGCCAGACCGCTCCGAGGCTGTTGATGATGGACGGTTCGCCGGGAGGCACCGTTGACGAGCAGCGTCACCGCGGCTTCCTGCAGGGAATGGGCCTGAAGGACGGTGACCCGGCGATCCTCGGAGCCGCGCCGACCAACGGTGATCAGAACAAGGCCCAGTCGGCGATGGAAAACCTGCTCCAGCGCGACTCGAGCGTCAACGCCGTCTACACGCTCAACGAGCCGGCCGCCCGTGGTGCGGTGGCGGCGCTGACCGCGAAGGGCCTGGCGGGCAAGGTGGCCGTCGGCTCGATCGACGGCGGTTGCCAGGGTGTCGCCGATGTGAAGGCAGGCAAGTACCTCGCCACGGTGATGCAGTTCCCGAGGAAGATGGCCGAGCAGGGTATCGACGCTGTGGTTGCCTTTAGCAAGGACGGCACCAAGCCGAACGGCTTCCAGGACACCGGCGCGCAGTTGATCACCGACAAGCCGCTGCCAGGGCTGGACAGCAAGGACACCACCTGGGGCGCCCAGAACTGCTGGGGCTGACGGGATGTCCGCGGAATCGGGTCAGCTGAGAGGCCGTACGGCTGAAGCCTTCTTGCACAATCCCGCGCTTGGTCCATTGGGCGCGCTGGTGGTCGCAGTCATCGTCTTCGGCGCGACCACGAGTACTTTCCTCACCGTCGACAACCTGTCCCTCGTAGTACAGCAATCCCTGGTCGTTGGAACGCTCGCGCTCGGCCAGACCCTGATCGTGCTGACCGGCGGGATCGACCTGGCCAACGCGGCCATCATGGTGCTCGGCACGATGCTCTTCGCTCGGCTGGTGACCGAGGGAAGCGCTCCCGTGCTGGCTCTCATGGCGGGCTTCGTGATCTGCGCCCTTCTCGGCGGAGTCTCGGGTGGCCTGGTGACCTGGCTGAATCTGCCACCGTTCATCGTCACGCTCGGCATGCTGACCGTAGTACTGGCTGTCGGGCGGCTCTATTCGCAAGGCAGCTCGTGGCCGGTGACCGACTCGATGCTCAATGCGCTGGGCGAGGGCGGCTACCTGTTCGGTCAGATCAAGGTGACCCACGGGATGACGCTGGCCGTAGTGATGTTCGCGATCACCTGGTATGCCCTGACGAAGACCGGGTGGGGTCGCCATGTGTATGCCCTAGGCAACGATCCCGAGGCGGCCCGGCTGACCGGTATCCACGTCGGCCGGACCCGGTTCAGCGTCTACCTGATCGCCGGCGTGATCTACGCTTTCGCGGCCTGGCAGGCACTCGGCCGGATCCCGAACGCGGACCCGAACGCCTTCCAGACCGGCAACCTGGACAGCATCACCGCCGTCGTGATCGGCGGCACCAGCCTCTTCGGCGGCCGGGGCAGCGTCGGCGGCACGGTGGTCGGCGCGCTCATCGTCGCCGTACTGCGCAGCGGTCTGACCCAGGCCGGCATCGACAGCCTCTACCAGGACGTGGCAACCGGCGTGCTGGTGATCGCAGCCGTCGCCTTCGATCAACTGGCACGCAGGAGGTCCCGATGACGACACCAGCACTGCAGGCCAGAGGACTCGTCAAGCGCTACGGACGAGTGACCGCGATCGACGACGCCGACTTCGACCTGTACGCCGGGGAGGTGCTCGCCGTCGTCGGCGACAACGGTGCCGGCAAGTCCAGTCTGATCAAAGCGCTGTCGGGTGCCTTGATCCCGGATGACGGCCAGATCCTCCTCGACGGTCAGGAGACCCGGTTCCACTCGCCACTGGAAGCCAGGAAGGCGGGGATCGAGACCGTCCACCAGACGCTGGCTCTGGCACCGGCGATGGACATCGCAACCAACCTCTTCCTCGGCCGTGAACTTCGCCGGCCCGGACCGGTCGGGTCGGTGTTCCGGCTGCTGGACCGCGCAGCGATGCGCCGCCAGGCCCAGGAGCAACTGGATGCCCTAGGCATCGAGACCGTCCAGCACATCGGGCAGATCGTGGAGACCTTGTCCGGTGGGCAGCGCCAGGCGGTCGCGGTCGCCCGGGCGGCCATGTTCGGCAGCCGGATGGTGATCATGGACGAGCCGACGGCCGCCCTGGGAGTCAAGGAGTCGCGGCTGGTGCTCGACCTGATCCGGCGGATCCGGGATCGCGGTCTGCCGGTGGTGCTGATCAGCCATGACATGCCGCAGGTGTTCGAGCTGGCCGACCGGATCCACGTCCATCGGCTGGGTCGCCGGGCGGCCGTAGTACGACCCTCTGACGCTTCGATGAGTCAGGTCGTCTCGCTGATGACCGGCGCTCTGCAGATCGGCGACGACGGCGCCCCACCCGACGTCAGTCAAGTGTCCCTTGCCGGGAGTTCTTCGGCGCTTGCGGTGCCCAGACACGCACCTCGCAGCCCTTGAGAAGCATCCACGATGCTCCGCATCGAGGACGCTTCTCAAGCGCCGCGATGCACGCACCTGGACACCGCGATCACTCGAACAACTCCCGGCAAGGGACACTGGTGGTCGCACGATGATCGTCAAATCGGTAATGCTGGCTTTGACTCTTGTGGGGGTGCTCGGCGTGCAGGGCTCGACAGGGGACTGCCCGGAATTTCCCTACCAGCCGACGAACTACCAGGAGGACAACCGCGGTCAGTTCCACTTCAGCTCGCGCGGCGGCTGGATGAACGACGTGAACGCGCCGCTGTACTACCGCGGCGTCTATCACCTCTACTACCAGCACAACCCGCACGGGCTGGCCTGGGACACCATGCACTGGGGACACCCGACGAGCACCGATCTCGTGCACTGGCGGCAGAAGCCGATCGCGCTCGAACCAGGCGTGCATCCCGGCGACCTGTGGTCCGGTGGCGGGGTCGTTGACACCGGCAACGTGACCGGGCTGAAGACGGGCGACGACGATCCGATCGTGGTGTACTCCGGGACCGACGGCGTCACCGTCTTCTACAGCCTCGACGGCGGCAACACCTTCAAGTCGTTCGACAACGGCCGCAAGGTGGTCAAGCCGCCCGCGAAGACCAGCCGCGATCCGAAGGTGTTCTGGGATCCGGACTCGAGGCGCTGGGGCATGGTGGTCTGGTCTGACCAGGACGGCAACGGCGTCGACTTCTACACCTCGACGAATCTGCTCGACTGGTCGTTCGCCTCGCGCTATCAGGGCGACTGGCTCTTCGAGTGCCCCGACATGGTGCGGATGCCACTCGACGGTGCCTCGCACTGGGTGCTCAGCGCGGGTAGTGGCGAGTACGTGGTCGGCGACTTCGACGGTACGACGTTCAAGACGTCCTGGCCGACGCCGCAGAAGATCAACCAGATCGACACGTACGCCGGTAGCGACTACTACGCCGCGCTCACCTTCGCGAACCTGCCGGCCAATCGGGTCGTCTCGATGGCCTGGCAGGGTGGAAACCACGGCTCGACCTGGACTGGCAACGCATCGTTCCCGGTCGAGGAGCGGCTGAAGTCGACGCCGTCCGGTCCACGGGTCCTGAGTACGCCGGTGCCGGAGATCGCCTCGTTGCGCACCAGCACCCAGAGCTGGAAGAACCTGACGCTCGACAGCGCAGCGGCTCGGCGGTTGCTGGCCGGGGTCACGGCCGACACCTACGAACTCGATGCTGTGGTCGACGTACGGCAGGCGAAGCAGTTCGGCTTCCGGCTGCATACGAGTCCGGACGGCTGGTTCGACAAGGACGTCGTGTACGACGCCTCGAACGGCTTGCTGGACGGAGCCGTGATGCCCGCGCACGACGGCAAGGTGAAGCTCAGACTCCTGGTGGATCGTGGTCAGCTGGACGTCTTCGGGAACGACGGCGAGGTCTACCAGAGTCACAATGTGAACTTCGACAGCCTGCCCGGCGGGGACGGCGTCGAATTGTTCGTCGACGGGCGGATCCAATTGGAGTCGCTGCGGCTCCATGAGCTGGGCTCGATCTGGAAGAACCGGTCCGAGTCGACGCTCAGTACGAACATCGCCGGTCTCTGGTATCCGGCTTCCGGCACCTGGTCGGATGTTGCTGGCGGCAAGCAAGGTGAGTCGTCCGGCGACGCTTTCTATCTCAGCAAGGCGTCTGGTGCCGACTTCACCTACGAAGGCGACGTGAAGCTGGCGAGTGGCACGGCTGCGGCGCTCACGTTCCGCGCGAACAAGGATGCCAGTAAGCACTACACGGTCAACCTCGACGCTGACGCCGGCGTGGTGAAACTCTGGCGGCCCGGTCGGGACATCGCCACCTCACCGTTGACCGTCGAACGCGGGCGGACCTATCACTTCAAGGTGGTTGCTCAGGGACCAAGTCTGAAGGTGTCGCTGGACGGGAAGCAGGCGATCGACGCCACCGACACGGAGCAGTCTGCGGGCCAGTTCGGGGTCAATGTCTTCCGCGGTACGGGCGTATTCCAGAACCTCAGGATCAGCTGATCCATCGGCCGGGGGAGTCCGGTCACCTCGACGGGGGAGGTGGCCGGGCAACGGGATTGCGAGAGTCGAGGGACACGCAAACCCGTTGAGGAGCAGGGATATGAGAGTTCGAAGCAAGCGGATGGTGCCGGCTGTCGCTGCCGTCGGAGCAGTATTGCTGACGATCGCGGCGGCCGCACCTTCCGGTGCTACCGCGGCGTCACACCGGACCGAAGGGCATGTCACCGGTGACGCCTGGGTGAGTTTCTCGGTCGACCCGGGGAATCCGCTGCGCCGGTTCATCTTCGACGTGCACGGCAACCCGTACAAGATCGTCGACGGCAAGGTGTACTTCGGGGCCGCGCACGGGACTGTGAGGTTCGACCACCCGACCCCGGACGGCCACGGTGGGACCACGCACAACTGGGGGAGCATCGAGGTCGACTACCTGATGACCGCCGGTCCGGTGGCGGTGATCTCCGGCAAGAGCAACGGCGACCTCGGCACCCCGAAGGGCAAGCGCCTGTCGCTCACCGTGTACGACGATCCACGCGGCGATCGGTACGACCGGCTCGGGTTCTCGTGGGGCGTCATCGACTCGACCTGCGTGCCGATGGGACTCGGGCCGGCGCCGTTCACGACGTACAAGTCCGGCCCCGGCTACAAGGTTCGGGCCGCCGAGCTCCCGGTAGTACCGGAGGGCACCACTCCGCCCGACCTGGGTGATCCCTGCCCACCGGAGTAGATCGAATCAGCGGACGATCGGCGCGATGCCGGCTGGTGTGATCGAACTCGGTGGGCGGCCGAGCAGGCTGCTGTTCGTGCTGGTCAGCGGGCGATGGGCGCGGTGCGAGCGCTGGTGATCGTGACGAGGTCGGCGGGGCTGAGGCCGATGTCGAGACCGCGGCGGCCGCCGGAGACGTAGACGGTGTCCTGCTCGGAAGCGGAGCTGTCGACCACGGTCGGCAGGCTCCGCTTCTGTCCGATCGGGCTGATCCCGCCGATCACATAGCCCGTACTGCGCTCAGCCGCCGCCGGGTCGGCCATCGTGGCCTTCTTGCCGTTCAGGGCGGCGGCCACGGCCTTGAGATCGAGCTGCTTGTCGACCGGGACGACGCCGACCGCGAGTTTCCCGTCGACCTCGACGAGCAAGGTCTTGAACACGTGCGCCGTCGCGAGCCCCAGGGCCTCGGCGGCTTCCAGACCGTACGACTTGGCCGCTGGATCGTGGTCGTACGAATGCGTTGTGAACGGCAGGCCTGCCTTGCTCAACGCCACGGTTGCCGGAGTGCCTTGCCCGGTCTGCTTGCTTTTCGCCACTGCGACAGCGTAGTTCTTCGCCTACTCGTCCAAGGCCCTCTGGTTGATGCGGACGCAGCAGTGTCCGGGGCTGGGGGAGAGGATCGCTTCGCGGTCGGTGTCGCCCAGGCCGTCGAGGAGGCCTGTCAGCAGGTGCTGATTCATCCCGCAGACCAACTGCTGGTGCTCGTTGGCGAGCAGATGGAAGGGGCAGTTCCCCAGCAGGATGTCCGGGCCGTCCTCCCGTGGCTCGAAACCCTGCTTCTCCAGGACCTGGATGACGTCGCGGGTCCCACGGGCTGTCTCACCGAGACTCTTGCCGTAGCGGGTGGCGTGCCGGGCCAGGGCTCGGGTCGGCGGCTCGCCGGTGGACTCGGCATCTTCCAGCGCCGCGGCGAGCAGCAGCCCGGCGACGTCGTACGTGCGCCCGGGGAGTGAGATCTCTACCTCCAGCTCGGACCGGCGATATAGCTTGGCCGGACGGCCGGCGCCTGGACCGCACCGGCCGGAGCGGCGCTCGTACACGACGCTGAGCAGGCCTTCGGCGGCCAGCTTGTCGAGGTGGAAGGCGGCGGTGGTCCGGGGGATGGCGAGGGCGGCGGCGGCCTCGTCCTTGCTGACGGGCGCGGGACTGCGGACGACGAGCTCGTACAGCTGCCGCCTGGTCGGCTCCTCCAGCGCGGCGATCGCCTGGACGTTCGCGAGGTGGGATGGGTCCACCGAGGTATTGTATCGACAACTTTCGTTGACTGAATAGATGGTTGAGTTCTAAAGTAGATGGCTCAGCTCTGAGCTGGACACTATCGACGCTGTGAGGAGCGCAGATGACGACGATCCGGTCGGAGGTAGAGCCGTTCACCGCGGACGAGGTGGTGCCGGACGCGGGGATGCCGTTGCACGTCGTCGCGGGGCGGCCGGAGATCGACCTCCCGGCAGCGGAGCGTGCGGTGGCGGATCTGTTGAAGGCGCTCGGGCGTGATCCGCACAGCGTGCACCTGGCCGATACGCCGCGCCGGGTCGCTCATGCGTACGCGGAGATGCTGACGCCGCGTGAGTTCGAGCTGACCACGTTCCCGAACGACGAGGGGTACGACGAGCTGGTGCTGGCGCGGAACATCCCGGTCCAGTCGTTCTGCGAACACCACATGCTGCCGTTCCAAGGTGTCGCGCACGTCGGCTATCTGCCGGGCGACCGGATCCTCGGGCTGTCGAAGCTGGCACGCGTCGTCGAGCTGTTCGCGCGTGATCTTCAGGTGCAGGAGCGGCTGACCAAGCAGGTCGCCGACTGGCTGCAGGACCAACTCGCCCCGAAGGGCGTCGGTGTCGTCATCGAGGCCGAGCATCTCTGCATGTCACTGCGCGGAGTCCGGGCCGCGGGCGCTCTGACGGTCACCTCGTCACTCCACGGCATGCTCCGCGAAAACCCGAGCTCACGCCAGGAGTTCTTCGCCCTGACAGGCATCAACTCCTGAACAGCATCAACTGCTGACCGGGCGTCCGGAGTACGCCTGCGTGCCGCCGGCGGGCGGCCCGTAGTAAGGGTGTGGGTCAGGCTGTGGCCACCACTGGTGGGTGGTGGGTGTGGCGGCCGGTGGCGAGGATGTGTGCGACCTCGCCGGGGAGGAGGTCCGTGCCGGGGACGGTCTCCATCTCCGAGACGTCCAGCCAGCGCACCACGGTGGCGCCGCAGTGGCCGTGGACGGCGAGGATGGAGTCGAGGTCCGGCCAGACTGCTGTGGAGGGATTCTGGCCGTGCCAGCGGAGGGCGACCGATCCGTCGGTGAAGACGCATCCTTCGGCGACCGTTCCGGTGCCGGAGACTCCGCTGACGTCCTCGTACCGGACGAGTTCGAAGGTCTGGGGTCTCACCGGCGGACCCCATCGATGCTGGTGATGAGCACAGTGGTCCTGGTGGTGGGTGCTACGTGACGCTGGTCGGCCCTGCTGGGGCCTGAGGGAGATGCCATGATCCTTTCCCCGTGTCGGCGCGGTCGGATACCTCGCCACAAACCGGGGACCGGTACGGACTGTCAGCGGGGAAGGACGGTCTGTAGCGACTCATATGCTGCAAATCAAGCTAGAACCAAAACCCCGGACACGCCAGAGCTGTCCCCGCGTGTCTCAACCTTCGACCGCACATTGCTCGTCAGCCGAAAAGCCAACCCAGCAACGTTTCCGGGCTTTCCGGAGGGGAACCCACCCAGCTCATGACAAACTCGAGGTCGCGAATCAGGCGTGGAGCCCGGTGGTGCGGTGGGTCCGCCCGTGGTCCCGCGCGGCCGGGGGCCGGCCGCGCGGGGATCGGAGGGGTTAGGGGACCCAGTGGTTGTGGGTGGCGGTGATCATGACCTGGAGCTGGATGCTGGCGGCGTAGTAGCTGCTGGTGTCGACCGGGGTGGTCAGCATCTTGTTCCAGATGGCGTCGAGCCAGGCCTGGCTGCCGGAGTCGGTCATCGCCGTGACGGCGAAGGGCGCGAAGAAGGCGGCGTCGCTGCTGGCGTCGATCGCCGTTCCGTTCAGCTTGTAGCCGGTGGCGATGTTGCTCGCGTTGCCGCCGGTCTTGGACTTGATCCAGGTGTTGAGCTTGCGGGCCGAGGCCAGCGAGGCGCTGTCGCCACTGGTGACCGCGTCGGCGCCGATCCGCCACGGGTCGCGGCAGGCGTTCCACCAGTACGCGCCGTCGTTCGGGTCCTCCAGAACCTGACCGGTGGCCGGCTTCGGGGTGGAGTTGGTGTTGATCACGAAGTCGGGCAGCAGGCCGGTTGCCGATGCGTAGTTCGCCTGCAGCGAGGTGGTCACGCTCTGGTGCTTGGCGCGAATGGTGTCCCAGACGGAGTTGCCGGTGGCCGCCTTGAAGGCGCGGAAGTGGTCGACCATCCAGTCCGACGTACGCGACATGTTGTAGGTGGCGTCACCGGAGGTGCTCCAGTCGCCGAACGTGAGCAGGTTGGTGTTCGGGTTGACCTCGCTCGCCTTGATCGCGTTGATGTGCTTGATCGCGAGCTGCTTGTAGTTGTAGGTGCCGGCGCTTCCCCATTGCTTGTCGGCCAGCAGCAGGCCGTAGGCGACGTCCATGTCGCCGTCGGTCGCGCTGTCTGAGCCGTTCACGCTCTTGCAGGAGGTGTCCTGCTCGGCAGCCAGCAGGCCGGCGTTGTTCACCGAGGGGTGGGCCAGCATGTACTTGACCAGGCCGTCGAAGATCGTCTTGGCGGCGGAGTCGGCCCCGGCCATGGTCGCGGTGATGACCATGCCGTAGCCCTGGGCCTCGGCGACGTACGGGTGGTCGGCGTCGGGCGAGATGATCTGGTACCAGCCGTTGCCGCAGCTCTGCTTGACGAAAGCCGACTTCCACTGCTGGTAGTAGTCCACGACCTTCTGGTCGAGCGTCGCCTGGCTGCCCGACGGCGTCAGCATCCCGGCCGCGTAGGGGAACTGGTGACTACCGAAAGGAACGGCCGGTCCGCCACCGCCGCCACCGGCTTGGGTGGTCGCAGTGACCGTGTTGCTCGCTCCGGACACGTTGCCGGCGGCGTCGCGTGCCTTGACCGTGTACGTGTAGCTGGTCGATGCCGTTCGGCCGGTGTCGGTGTAGGTGGTGCCGGTGCCACTTGTGGTGGCAATCTCCGTGCCGTTGCGGGAGACGACGTAACCGGTGACGCCGACGTTGTCCGTGGAGGCGTTCCACCCCAGCGATACGGAGCTCGAGGTGGTTCCGGTAGCCGCGAGGCTGCCCGGCGTACTCGGCGGCGTGGTGTCGCCCGTGCCGCCGCCGGTCGTGCCGTAGACCTCCAGGTCAAAGAGCGAGTAGCCGTACGACGTACCGCGGGCGGTGCCGTAGACGCGAACGTAGCGGCCGCTGCCCGACAGGGTCAGGTCGTCGATCGCGCCGTTGCCGGTCGTGGTCGAGAAGACGTCGGACCAGGCCGATCCGTCCGGCGAGGTCTGGATCTTGTAAGTCTTTCCGTAGGCGGCTTCCCAGTTGAGCTTGACGCGCGAGATGCTCGCGGTGGCGCCGAGGTCGACCCGGATCCACTCGGGATCGTGGCCTTCAACGCTGGCCCACCGAGTGGCAGAGTTGCCGTCCAGAGCCTTGGCGGCCTCGAAGCCAGTGCCCTCGACGGACGATGCTGTGGCGGGCTTCCCCTGGGACAGCAGCGTGTCGGCGGTCACGGCGGCCGGCGAAGCCGATGGGGCCAGAATGGGTTGTGCGATCAGGGCTGCGGTGACGACCGCGGCAGCGGTCAGCCCTCGAAGTAGATACGACATCAGCGGTGTCCTCCGGGCGGTGGGGCGGGGAAAGGCGCTGCAGCTGCCTTGACCATTAGGAAACTTTCCTAACGATTAGCTGAAGGTAAATGCCCGGTTGAAGTAGCACAAGACCTCGGCGCAGATCGTTCCCGGCCGGGCCGGCGGTAAATGAGGCGGCCGGTGAGCGGGCGGCGTGATCGAATGCGGAAGTGTTCGTGACTATCGGTACCACCTCGACCGGCCTTGGCGCTCCTGCGACCGACCTCGGATTCTTGTTGCACAAGAACCCGGCGCGACCGCAGTCGTTGGAGGTCGCCGGCGGCACGGCGCACGTGTTCTACCCGGAAGCCACCGAGGAACGCTGCACCATCGCGGTCCTGCTAGAGGTCGATCCGATCGCTCTGGTGCGCTCCGGCAAGGGGCGCCCGGCCGTGGGGTTCACGCTCGGGCAGTACGTGAACGATCGCCCGTACGCCGCGTCCAGCCTGCTCGCCGTCGCGGTCGGCAAACTCTTCCGTACTGCGATGATCGGCCGCTGCGATGCTCGTCCTGAGCTCACAGCCCGGCCGATCACGCTGGACATCCGGGTGCCGGCTCTTCCATGCCGCGGCGGTGCGGCGATGGCCGAGCGGCTTTTCGGCCCGCTTGGCTGGTCGGTCGATGCACGGCCAGTCCCGCTCGATCCTGAGATCCCGTCCTGGGGCGATTCCCGGTACGTCGATCTGCGGCTGCACGGCGAACTCCGGCTCGCGGACGCGCTGCACCACCTCTACGTGCTGCTGCCGGTGCTCGACGACGCGAAGCACTACTGGGTCGGCTCGGACGAGGTGGACAAGCTCGTCCGTGCGGGTGACGGCTGGCTCGGCACGCACCCGGACCGCGAGCTGATCTCCAACCGCTACCTGGCCCACCGCAAACGCCTCACCGACTCGGCGCTCGAAGCCCTCGACCGCCTGATCGAGGTAGACGGCGAAGAAGTCGAGAGCGCGCAGGATGAGCCTTTCGCCGAGGTCGGCGACGACTCGCCCGCCGGACCGGCGCAGGGCGAAGGCGGGGCCAAGGCGGTCGACGCATCGTCGCCGGAGCCGGCTGCCGAGGTGGAGAAGCCGGTGTCGTTGGCGGTTCAGCGGCGTACCGCGGTGGTCGAGCTGCTGCGGGAGCTCGGGGCCCGGCGAGTGGCGGATCTGGGGTGCGGCGAGGGTGTGTTGGTGGCCCAGCTGCTGAAGGATTCGTCGTTCAGCGAGGTGGTGGCGACCGACGTTTCCGCGCGGGCGCTGACGTACGCCGAGCGGCGGCTGCACGTGGACGAGATGTCCGACCGGAAGCGCGAGCGGCTGCGGCTGTTCCAGTCCTCTGTCACGTACGCCGACGCGCGGCTGACCGGTCTCGATGCCGCCGTGCTGATGGAGGTGATCGAGCACGTCGACCCGCCACGGCTGCCCGCTCTCGCCTACGCGGTGTTCGGCTCTGCCCGGCCCGGCAATGTCGTGGTCACCACGCCGAACTCCGAGCACAACGTGCGCTTCGAAACGCTGCCTGCGGGCGCTTTCCGGCATCCGGACCACCGGTTCGAGTGGACCCGGGCGGAGTTCCGCGAGTGGGCCGACTCGGTCTGCCGCAGCTACGGCTACGAGGTCTCCTTCCGCCCGGTCGGGCCGGACGACCCCGAAGTAGGCCCACCAACCCAGCTGGCCCTGTTCCGCCGTACCGGTTCTGAGCTGAAGGAGGCGATCTGATGGAGCGCATCACTATCCCCGCGCTGAGCCTCGTCGTCCTGGTCGGGGTGAGCGGGTCGGGCAAGTCATCATTTGCGCGGAAGCACTTCCTCGGCACCGAGGTGATCTCGAGCGACTTCTGCCGCGGACTGGTCTCGGACGACGAGAACGACCAGGCCGCCAGCAAGGACGCGTTCGAGGTGCTGCACTTCATCGCGGCCAAGCGGCTCGCCGCCGGTCGGCTGACGGTGATCGACGCGACGAACGTGCAACCAGAGGCACGGAAGCAGTTGGTCGCGCTGGCCCGCGAGTACGACGTACTGCCGGTCGCCATCGTGCTCGACGTACCCGAGCGGGTGGCGGTCGACCGGAACGCACTTCGACCGGACCGGCAGTTCGGCGCGCATGTGGTGCAGCGGCAGCGGCAGCAACTTCGCCGGGGGCTGCGGAGCCTGAAGCGGGAGGGCTTCCGGAACGTGCAGGTCCTCGGCAGTGTCGAGGAGATCGACGCTGTGACGATCGACCGGACCCGGCTGTTCAACGACCTCACCGACCAGACCGGTCCGTTCGACATCATCGGCGACATCCACGGCTGCCGAGCCGAACTGGAGCAACTCCTCACCACCCTCGGTTACACCCTCACCCGCGACCCCGAGGGCCGCGCGGTCGATGCCACCTATGCCGGACGCACGGGGGTGGGGACGGAGCCCGCCGGACGGCGGGTGGTGTTTGTCGGGGATCTGGTGGATCGGGGGCCGGATACGCCGGGGGTGTTGCGGCTGGTGATGGGGATGGTTGCTTCCAGCAACGCTTACTGCGTACCGGGGAACCATGAGGACAAGCTGCTGCGCGCGCTTCGCGGGAAGAAGGTGAAGGTCAGTCACGGGCTGGCGGAGTCACTTGAGCAGCTGGCCGCCGAGCCGGAGGAGTTCCGCGCCGCGGTCGAGACCTTCATCGATGGGCTGATCTCGCACTACGTCTTCGACCGCGGCAATCTCGTCGTGTCGCACGCCGGACTGGTCGAGCGGATGCACGGTCGTACCTCTGGCCGAGTTCGTGCGTTCTGCCTGTACGGCGAGACGACGGGGGAGACCGACGAGTACGGCCTGCCGATGCGCTACCCGTGGGCGAACGACTACCGCGGTCGCGCGATGGTCGTCTATGGGCACACCCCGACGCCGGTGCCCGAGTGGATCAACAACACCATCTGCCTGGACACGGGCTGCGTCTTCGGCGGTTCACTGACCGCGCTGCGCTACCCCGATCGCGAACTCGTCTCGGTCGATGCCTTCGAGCAGTACTATGAGCCCGCGAAGCCGTTGCAGGTGGCAACCGCTCCCGGTCGCGCGCCCGACGTACTCGACATCACCGACGTCACCGGTCGCCGGGTGATCGAGACCGCGACGCACGGCCGGCTGAGCATCCGGGCGGAGCAGGCCGGTTCAGCGCTCGAGGTGATGAGCCGGTTCGCGATCGACCCGCGGTTCCTGCTCTACCTGCCGCCGACGATGAGCCCGGTCGCGACCTCGCCGATCCCCGGTGTGCTGGAGCACCCCACGCAGGCGTTCGAGGCTTACAAGTCGGACGGCGTGACCGAGCTGGTGTGCGAGGAGAAGCACATGGGCTCGCGGGCCGTCGTACTGGTGACGCGTGATGACGACGTCGCCGAGAAGCGGTTCGGGCTGGCCGGGCGCGGCGCGGTCCATACCCGCACCGGTCGTTCGTTCTTCGACACCGCGCTGACCGACGAGCTCCTGCTCCGTCTACGAGCGGTCGCCGAAGCTGCAGGACTCTTCGAGGAACTCGACACCTCGTGGCTGCTCCTCGACGCCGAGCTTCTCCCGTGGAGCGCCAAAGCCATCGAACTCCTGAAGAACCAGTACGCCGCGGTCGGCGCGGCAGCTCGTACTGCGTTGCCTGCGGCCACGGCCGGGCTCGAATCGGCTGTGGCAGCAGGGCTCGACGTCGGTGACCTGCTTGCGCGGACCCAACAGCGCACGGCCAACGCGGACCTGTTCAGCGCGGCCTATCGCCGGTACTGCTGGCCGACCGAGGGGCTCGACGGCGTACGGATCGCGCCGTTCCAGGTGCTCGCTTCCGAAGGAGCGACGTACGAGGAGAAGCCACACGCCTGGCACCTCTCGATCGCGGACCGCCTCGTCGCGGCCGGTCCGACGCTGATCACGCCGACCCGGCGACTGTTCGTCGACCTGGACTCGTGGGACGCGGGGACCGCCTGGTGGGAAGAACTCACCGCTGCCGGCGGCGAAGGCATGGTCGTCAAACCGGCCGCGAACCTGATCCGGACGAAGAAGGGCCTCGCCCAACCAGGCCTGAAGGTCCGAGGCCAGGAGTACCTGCGGATCATCTACGGCCCGGACTACACCGAGCCGGCGAACTTCGACCGCCTCCGCCAACCGAAACCTCGGCCACAAACGCTCAATGGCCCTCCGCGAATACGCCCTCGGCCTGGAGTCCCTGGAACGGGCCGCCCGCGGCGAACCGCTGTGGCGCATCCACGAATGCGTCTTCTCAGTTTTGGCCCTGGAGTCCGAACCAGTAGACCCGCGCCTCTAGACCGGATTCGTCAGACTAATTTCGCCGATGCCTGGCGGTAGCGGCGTTATGGTCTTAAGGTCAGTGCAATGTCACACAGCACTAAGCTCCGATGAGTCCTGCTGCTGCGATTGCAACGGGAGAGCAAGCACGAGCAGGAACGGAAGGCGAGCGTATGACGACCTACACGATCCCTGGCATGCACGTCCGCGACCATGAGGTCCAGGTCCCGCTGGACTGGTCCGACCCGGGGAACCCGGAGCAGCTCACCGTGTTCGCGCGGGAGCTCGCCGACCCGATCCGCAAGGACGACGACCTCCCGTATCTGGTGTTCCTTCAGGGCGGACCCGGCGGCAAGTCCCCCCGGCCGACCGAGCCGAACGGCTGGATCGGGCAGGCCTTGAAGACCTACCGCGTGATTCTGCTCGACCAGCGCGGCACCGGTCGCAGTACGCCGGTCGACGGGCGGCGGATGAACTCCTTCGCCACCGCTGAGGGAGCCGCGGACTATCTGGCGCACTTCCGTGCCGACTCGATCGTGGCCGACGCCGAGCATTTGCGGAAGACGGTGTTCGGTGGGCGGAAGTGGTCGACGCTTGGGCAGAGCTTCGGCGGGTTCATCACCTTGACGTATCTGTCGCAGGCTGCTGAAGGTTTGACGGCCTGTTACGTCACGGGCGGCCTGGCTTCGGTGGAGCCGGATGCGGAGGAGGTCTATCGACGTACCTATCCACGGGTCGAGGCCAAGAATCGCGAGTTCTACCGGCGGTACCCGCACAACGAGCAGCGCGTCGCGGCGATCGCCGACCGGCTCGCGGCGGGCGACGTACGGCTGCCGGACGGCGACCTGCTGACGGTACGACGGTTGCAGTCGCTCGGGATCGACTTCGGGATGAAGCCCGGGTACGAGCGGATGCACTGGCTGATCGACGAGGCGTTCTGCGGCGACGAGTTGTCCGAGACGTTTCTCACTCAGGTGATGGTGCGGTCGTCGTACAGCGATGGGCCGTTGTTCGCCGCGCTGCAGGAAAGCTGTTACGGATCGGGTGAGGGCGCCTCTGGTTGGGCTGCTGAGCGGGAAAGGTCGGCGCGGCCGCAGTTCGCGGAGACGGCCCGGCCGTTGCTGTTCACCGGCGAGATGATGTATCCGTGGATGTTCGAGGAGATCCGGGTTCTGCGACCGTTCCGTGCGGCGGTTGAACTGCTGGCCGCGCGTCCGCGGTGGAGTCGCCTGTACGACCTGGACCGGCTGGCGGCGAACGAGGTCCCGGTGGCGGCGGCGGTGTACTTCGACGACATGTACGTCGACTCCGGCTTGCAGTTGGAGACCGCCGCGCGGGTCGGCAACTTGCAGGCTTGGGTCACCAACGAGTTCGAACACGACGGCATCGCCTCGGACCGGGTATTCGCCCACCTGACCGAACTGGTCCGCTCGATCGGCGGGGGAGTTCGCGCCGGCTGACCGGGGTGGCTCGGCCGGTTGGCGGTGCAGTTCGCGTCGGCTGACCGGCAGTGCGTTGGCGCGTTCGCGATGGGGGTGGACCACAATGTGGGCGGGGTGGACGACAGTGCAGCGAGGGAGGTGACTGGATGCCGGCGAATTCGACCGGTGTGCAGCCGAGTGTGCGGCCGTTGATCCAACGCGAGAGCCTGCGCGACAGCGTGGCGAACGCGCTGCGCGCTGCGGTGATCTCCGGCGAGCTGGAACCGGGCCAGGTGTACTCCGCACCGATGCTCGGCGCGCGGTTCGGTGTCTCCGCGACCCCGGTCCGTGAAGCGATGCTCGACCTGGTCCGCGAGGGCTTGGTCATCTCGCTACGGAACAAGGGTTTCCGCGTCACCGAGATGTCCGACGAGGACCTCGACGACCTCGCCGCGCTCCGGCAGTTGATCGAGCCACCGACGATCCGCGACGTCGTACCGGTGATCCCGGCGGACGACTTCCCCCGCCTGCGCGCGCTGGCGGAGGACATCGTGGTCGCGGCCGAAGCCGGCAATCTGATCGACTACATCGAGGCCGACCGCGTCTTCCACGTCACGCTCCTCGCCTACAGCGGCAACCGCCGCCTGGTCGACGTCGTCTCAGACCTCCGCTCCCAAACCCGCCTCCTGGGCCTGACCCCCCTGGTAGAGAGCGGCCGCCTGGTCCAATCCGCGGCCGAACACCACGAACTGATGGATCTCGTCGAGTCCCGCGACGCCGAAGGCGCCGAACAACTGATGCGCCGCCACATAGGCCACGTCCGAGGCCTCTGGGCCCGCTCGCCATCCCCCAACCACCCGAGCCGCCCCAGTAGCCGGCCCGCCCCAGTAGCCGGCCCACCCCAGTAGCCGGCCCACCCCAGTAGCCGGCCCACCCCAGCCCACCGGCAGCTCAACCCACCACAACCACCCGCCGACGTCTCAAGGCAGCGGACGGATCCGTCCGTCAGCTCAGGGTTCTAGCAGGCCGTGGAGGGCGGCTGTGGTTATGGCGTCGGCTTCGTGTTCGGTGAGGGGGGCGTGGCCGGTCAGGAGGCGGAAGATCAGGGGGCCGAAGAGGAGGTCGGTGGCGGTCCCGGCTGAGATGGCCGGGTTGACCTCGCCGCGGCGGAGGGCTCGTTCCCAGAGTTCGGCGACGTTCGCGCGCCGGGTGTCCAGGAAGAACTCCCGGAAGTACGGCGCGGCCGCCTCGTCGGTGACGCTTGCCGCCAGCAACTGGGCGAACACCTTGCCGTTCGGTCCCGAGTAGAACCTGCTCACTCGGCGGACCTGCTCGGTGAGGTCGTCGATCACGTTGCCTTCGTTCGGCAGCGGAATCGAGTCCGCCATCCGCCGGCCGAACGCCTCGGCCGCGATCGCGGTACGGCACGGCCAGTGCTTGTAGATCGTCGCTTTGCTCACCCCGGAGCGGGCGCTGATCGCATCGACCGTCGCTGCCCCGAGGCCACCCTCGTCCAGCAGCTCCTTGGTTGCACACAGCACCGAATCCTTGGCCCGCAAGCTCCGCGGATGCGACGACTGCTCAAACATCGGCGTACTCAGACATTGTCGTGATCCGTCGACAGCTCGTCGTGATCCGTGGACAGCGAGACCTTGCGCCACCGGTCGAGCTCGGTGCGGACCAGATCGAGCTTCGCCTCGACCCGCGCGACCGCGTCGGCACCCAGCTGGATCCGCAGTGGTGGATCCGAGAGTTCCGCCAGATCGACGATCGCCCGCGCGGCCTTGATCGGATCACCCGGTTGAGCATGGTTCCACTCGGCCAACGAGCCTCGCATCGCGCCCACGGTCTCAGCGTAGTCAGCGAGCTGACCTGCCTGGTGAAGGCTCGACTCATCGAGGAAGTCGGTCCGGAACAATCCCGGCTCGACGATCGTGACATCGATGCCGAGCGGCTTCAGCTCGCCGTGAAGCGCCTCGGACAATCCCTCGACCGCGAACTTCGTGGCGGCATAGACACCCCAGCCCGGCGTCCCGATGAAGCCGCCGACCGAACTGAGCTGGATCAACCGTCCACTCCGCTGCTCGCGCAGTACGGGAAGCACGGCGCGCTGGACGTTCAGGACGCCGAACACGTTGGTGTCGAAGATCGCCCGCGCGGCCGAGTCGGAAGCCTCCTCGACCGCACCGAGCAACCCACGTCCAGCGTTGTTAACGACCACGTCGATCCGGCCGAACTCCCGCACGGCAGCCTCGACCGCCGCGTGCGCTTGGTCCTCATCGGTCACATCGAGAGCGAGCGGAAGCAACCGCTCGGTCCGCTCGATCTCCCCGGGCCGTCGCGCGGCGGCGACAACCTGGTTGCCGCGGGCAAGCGCTTCCGCCACGATCCCGGCGCCGAAGCCCCGGGACGCGCCGGTGACGAACCAGACGCTCATCAGCCGACCGCCGCCGTGAGCTCGGCGAACTCGTCGTCGGTCAGCTCGACCTTGGCCGCGTTGATGTTGTCCTCGACGTGCGCGACCGAGGAGGTGCCAGGAATCGGCAGCAACACGGGCGACCGCTTGAGCAACCAGGCCAGGGCCAGCTGCGAGGGCGTGGCGTCGTGGTTCTGGGCGATCTTGGCGAGCGGGCCGCCGTCCTTGGCCAGCTCGCCGGTGGCCAGTGGGAACCAGGGGATGAAGCCGAGACCGCTTTTCTCGGCGTACTCCAGCAGGTCTTCGTCGTCGCGCTGGCTGACGTTGTAGAGGTTCTGGACCGAGACGATCGTGGCGGTCTTGCCCGCCTCCTCGACCTGCTCGATGCCGACCTGGGACAGACCGATGTGCCGGATCTTGCCTTCCTGCTGGAGCTTCGCCAGCTCGCCGACCTGGTCGGCGATCGGGACCTCCGAGTCGACCCGGTGCAACTGGAGCAGGTCGATCCGCTCCAGGCCCAGGTGCCGGAGGCTGAGCTCCACCTGCTGGCGCAGGTACGCCGGGCGGCCGATCGGCTCCCAGCCGTTGGGACCCGTCCGGGCGAAGCCTGCCTTGGTGGCGATGACCAGCTCGTCGGCGTACGGGTGGAGGGCCTTCTTCAGCAGCAGGTCCGCGGTGAAGGGGCCGTAGGCGTCCGCGGTGTCGATGAAGTTCACGCCGAGCTCAACCGCACGCCGTAGTACGCGGACTGCCTCGTCTGGATCGCGTGGGTCACCCCAGACGCCGTCGCCGGTGAGCTGCATGGTCCCGTACCCCAGCCGGCGGACGGTGAGGTCTCCGCCGATGGTGAACTCGCCGGACGCCGCTGCGACTGCTTCGGTCATTTCCATCTCCTAAGTGAACTGAACGTACAGTTCACTTTAGCGCCTCGCGACGACCAGGCAAATCCTTCCCGAAACCCCGGGATCAAAGGGGTTTCGGTCAGAGCAGTTGGCGCTCGAGCGACTCGGCGACCCACTGCTCGAACTCCGCGGGCGTCCAGCCGGACTCGTCCACCAGTTCCTGGTAGACGCCAGGAGCGGCGAGCGCCCGATAGACGGCCTGCGCCTGCTTGAGCGGAACCCTCAGCTCAGCTTCGAGTGACGCGATGATCGCGTCCATCACCTGGTTGCGGCCGGCCAGCTTCGACCGGAGCAGGGCCCGGGTCTCCGCGCTCTCGTCGGTGGCGGCCTCGAAGATCAGTACGACGTCGAAGCCGGCCGAGTAGAGGTTGCTCAGCCAGTTCGCGGCGCCGCGCAGCCGGGCGGCCGGTACGGGCATCGCCAACACCTCGCCGGACAGCTCGATGGCCCGGGCTTCCTTGAGCCAGAGATCGCAGATCAGCGACAGGATCTCCCGCTTGGTGCCGAACGCCGAATAGACGGTCCGGGTCGCCACCCCGGCCTGCTTCGCGATCGCGTCGATGCTCGTCGCGCCGTACCCGTCGGCAGCGAACAGTTGCCGGGCGGCCTGGGCGATCCGGATCTTGGTCGCTTCGGCCTGCTCCTGGCGATAGGTCTTGACAGCGTCGGCCATGTGAGCACACTATCAATGCGTTCACTGCAGTACTACTGCAACGAATGCACAGATAGTGCATCGAGATTATCAGGGGGGATGTCTGATGTCAGCGTTCAAGGCTCTGCCGCAGCAGTCGGAGGCGTTCGTAGTGCTCGAAAGGATCCTGCAGGAAGGGTTCGGTACCGGGAACGACGCGATCGTCGACGAGGTGTGCGCGCCGGACCTGATCGAGCACCAGTTCGGTCTGGCGGGCGTCGGCGCGGTGGCGATCGCGCAGGTCAAGAAGGCGATCCGGGAGGTGCACGCGATGATGCCGGACGTCGTCTACACGGTCGAGGACTCGGTGATCCAGGGCGACACGGTCTGGGTGCGCGGCCGGGCCCGGGGGACCGCGACCGGGGCATTCTTCGGGCCGCCGAGCGGGGCGAAGATCGACATCCCGCTGTTCGAGCAGGCCCGCGTCGTGGACGGCCTACTGGTCGAGCACTGGGGCTGCCCGGACCGCTTCGCGTTGCTTGCCCAGACGGGCGTGCTGGGCCGCCTGAGCAACTAGAGAGGGACTAGCCGAGTTTGAGGGTGGTGGCGGTGGTGGTGGCTGCTTCTTCGCCGTACGCCGAGGCGAGGCGGGCCAGGAAGCTCGGGTGGTCCAGCGTGTACTCCTGGGTGCCGACGGTCTCGAGCACCGTCGTCGCCAGCGTGCAGCCGACCTGGGCGGCCGCTTCGTGGTCGAGGCCGGCGGCGCGGCCGGTCAGGTAGCCGGCGCGGAAGGCGTCGCCGCCACCGGTCGGGTCGACCAGACCGGGGGTCGGCACGGCCGGGATCTTCGCGATGATGCCGTCCGAGTTCTCGATCACGACGCCGTCGCCGCCATGGGTGGTGACCCGGACGCCGACCTTGGCGAGGATCTCGTCGTGGCTCCAGCCGGTCTTCTGCACCATCAGGCCGGACTCGTACTCGTTGCTGAACAGGTAGGCCGCGCCCTCGATCAGCTCGCGGATCTGCTCGCCGTCCATCCGGGCCAGCTGCTGCGACGGGTCGGCGGCGATGTCGATGCCGTTCGCCTTCGCCAGCGCGGTGTGCTTGAGCATGCCGTCCGGGTCGTCCGCGCCGATCAGGACCAGGTCGATGCCGCCGGTCGCGGTGTGGATCGCGCCGAGGTCGATCTCGCGGGACTCCGCCATCGCGCCGGTGTAGAACGACGCGATCTGGTTCGCGTCGAGGTCCGTAGTACAGGTGAAGCGGGCGGTGTGCACGTTGTCGCAGATGCGGACGTGGGACACGTCGACACCGGCCTCGCTCAGTGCTGCGCCGTAGTCGGTGAAGTCCGCGCCGACCGAGCCGATCAGCAGCGACCGCTGGCCGAGCTGGGCCATCCCGTAGCAGATGTTCGCGCCGACGCCGCCGCGGTGGACGACCAGCTCGTCGACCAGGAACGACAGCGACACCTTGTGCATCTGCTCTTCGAGGAACTGGTCCTTGAAGCGTCCAGGGAACGTCATCAGGATGTCGGTCGCGATCGATCCGGCGACGGCGATCTGCATGCTGGGCTCTCCTTGGAGGGGTGGGTGTCGAGCAGTAGGGCAACCCGTAGAGACTACAGGCGACCGAACCACGACGAAGAGGACGGCGGGATTCGATGGGCAGTCAGGTACAGGTGACCGATGAGCTGCACGACTACATGGTCGCGCACGGGATGCCGCTGGACGAGATCGCGACCGAACTTGTCACCGAGACACAGGCTCTCGGCGGCGTCTCGGAGATGTTGACGACGGCCGACCAGGCCGCCCTGCTGACCACTCTGACCCGGCTGGTGTCCGCCCGCCGCGCGGTGGAGATCGGCACCTTCACCGGTTTCTCCGCGCTCGCGATCGCGCGCGGACTGCCGGCCGACGGGCAGCTGATCTGCCTCGACGTGAGCGACGAATGGACCTCGATCGGCCGCCGCTACTGGGAGCGGGCCGGGGTCGCGGAGAAGATCGAGCTGCGGATCGGTGACGCCCACGAGTCGGCCGGTCAGCTCGACGGCGAGTTCGACCTCGCCTTCGTGGACGCCGACAAGCCCGCGTACATCGAGTACTTCGAGCACCTGGTGCCGCGGATCCGGACGAACGGACTGCTGCTGTTCGACAACACGCTGGCCGGCGGCCGGGTGGTCGGGCAGCACGAGCAGGACCCGGTCGACCGCAAGGAGTTCAACGCGCACATCGCCAAGGACGACCGCGTCGACGTGGTCATGCTCGGCATCGGCGACGGGCTGACCCTGGTCCGCAAGCGATGAGCAAGGCCGCGCCACGGCTCGCCGTCCAGGGCCTCAGGCACCTGTACGCCGACCGCCCGGTGATCGAGGACCTCACGTTCACCCTCGCGGCCGGCCGGGCGATCGCCCTGGTCGGTCCGAACGGGGCCGGCAAGACCACGGTGCTCAAGTGCATCGTCGGTTCGGCCGAGCCGGCGGCCGGCAAGATCCTGCTGGACGGGTTGCCGATCGACGAGCGCGCCGAAGCGGTACGCCGCGACGTCGCCTCGTTGCTCGACGACCTCGACTTCTTCCCTGACCTCAGTGCGGCCGAGCACCTGGACCTGCTGGCCCGGGCGCACGGCAACCCTGAGCCAGAGGACCTGGTCGACACCTTGCTCGACGACGTCGGCCTGCTCGCGGCAGCGGACCAGCTGCCGGGATCGCTGTCGTCGGGCCAGCGTCGGCGCCTCGCACTGGCGACGGCACTCGTCCGGCCGCGCAAGCTGCTCGTGCTGGACGAGCCGGAGCAGCGGCTGGACGCCGCCGGTGTCGAGTGGCTGGCGATGCGGCTGAAGGAAGAGAAGAAGGCGGGTACTTCGATCCTGTTCGCAAGTCACGACAAGACACTGGTGGACGCCGTCGCGGACGAAACCGTCGCGCTCACCCCGCTGCCATGACCACGGCGGACGGGCCGGTCGTCTTCGATCAGGCGGACTTCGGTGCGATCCCGAGCTCCAAGGAGTTGCGCCGCTGGATGCGGAAGGTCCGCCGGGGCAAGGCGGATCGCACGGTCTGGCAGCAGCTCGAGGACATCTACGTAGTGGTCTTCGCGCTCGCCATGCTCGGTGCCACCGGCGGCAATGTCCTGCTGAAGCTCAACGACAAATCAGCAGCCTGTACTACGGGGTCGTGCTCCTGGTTGCTCGACACGGTGCCGTGGATCCTCGTGCCGCTGCTGGTCTCGACGCTGCTGCGCGTGCTGCTCAGCGTCGGCCCCGTATCGGCATCCAGGGCGACCGGGTTCTGGTTGCTGGCCACGCCTGTGGACCGTGCGTCGCTACTGCGCCCGTCGTACCGGCTGGTGATGGTGGTGTCGGCCGTGGTCGGTGCTGTCGCCGCTCTGGTTGGGTTCACGCTGTTCGGCGCGGGCTGGTCGGCTGTCGGCGAGGCTGCTGTGCTGACGACCGTGCTGTTGATCTGCACGGCTTGTGTGACGGTATGGGCGCAGCAGACGCCCAAGCGCTCACGCTGGGCGCTGCGAGTGGCCGATGGGTTGTTGGTGCTCGCTGCCATCCCTGCGATCGTGCTGGCGCTGCGTGCCGGACGAGATCAGCAAAGTGTCGGCTACCGCGTCCTTGGGCTCTCCACTCTCGAGGGGTCTCATGCGGCGAGCCCCTACAGCTACAGCTTCTACGACGCGAAGCAGCCGTTCATGAATGCTGACCAGATCAGGCTGTTGGTGATCGGAGTAGTCGCACTGGTTGTGGCCGTTGCACTGGTGGTGATCACTGCCCAGTCGCTCAACAGATTGAGTCGTATCAGCGTGGTCGCCGGGGGAGAACTGCTGGCCGGGATGGCCGGTGCTGCGATCACCATGGACGTCAGCCTGCTGGCGGACGTCGTCGCTGGACGTCACTGGCGGATGGTGGGCCGGGTGCGGTCGCGCCGCGGCCGTAGCTCGATGACGCAGGCGATCGTCCATCGTGAGTTCCTCCGGATCCTCCGCTGGCCCCGGCGGCTGATCGTGGGCTTCGGGTTGCTGGTGGTTCCGTACGCCGTGGCAGGGACCGGGTACGACGTGCTCGTGCCGATCGCTGCAGGGCCTGGCCGGCTTCGGTGCCGTGCGGCCGCTGATGGACGGGCTGCGCTCCGTCTGTCGGTCCACTGGTCTCGTCCGGGCGCTAGGGATGGACCTCCGCGAGCTGCGGGTCGCGATGTCCGTAGTACCGGGGCTCTTCGTGCTGGTGTGGGTGTTGCTGGCCTACCCGGCGATCGGAGATGCCTCCGCGGCCTTCGCGATCGGGGTCGGCGTACTGACCGGCGTTGTGCGGCAAGCTTCCGCGCGACCCCCGTCGTACAGCGGGCCGCTGGTCGCTTCGCCGATGGGCGCGATCCCGCCGGGCCTGTTCTCGCAGCCGATCCGTGGGTTCGACCTGCTGATCCTCTGCCTGGCACCCGTCCTGCTCGGGCTCAGCCCGAAGTGGGCGCTGATCATCCCGTCGTTCATCATCGCCATCATGTTCGCCGTCCGCCCCAAGCAGGCCTGACACCACCACCCTCGCCACCGGCGGGGATTGGTGTTTTGCGGTTGTAGGTCTAGACAGGTACCTTGTGTTGCATGGTATCGGAGAAGGTCTTCACCCAGTTGCGGCGGGGGACGCTGGAGTTCTGCGTGCTCGCGTTGTTGCAGGGGGAGGAGCGCTACGGTTTCGAGTTGGTCAAGGCGCTCGGCGAGGTGGATGGGCTGGTCACCACGGAGGGCACGATCTACCCGTTGCTGGCGCGGCTGCGACGGGAAGGCCTGGTGGAGACGACCTGGCGCGAGTCCGAGTCGGGGCCGCCGCGGCGCTACTACCAGAGCACTGTTGAGGGACGTCAGGCGCTTGCCGCGTTCACTGCGGACTGGGAGCGGTTCCGCAACTCGGTCGACACCGTACTGGGGCGAGGGAGACAGGGATGACGAACGTGCAGAACGACGCGGACCGGCTCATCGACGCCTATCTGGAGTATCTGACGAATGCGGCCGAGCCGTTGCCGGCGAACCGGCGTACGGAGCTCGTCGAGGAAGTCACCGCGCACATCAACGAGTCGCGCGCGGCCGGGGTCTCCACCGAGGCCGAGGTCCGCACGATGCTGGCCAGGCTGGGCGATCCGGACGAGATCGTGGCCTCGGCCACCGATGGGTTGGTGCTGGTCGATCGCTACCAGCCGCGCAACCGCGGGCGCGAGGTGGTGGCGCTGCTGCTGTTGCTGTTCGGCGGGTTCGTGCTCTTCGGTTGGTTCATCGGGGTGTACCTGCTCTGGACCACGGATCGCTGGAACGTCAAGGAGAAACTCCTCGCCACCCTGGTCTGGCCCCTCGGCGTCGCCGGCTCGATCGCGCTCCTGCGCATCGAGGTGAGCATGCCCACTTGGCTCGAGATCGTGGTCGGCGCCGTCATCTGGCTCGCCCCACTCGCGGTGGTCGGCGTACTCCTCAAGAACGCCCAACCAGGCCGCGCCACCGCCTGACCTCTCGTGCGAAGCGGGTCGGCGTACCCGGGGGGTCAGGTGGTCTCGTGGGAGAGCCACTTGCGTTGGATCTCGTGTTCTACGTCGACGTCGAAATGCCGCGCGAGCAGGAGCAGTTGGCAGATCACGTCGGCGAACTCGAGTTGGAAGGCGTCGCGGATCTCGTCGGCCGACTTGCCCTTCGTCCGCGCCCGGCCGGTCACCTGCAGGTAGGCCTGGGTCAACTCACCGACCTCTTCCTGCAGCTTCAGCAGGAACCAGTCGCTGTCCCGCTCGAAGCCCAGATACTCGCCGTACCGTGCCGACAACTTCTCCAACCGCCCGGACAGCTCTTCGATCTCCACCGCCCAACCCAACCACGCCACACCGACAGTCGCAGCAACCAAATAATCACCAGTCGGTTGGAGATTTTGAGCCTTCAAGACTCATAAATCCCCAATCGACTGGAGATTTCGGCCGAGATGCGCTCCAATATCTACAGGAGAGTGGAGTTTTGAGAGGAAAGTCGTGAGCGACCTGAAGTCGATCAAGAGTGTGGCCGCAGAGCTTGGGCTGTCGGTCAGTCGTATCCGGCAGTTGACTGACGAGGGCGTTTTCACGGCGGAACGAACCGATGGCGGACATCGACGCTACGACGTCGAGGCGACTCGATCAGCGTGGTTGCGTTATCGACTCAGCCGTGCCGGCTTGCCGCTGGACAACGCACAGGCCAACACCCCGGCCGGACCGCCGTTGTTCGAGCGCGAGTTCGAGTTGGACGGCTTGGCCGAGGATCGCGTGTGGGCAATCGTCAAGCCTGCACTTGACCTGCCCACGGGTGGACCTGCCGAGCAGATTCTGAGCTACTCCTTCACGGAGATGCTCAACAACGCCATTGACCACTCCGGTGGGCGCTATGTCGAGGTAGCTGCCTTCGCGACAGATGCCGGATTGCAGATCATCATCCAGGATGACGGCAGTGGCGCCTTCGCGCATCTGGCGGATGGGCTTGGGCTGCCAGATCATTTCACCGCCATCCAAGAGTTGACGAAGGGCAAGCGCACCACCGCGCCCGACCGTCATACCGGGGAGGGGATCTTCTTCACATCCAAGGCGGTGGATCTCTTCAAGCTAGCTGCGAACGGCATCGATTGGACAGTCGACAACCTGCGGAACGACCAAGCGGTTGGAATGTCGGAGGTCGCCCAGGGAACTCGTGTACAGCTTGAGTTGGATCCGGCAACGGATCGCGATCTTGCCAACCTCTTTCGGGAGTTCACCATCGACTACGAGTTCAGTCGGAGCCGGCCGGTGGTGAAGTTGTTCGAGTTCGGGCTGTCTTTCGTGAGCCGTAGTGAAGCCAAGCGACTACTCGCCGGTATGGAGGTTTTCAGTGAGGTTGACGTTGATTTCACCGGCGTCGAGAGCGTAGGTCAGGCATTCGTGGATGAGATGCTTCGGGTGTGGCCGAAGCTTCATCCCGACACGGTGATCATCCCGACCGGTATGAACAGCGCGGTGGAGTTCATGGTTCAGCGAGGGCTGGGGCCACGGGCATGAGCTGACCGTCGCCTGTGGGCACCCTCAACGCCCTGCGGACCCTGACAGCCGCAGGGCGTTGGGGAGAAGGGCTCGGCCGAGGGGCAGAGTCTCGGCCGAGACCTTGACCAGTTCGCCGTTAGTGCCCCGAGTCCGAAGTTCTTTGACGTGGGCGGCGCCCAGGCACGCACCTCGCGGCACTTGAGAATCATCCACGATGCTTCGCATCGAGGATGATTCTCAAGCACCCCGATGCACGCACCTGAACACCGCCGACTGTCAAACAACTTCGAACTCGGGGCACTGGGGGTAGTTCACCCACTGGGCGACGTTGGTGGCCGAGTCGGACGGACCGCCGGTGTTGTTGATGACGTGCGAGATCGTGCCCTCGCCGCCGAGCGACACGGTCACCATGCTGTGGAACTTCACGCCCGGCTTGTTCGGTACCTCGAACGCGCGATCCGCCACGATGCTCGGATCGTCGTTGAAGACGCAGTAGCTGCCCAGCCCCCACGCCTCGTGCGTGGTGACCGAATCAGCGACCTTGTACGCCGCGTAGCCACGGGTCGATCCGTTCATCCAGGCTGCCTGGTTCGGCGGGTCGTACGGCATCTCGTTCTGGTAGAAGTACGTCCTCCCCCCGTTGCCGTTCCAGATCGTCTGGTACTTCTGGTAGTGCTCCACGAACAGCCCGTACGCCGTAATGTCGTTGCCGTTGACAACGAGTCCGGTAGCGGCCGTGTTCGAGGTCCAGCCGACCCCGAAGCTGTGATCGCCACGCCACAGCCAGGTGTGGTCGATGATCACGTTGTTGCTGTTGATCCGCAGCGTCTCGGTCGCCTTCCCGACGGCGGCGCCACCGATCCGGAAGTAGACGTCGCTCAACGAGGTCGGGTTCGCCGAGTGGTTGGCCGACGATCCGGTCGGGCCGAGCTCCATCAGTAGCGGCGAATTGGTCGGCGCCGCGTCGATCAGCAGCCCGGCGATCTTCACGCCGTCGACGTCAGCGACGGTGATCGACGGGGTCCCGCTGGTCGGCATCAGAGTCGCCAGCCCGAGGCCCAGCACGACGGTGTCGGCCCGGTTGATCCGCAGCGTGTCGCTGAGCCGGTAGACGCCCGGCGTGAACAGCAGGTCCTTGCCGGCGGCAAGTTGTGCGTTGATCGTCGCAGCGGTGGCACCCGGCTTGACGATGTAGAACTGGCTGATCGGCAGCGACTGGCCGGCTGGTTTGCCGCCCACCCAGCCGGGACCGGCCGAGTTGCTCTTCAGGGCCGGGACGAAGACCTGGTAGTTGCCGGCGGCATCGACGTACAGGTAGAGCTTCTCCCGGACCACCGGGGTCTGCGCGACCTTCGTGTACGGCGGGTTAGGGAAGGTGCCGGCCGGTGCGTTCTGAGCGCCGACGAAGACCATGTTCCAGTTCTGCCCCGTCCAGCTGCCCCAGTTGGTGTTCCGGGAGATCCACTGCTGCTGGCTGCCGGAGCGGATCTGCCCGTCGACCACGGTGTCGGCCAAAGAGTCAGACAAAGTGGCCGAGGTTTCGGAACCGGTTCCGGTACTACGCCGCCGCCGCGGCGCGGGCTCAGGATTCGCGCACAACCAGGTGACCGGGGACGACGTGGACTCCCGGTTGAGCGTGCCCGTTGATGGCGTCGAGCAGGAGCTCTGCGGAGCGGCGGCCGATCTCCTCCAAGCCCAGATCGACCGTCGTCAACGGAGGACGGGCGGCCTCGGCGACGAGCCCCCAGTTGTCCACACCGACGACGCCAACCTGGGCAGGAAGGGCGACTCCGGCTTCGCGCAGTCCGTCGGTCACGCCGCGGGCAACCACATCGCTGCCGCAGAAGACACCGTCGACGTCTTCGTTCGTACGCAGGAGTTGCGCCACCGCGAATCGTCCCCAGGCTTCGGTCCAGCTGCCGAAGTACGGATCGCCCGCAGGCTCCAATCCGTGCGCGGCGAGTGCCTCGGCCATTCCAGCGGCGCGTTCGCGGGCGGAAGAGTGTGACTGCGGGCCGGTGATGTGGGCGATGCGCCGGCGGCCGGTCTTGACCAGGTGCTCCACCGCGAGGTGCGCGGCACCGCGCTCGTCGCTGACAACGCTGCAGTCGTGCGGGTCGCTGCTGGGCGCGAAGGCGTAGACCACGGGAACGGGCAGGTCGTCGCCGAGCGGACGGCGCGGATCGGTGCGGCGGCCCGCGACGATGATGCCGTCGACCCTTCGTTCGAGCAGTTTGCCCAGATGGTGCTGCTCACGGATGGGGTCGTCGCGGCCGTCACACAGGAACGCGATCATCTCGCCCGCGGCCAGCGAGTCCTCGGCGCCACGCATCACCGGGATGCCGAAGCGGCCGTAGCTGTCGGTGGTGATGACGCCGACGGTGAAGGTACGCCCGGCCAGCAGGGTCCGGGCGACGTTGCCCGGGGTGAAGCCCAGTTCGTCGGCCACCGCGCGCACCCGGGCGCGAGTCTCGTCGCGGAGCCGGCCCGCTGCCGTTGAGGGCCTTCGATACCGTGCCGACGGAGACGCCTGCCTTGGCGGCCACGTCGGCGATGCCGACCCGGCGCGCACTGATGCTTTCGTCGGTCATGGTCACCGTTCCTGCTCTGTTGCGGACCGCCCCGGACCGGTCCGGAACCCGTATGGGAAACAATTTTCCCACACGGTACACCGGGATCTCACCGCAATGCGACCTGTCTACGGTCTTGACCAAGAGTCTATCGGAGCTCTAGGTTGACGACTGGGAAACAATTTTCCCACTATCCCACCCCCTTTTGACGGTTGCTCCGAGAGGCGGCATGTGAACGCTCACATTCAGGCTGCGCCCACCCGCACCCACACCCACACCCCTGGTCCGGCCGCGCCGCGCAAGCACCCTCAGCTCGCCCCGTTGCCGTTGAGCGCAGTCCAGCTGGATCCCGCGTCGTTGCTGGGCGGGCGGCAGGAGCTCAACGCGGCGGCCACCATTCCGCACTGCGTGGACAACATCGAGCGCACCGGCGTCATCGCGAACTTCCGTCGCCTCGCCGAAGCCGGCGCGAAGGCAGATGCGGATCAAGCGAAGGGTGCCTTCCAAGGACCCTGGTTCGCCGATTCCGATCTGTACAAGACCCTCGAAGCGATCGGCTGGGAGGTTGGTCGCTCCGGCACCGGCCAGTGGGCTGAGCTGCTCTCCGACCTGGCCACCCTGCTCGAACAGGTGCAGGCGGCGGACGGCTACCTCAACACCTACGTGCAAGGACTGCCGGACGAGGAGCCGTTCAGCCACCCCGAATACACCCACGAGCTCTACTGCGCGGGCCACCTCATGCAGGCTGCCGTTGCGCTGCACCGCGGTGGCGGCGACGAGCGCTTTCTCGCGATCGCCCGGCGGGTCGCCGACCTGGTCGTGCGCTCGTTCGGCGATGACGGCCGGCCGATCATCGATGGGCATCCCGAGGTGGAGACCGCGCTGATCGAGCTCTATCGGGAGACGGGGGAGGAGTCCTACCTCCACGCAGCCGAGCTCCAGGTCGAGCGGCGCGGACACCGCACCCTTGCTGCCGGACGCTTCGGATCGCAGTACTACCAGGACCACGAACCGGTGCGTGAGGCAACGGAGGCTATCGGGCACTCGGTTCGGCAGCTCTACCTTGCGGCCGGCGTCACGGACCTCTACCTGGAGAACGGCGACCAGACGCTGCTGGAGGCGATGGAACAGCTGTGGGACAGCGCCTTCGGCACCAAGCTGTACCTCACCGGAGGGCACGGCTCCCGCCATCGGGACGAGGCGTACGGAGATCCGTACGAGCTGCCGCCGGACCGCGCCTACGCCGAGACCTGCGCGTCGATCGCTGCCCTGCAATGGTGCTGGCGGATGCTCCTGGCCACCGGACAGGCCCGGTACGCCGAGGAGATGGAGCGCGCCCTGCTCAATGCCATCGCGGCGTCGACAACGCATACCGGCACTGCCTTCTTCTACTCCAACCCACTGCAGTTGCGGACCGGCCACGACGGCTCCGGCGAGGATGCGCCGAGCGAACGCCTGCCCTGGTACGACTGCGCGTGCTGCCCGCCGAACCTTGCCAGGCTGTACGCATCCCTGCATGGCTACACGGCGACGTCGGACGCGGCCGGGCTCCAGCTGCATCTCCTTGCCGCAGGCAAGTTCACTGCTGCCACCCTGATCGCCGTCGTCGAGACCGGCTACCCATGGGACGGCGACGTACTGGTCACGGTCAGCGGTCAGGGCGAGCTGGCGATCCGCGTACCGGCGTGGGCCGCGGGCGCCACCGTCGCAGTGACTTCGGGACAGGTGATTGCCGAACCCACACCGGGCGAGTACCTGCGGGTCTCGTGCGACGACGGTGCCACGGTTCGTCTCACGCTGCCGATGGCTCCGCGCTTGGTGCGCGCCGACGATCGCGTCGATGCGGTGCGCGGGTGCGTGGCGATCGAACGCGGACCGCTCGTGTACTGCGTCGAGCAAGCGGACCTACCCGAAGGCATCGTGGTCGAGCAGCTACGCCTGGATCCCTCGGTAGGCATCGTCGAGGAGCCAGGCGAGGACGGCATCGCGCCGGTCCGGCTCCGGCTGTCCGCCTTGGCCATCCCGCTCGAGACGTCCCTGTACCAGCCGTACGACCCGGCCTCGGCGACCGGAACCCCGGTCACCGTCACAGCAATTCCGTACCACGCCTGGGCCAACCGGGGACCCGGTGCCATGCGGGTCTGGCTCCCTCTTGCCTGAGAATCTCGCTCGCGGTGACGCGGGCAGAAAGTGAAGTCACCATGAGAACTCCGAGGATCGCAGCAGTAGTTGCCGCACTCGCGCTCGTCGCCGCGGGATGCGGTAGCGGGGGAGAGCAGAAGTCGGCCGCGACGGACAAGCCGACCGGTACGGCGACCCTGTGGGTGCGCGACAGCGCGAAGGGCTTCATCAACCTTCTCGCCGAGCAGTACAACAAGACCCACGAGGGCAAGGTGCAGGTCACCGTCGTACCGTCGGCGAACTTCGTCCAGAAGTTCGGTACGGCGGCCGCTTCGGGATCGGGCCCCGACATCGCTTCCATCGATCTGGTGTACCTGCCGTACTTCGCCTCCAAGGGCGTGCTCGACGACCTCACCCCCGTCCTGGACTCGCTCAGCTGGAAGGACGGGCTCAGCCCGGCGCACAAGAAGCTGGCCGTCTACGAAGGCAAGACCTACGCCCTGCCGTTCACCGCCGAGGCGTCGGTCACCTTCTACAACAAGGATCTCTTCAAGAAGGCGGGTCTCGACCCGGCCAAGCCACCGACCACGTACGCCGAGATGCTGTCCGCCGCCCGGGCGATCCGGAAGCTCGGCAACGACTACTACGGCTTCACGATGGCCGGCCAGTGCGGCGGCTGCAACATCTTCGAGTTCGCCCCGCACGTCTGGGCGAGCGGCGGGAAGGTGCTCTCCGACGACGGCAAGGCCGCTGCCTTCGACAGCCCGGAGGTGACCGACGCGCTCAGCTTCTACCGCCAGCTCTGGACCGAGGGACTGATGCCGCCGTCGGCGAAGACGGACAACGGCTCTGTGCAGCCGGCGTCCTTCCAGAGCGGGAAGGTCGGCATGGCCAACCTCGGCGCCTTCTTCGTGCAGACGCTGGTGGCGGACAAGAAGATCGACTTCGGGGCCACACCCATCGTCGGTAAGGACAAAGGCACGGCCTCGTTCGCCGGCGGTGACGAGATCGCTGTCACCAAGGGCGCGAAGAACAAGGCCGTGGCGTACGATTTCGTCAAGTGGGCCACCAGCGAGGAGGCCCAGACCATCTTGGCCAAGAACGCCATCGTCCCGGTCCGGACGGACCTCATCGACAAGATCTACGCGCCGCTCGACCCGCGCTACAAGGTCCTCGGCGACGCGATGGCGATCGGGCAGACGCCGTACAGCGTGGTCGAGAACGCGATCATCAACGACAACAACGGCCCGTGGTCGAAGCTGATCAACGAGGCGGTGTTCGGCAGCGGCGACGTCAAGGCGGCCCAGACCGCGGCGCAGACGGCGGCCCAGCAGATCATCGACAAGGGCTGAGCGCGGAGGCCTCATGACCAAGACCATCAGCCCACCCCTGGCGCCGAGCCGGCCGGTCGCCAGGCCGGCCGGGCCCCATCGGCCCTGGCTCTCCACCAGGCGACGTCGCCAGTTGATGGGCATGGCGATGGTGTCGCCGGCCCTGGTGGTCGTCACGGTGTTCTTTCTCGTACCGCTCGTGATGACGTTCTGGATGTCGCTGCACGATTGGCCGTTGCTCGGTGAGCACAGCTTCACCGGCCTGGCGAACTATCGCAGGGCGATTCACGACACCGATTGGCTGCACGCGATCCGCTTCACCTTGACCTACACGGTGCTCATCACGCCGATCCTGCTGTTCGCCGGTCTGGCGGTCGCGTTCCTCGTCCATCGCGGCGGCCGAGCGGCGCGGGTCTTCCAGTCGATCTTCTTCCTACCGGTCGTGATCGGGTTCGCCGCCGGGGCCTTCCTCTGGCTGTACCTCGCGCAGCCCGGCCTCGGTCCACTGTCGGATCTGGCCGCCCGGTTCGGACTCGGCAGCCGGGACACGAACTGGTTCGCCACCGCCACCAGCGGCCTGCTGGTGGTGACGGCGATGGTCGTGTGGAAGGTCACCGGCATGCAGATGCTGCTTCTGCTGTCCGGCATGCAAGCCATCCCGGGGGAGTTGACCGAGGCGGCCCGGATCGACGGCGCCAGCCGCTGGAAAGCCTTCCTGCACGTCACTTTGCCGCTGCTGCGCCCGACGCTGGCCTTGGTGCTGGTGTTCTCCGTGGCTGGTTCCCTGCTGGCGTTCGACCAGTTCTACATCATGACCGCAGGTGGGCCGTCGAACGGCACGATCACCGCCGTCTACCAGATCTACCGCACCTCGTTCATCAACTTCGACCTCGGCTACGGCGCCGCGCTGTCGGCCATCCTGATGGTGGCGCTGGCGGCGGTCAGCGCCGTACAGATGCTGCTCCTGCGGAATTCGGACCACTCATGAAAACAATGCTCGCCGACGTTCGCAGAACGCTGCCCCGCGCTGCCTGGTGGATCGCGTGCGTATGCGTCTGTGTCCTCGTCCTGTATCCGCTGGCGATCATGGTCTCGCAGTCGCTGAAGAAGCCCAGCGAGGCGACGGAGAATCCGCCGACGCTCTACCCGCACGGAATCTCACTGGAGAACTACCGTGCGCTCGGCAGCACGGGACAGTTCGGCATCTGGCAGCACGTCACCAACAGCTTGGTGGTGGCCGCGGGCACCACCCTGCTGACGATGCTGCTCGCGACCCTGGCCGGCTACGGCTTCGCGAAGCTGCGATTCCGGGGGAGCGGGGTGCTCTTCTTCATCATCCTGGCGACTTTCATGATCCCGTTCCAGGCGATCATCACGCCGCTGTTCTCGATCCTGCACGGGATGGGGCTGAGCGACACCCTGCTGGGCCTGACGCTCGTCTACACGACGTTCCAGTTGCCGTTCGGGATCTTCCTGATGCGCAACAGCTTCGCGTCGGTGCCGGCCAGTATCGAGGAGGCCGCCCTCGTCGACGGGTGCGGTCTCTTCAGCGCCATGACCCGGGTGCAGTTGCCTGTCGCGATCCCGGGCCTGATCAGCACCGCCCTGTTCACGTTCTTCGCTTCCTGGAACGAGTTCTTCGCGGCCCTGATCCTGGTCACCGACGAGTCCAAGTTCACCCTGCCGGTAACGCTGACCGTCCTCGCCTCAAACCAGCTGGGCACCCTGAACTGGGGCCTGATGCAGGCCGGCGTAGCCGTCACCGCAATCCCCTGCATCGTGCTGTACCTACTCCTTCAGCGCTACTACGTAGCCGGCCTGGTCGCCGGCGCCGTCAAGTAGCCACCGCGGCGGCCGGGTCATCGGCCGCCGCGGCGAGAATTTCAGAGGCCGAGGGCCAGGCGGTAGTAGGCCTGGTTCCAGCGGATCTCCTTCTGGAGTTGGCGTACGTCGGTATCGCTGTCGATCATCAGGAGCTCGGTCTTGAGCATGGTCGCCAGGTCGTGGAGCTCCTCGGTGCCGACCGCGGTGGAGAGGACCGTGTGGTGCGGGGCGCCGGCGGTGAGCCAGGATTCGGCCGAGGTGCGGAAGTCGGGGCGGGGCTTCCAGACGGCGCGGGCGACGGGCAGCCGGGGGAGTGGATGGGCGGGCGGAACGAGGTCGATCTCGTTGCCGATCAGCCGGAACCGGTCACCGAGGTCGGCCATCCCGATCACCACGCCAGGACCGGGGGCGGCGTCGAAGACCATCCGGACCGGGTCCTCGCGGCCGCCGATGCCGAGTGGATGGATCTCGACCGTCGGGACGCCGGCCGCGATGCTCGGGCAGACCTCGAGCATGTGCGCGCCGAGGATCAGCTCCTCGCCCGGTACCAGGTTGTAGGTGTAGTCCTCCATGAACGACGTACCGCCCGGCCGGCCGGCGCCGATGACCTTCAGCGTGCGCAGCAGGACCGAGGTCTTCCAGTCGCCCTCACCGCCGAAGCCATAGCCGTCGGCCATCAGGCGCTGGACAGCCAGCCCGGGCAGTTGGCGGAGTCCGCCCAGATCTTCGAAGTTCGTGGTGAAGGCGGTGAAGTCGCCGGCATCGAGGAAGGCTCGGAGCCCCGCCTCCAGCCGGGCGGCATACCGCAGCGAGTCGTGCCGGTCGCCGTCGGGACGAAGTTCGGCTGCCAGCCGGTAGGTGTCGTCGTACTCCTTGACGAGGTCGTCGACCTCGCCGTCCGGTACGGCATCGACCGAGGCGGCGAGGTCATTGACCGAGTAGGTGTTGACCGAGACCCCGAAGCGGCGTTGAGCCTCCACCTTGTCGCCTTCGGTGACAGCCACGTCGCGCATGTTGTCGCCGAAGCGAGCCAGCTTCATCGAGCGCAAGGCTGCCAGTCCGGTGGCGGCCCTTGCCCAGCCGCCGATCCGCGTGCTGACCGCCGGGTCGCTGACATGACCCGCGACGGTGGTCCGCGGGATACCGAGGCGCGTCTGGATGTAACCGAACTCGCGGTCGCCGTGGGCGGCCTGGTTCAGGTTCATGAAATCCATGTCGATCTCGGCCCACGGAAGGGCCACGTTCGCCTGCGTGTGCAGGTGCAGCAATGGCAGCTGGAGAGCTTCCAGTCCGGCGATCCACATCTTGGCCGGCGAGAAGGTGTGCATCCAGGCGATCACACCGACGCAGTCCTCGGCCAGGTTTGCCTTCAGCAAGGTGTGCTTGATGGCGTCGGCGTCGGTGACGACGGGAAACCACACCACCTCCGCGGCCAGGTGGCCCGATTCGTTCAGCGCGGCGACGATGTGCTGGGACTGCGCGGCGACCTGGTTGAGGGTGTCGAGTCCGTACAGGCCCTGGCTTCCGGTGAGGAACCAGAGCTGGGGTCGGCGAAGGGCTTTCATGATGGCTCCAGGGGTCAGCGCTGACCGTAAACGGTCTGGTAGCGGTGGTAGAGACGGTCGATGTGGTCCGGATCGATAGGGGTGAGCGGGCCGCCGGACCGGGCCAGGTGGACGGTGCGGGCGACGTCCTCGCACATCACCGCGGCCTTGACGGCGGCCTTGGGATCCGCGCCGACGGTGAACACGCCGTGGTTGCGCATCAGGACCGCGGGGGAGCGGGACCCGGCCAGGGTGGCGACGATGCCCTGGCCGATCGAGTCGTCGCCGATCAGGGCGAACGGCCCGACCGGGATCTCACCGCCGAACTCGTCGGCCATCGCGGTCAGGACGCAGGGGATCGGTTCGTTGCGGGCGGCCCAGGCCGTCGCGTACGGCGAATGGGTGTGCACGACGCCGCCGACCTCGGGCCTGGCCCGGTAGACGTAGGCGTGCGCGGCGGTGTCGCTGGACGGCGCCAGGTCTCCGTCGACCAGATTGCCGTCCAGATCGCAGACCACGATCGACTCGGGCGTGAGGTCGTCGTACGAGATCCCGCTCGGTTTGATGACGAAGAGGCCTTCGCCCGGCACCCGGCCGGAGATGTTCCCCGCGGTCCAGGCGACGAGTCCGTACCTGACCAGTTCGGTGTGCAGTGCGTGCACCTGGCGGCGCAGGTCGGTGACAGCTGCTGACGGGCTCACCCGATCACCTCGTTCTTGAGTTTGTGAAGACGGTGCAGTACGCCGCTGCCGCCGTGCGCCTCGCCGGCGAACCAGTCGTGGAGCTCGCGGTACTCGGCGTAGAGCTGGTCGTAACGGTCGGCGCGATCGGAATCGGGCCGGTAGGCGGACTCGGTCCGGCGCCCCATCGCGGCGGCGGCCGTCGGCACGTCGGGATAGTTGCCAGCAGCAACGGCTGCGTGGATGGCCGAGCCGAGAGCCGGGCCCTGGCCGGACGCGACGACCGAGATCGGGCGGCGAAGGACGTCCGAGTAGATCTGCATCAACAGACGGTTCTGCAGTAGCCCGCCCGCGACGATGAACTCCTCGACGGAGACGCCGGTCTCCTCGAAAGCCTCGACGATGCGGCGGGTGCCGAACGCGGTGGCTTCGATCAGCGCACGGTAGGTGTCCTCGGGCCGCGTCGCGAGGGTCTGTCCGACGATCACGGCGGAGAGATCGTGATCGACCAGGATGGACCGGTTGCCGTTGTGCCAGTCGAGTGCGACCAGGCCATGCGCCCCGACCGCCTGCGCGGCCGCGAGTTCTTCCAGGTAGGCATGCACGGAGACGCCTTGGCGTTCGGCCTCCGCGACGTACGCCGGGGGCACGCAGGTGTCCACGAACCAGCCGAAGATGTCGCCTACCGCTGACTGCCCCGCCTCGTAGCCCCAGAGCCCATCGATGATGCCGCCCTCGACCACACCACACATGCCGGGGACTTCCGCGAGCTGATCCGACGACATGACATGACAGGTGGACGTACCCATGATCGCCACCAGTTGCCCAGGGCGAGTGGCGTCGGCGGCCGCGGCCGTCACGTGGGCATCGACATTGCCGGCGGACACGTGGATACCGGCAGGTAGTCCGGTCCACTCGGCGGCCTGCGAGGTGAGCCGTCCTGCCGAGGCGCCCAACGGAAGCAGGTCGCCCGCAAGTTTGTCGGTGAAGTCGGCGAAGGCAGGATCGAGTGCGGTCAGGTACTCACGGGAGGGATAGCCGTGCTCTGTCCGGATGCCCTTGTAGCCGGCCGTGCAGACATTCCGCGATTCGATGCCGGTCAACTGCCAGACGATCCAGTCCGCGGCTTCGATCCACCGCTCCGTCCGCGCATAGATCTCCGGATCCTCCTGCAGCAGTTGGAGGCCTTTGGCGAACTCCCACTCGGAGGAGATCTTGCCGCCGTACCGTCCGAGCCACGGCTCGTTCCGGGTCTTGGCGAGCTCGTTGATGAGGTCCGCGTGCGGCTGGGCGGCGTGATGTTTCCAGAGCTTCGGCCAGCTGTGCGGCCGGTCGGCGAGATCGTCCAGCCGGCACAGCGGCGTACCGTCGGCGAGCGTCGGCAGGACAGTGCAGGCGGTGAAGTCCGTACCGATGCCGATGACCTCGGCCGGGTCGACGCCGGAGACGGCGAGCGCCTTGGGGACAGCGCGGCGGAGTACCTCGATCCAGTCCGCCGGCGACTGCAGGGCCCAGCTCGGCCCCAACCGGACGCCTGATCCGGGCAGGACGGTCTCGATCACGCCCTCGGCATACTCGTGCACCGCGCTACCGAGTTCTTCGCCGTCGGACACCCGGACGACGACGGCCCGTCCGGACAGGGTGCCGAAGTCGATGCCGACGGCAAACTTCTGGGCCGGTTCGGGAGTGCCGCTCCCCGCGGCCTTTCCGTCGTCCCCTCGACTGCTGCTGTTAGCGTTCACAATCTACTCCACACTGCGTTCGTGACGGTCAGGGTCATTGGTCTCAGTTGCCGGGCGGCGAAGCTGTGCTGGCGCGCTGGACCAGCCTCGCCGGGACGACCACGCGTCGTCGCCGGGCCGGCGGATCCCCTTCGAGCTGCTCGAGCAGCAACTCGATGCTGTGCCGGCCGACCAGGGTGAAGTCCTGTCGCACCGTTGTCAGCGGCGGACTGAAGAACTCGGCCTCCGGTACGTCGTCGAAGCCGACCACGCTGACCTGGCCGGGAACGCGCAGGCCTCGTTCGGCCAACGACCGCAGCAGGCCGAGCGCCATCTGGTCGTTCGCCACGAAGACGGCGGTCGCGTCGGCCGGCAGGCGCAGCCCGGCCTCATATCCCGACCGCGGGCTCCAGTCTCCGGTCACCGCGGCCGGCACCGGCCGGCCGGCCGCCTCGAGGGTCTCCCGCCAGCCCTTCAGGCGTCCTTCCGCCTCGAGCCAGTCGTCCGGGCCCGCGATGTGCCAGACGGTCTCGTGACCGAGCTCCAGCAGATGCCGTACTGCGAGCCGCGCGCCGCCGACCTGGTCCACGCAGACGACCGGTACCTTCCGCGCCCGGCCACCTTCGACGGCGACGGCGGGGATGTCGTCCGGAACGCTGGACAGCGCTCGGGCCGCCTGCCGCTGCGGAGCCACCACGACGATCCCGTCGATCCCTTGGCCGGCGAGATGGTGAATCGCTTCCTCGACGCTGTCCCGGGTGATCGCCTTCAGGCTGACGATGCTGACGAAGTAGCCCGCATCCCGGGCGGCTTGCTCGATGCCGTGCACCGTACTGGCCGGGCCGAACAGGGTGGTGTCGAAGCTGACCACGCCCAGGACCCGCGAGTGCCGGGTGACCAGGGCCCGAGCCGACAGGTTGCGGCGGTAGCCGAGCTGGTCGATCGCCTCCAGGATCCTGTCCCTGGTGCTCGGGCGGACGTTCGGCAGGTTGTTGAGCACGCGGGAGACCGTCTGGTGCGAGACCCCGGCAACGCGCGCCACATCGGCCATCACCGGCGGACGCGACGTGCTCGTACTCATTGATCCGTGCTCCTTGCCTGCTGGTCGTACCGGATAACTGTGAACGCTAACACTCCGGTGGCGAAATCTCACGGATCAGCTGACAGTTGCTGGATCCAGACGGAGGAGGAGGGAGCCGTGCGGGTCGAGTTCGAGGCTCAGATCGGGCTCCGTAGCGGGCAGCGTCTCGCCGGTCCACAGGTCCGTCAGGACGTCCGACGGGGTCGCCCCGATCGAACGAAGCGGAACCGCCGCCCGATGCGGCTCGTCACCGAGCCAGAAGACGGCTGCGTAGCCCCGCATCATGTGTACGCCGAACCGCAGACCCAGCCCGTGGACCTCGGCGGCCAGTGGCGCGAAGCCCTTCCCGCCGGCGGCGGACGGGAACCGGTTGAGAGCCGGCAGCAGTTGGCCGTGGTCGTCGAGCACCAGCTCGGGATCGTCGTTGTAGCCGTGCGCCCGGGCCGCCGCTTCGTACCAGAGGATGTCGATCACGACGGTGTCCCAGCCGTAGGGGAGCAGCCGCTCGGCCATGAACCGGGCGTTCGCGAGCACCTCCTCCTCCGTCACGGTGGATCCGTAACAGTCCCAGCTGTTCCAGCCCATCGGTGGTGTACTCACAGGTCCACCTCGACTGTGGCGAAGGAGTGCGGCGGAAGGGTCAATCGGAGCCCCCGCGGGTCCTCGACGACGGTTGTCAGGGCGACCGGGGCGACAACCTGTGGGTCGGCGACCGTGTTGTGAGCCTGAAGCTTCGGTGCCGTCAGCAACCGCCCGCTGTGGCCCCGAACAGTGGCCCCGCGCAGATCCAGTACTACGTCGGCAGACGCGGCGGGATCGAGATTGGTGACCGATACCAGCGCCTTGTCGCCCTTCACGCTCGCCGATACCGACAGCAGCTCCAACTGCTTGCCGTCGAGCTCGTACGGCGCCGGCCGGTCGACCAGATGCACCGGCACGGACGTGGCGTCGTGATGGCCCTTGTTCATCTCGAAGACGTGGTACGTCGGCGTGAGCACGAGGGCGCCGGTCTCGTCGGTCAGCAGCATCGCCTGCAGGACGTTCACCGTCTGCGCGATGTTCGCCATCACCAGCCGCTCGGCGTGCCGGTGGAAGACGTCGAAGTGCAGACTTGCCACCAACGCGTCGCGCAGGGCGTTCTGCTGGTACAGAAAACCCGGGTTCGTGTCCGGCTCGACGTCCCACCAGGTGCCCCACTCGTCGAGGACCAGACCGATCTTGCGCTGCGGGTCGTACGCGTCCATCACGGTTGAATGCCCGGTGAGCACCCGGTCGATGTCCTGGGCCTTGATCATGGTCCGGTAGTAGTCGTCGACCTCGAACTTCGTCGCGCTGCCCTTGTGCAGCCAGGTTCCGGGCACGGTGTAGTAGTGGACCGAGATCGCCTGGAAGATGTCGCGCGGGTGGCCGCCACCGAGAGTGTTGACTGCCTTCATCAGCGCTTCGGTCCAGGCGAGGTCGTCGTCGGACGCGCCGGCGGCGATCCGGTAGAGCTTGTTCCCGTCGTGATCGCGGCAGAAGGTCGCGTACCTGCGAGCCAGCTCGACGTACCCCTCGGCGGTCAGGTTGCCACCGCATCCCCAGGCCTCGTTGCCGACTCCCCAGAACGGCACCTTCCAGGGAGCGTCTCGCCCGTTGGCCTTGCGGAGCCGGACCATCGGGCTGTCGCCGTCCCGGGTGAGGTACTCGACCCAGTCGCTCATCTCCTGGACGGTCCCGCTGCCGACGTTGCCGTTCACGTACGGGTCGGCACCGAGCAGTTCGCACAGGGCCATGAACTCGTGGGTGCCGAAGTGGTTGTTCTCCTCGACGTTGCCCCAGTTGGTGTTGATCATCCCGGGCCGGTCGGCCCGCGGCCCGATGCCGTTCATCCAGTGGTACTCGTCGGCGAAGCAGCCGCCGGGCCAGCGCAGGTTGGGAATGTTCAGGGCACGCAGCGCCTCGACCACATCGAGGCGGATACCGCCCTGGTTCGGTAGGCCGGACGACTCGCCGACGTAGAAGCCGTCGTACACACAACGACCGAGGTGTTCGGCGAAGTGCCCGTAGAGGTGCCGGCTGATGATCGGGCCGGGAACGTCGAGGTCGATCACGACCCGCGCGGTTGATGCGGTGGACAAGAGTTGTCTCCTAAGACTGTGGGCGCGTCCGGCGGCGGGCGATCGGCGTACTGGCCGGACTGGCCAGGCCGAGCCGGCCGAGGAAGTGCTCCAGGGCGAAGGCCGCCATGCCGAGGGCGACAGGGTTGCCGGGCACGCGGGAGGCCTCGACGGTGAGGCCCGGCAGGGAACCCGGCAGTACGTGGTCCGGCAGTTCGGCGCGAACGGCTGGAATGAGCCACTCGGCCAAAGCGGTCGAGGTCCAGCCGGTGAGGGTGATGTACGGGATGTCGAGCAGCGTGACGAGGTCGCCGAGAGCGGCTGCCAGGTAGTGCGACGTACGGGCCGCGAGCTCGGCCAGGACGGGATCGCCGGCACCCAGACCGGTGGCCACTGCCTCGACGAATCCGCGCTGCAGTGACTGGCGCAGCGCCGGGTGCGTGGGGTCGATCTCCGCGAGCGAGGTCTCGATGCCGTGGACTCCGAGGTACGCCTCGACGCAGCCACGGCGGCCGCAGCGACACTGCCTGCCGTCCAGTTGGAGCAGGGTGTGGCCCCACTCGCCGGCGTTGTTGTTCGCGCCGCGGATCAGAGCTCCGTCGATGGCGATCCCCGCGCCGACGCCGGTGCCGAGGTTGACCACGGCCATGCTGTCGGCGACGCGGCCGACCCCGAACCACATCTCCGACAACGTGACCGCCTTGAGCGGGTTGTCGACGTACACGGGGATCCGCAGGCCCTGCGCGAGCAGCTCCTCGATCTTGACGTCGTGCCAGTCCCAGTTCGGGGCGAAGACGGAGACACCGGCGTCCGGGCTGACCTGGCCCGGCATGCTCACCCCGATGCCGAGGATGCGATCGGCTTCGCTCGCGCCGGTCCCGACGGCGGCCTCGACCGCGCGGACGATGCCGTCCACGACGTACGCCGGGTTGTTCTCGTGCTCGTCCAGCGTCACCTCGCCGTGGCTGATCGGGGTGAGCGAGATGTCGAAGACGGTGGCCGCCACGTACGTCTCGGCGACGTCGACACCGACGATGCGGCCGCGGTCGGGGTCGATCGCCAGCCGTTCGTACGGGCGCCCGACGGTTCTGCGTTCCATCGCGGCGATCCGCAACACGCCCTCGGAGAGGAACTCGGTGACCAGGGTGGCCACGGTCGCCGTGCTGAGCCTGGTGTGCCGGGCGATCTCCTGCCGGGTGGAGGGACCCAGCTCGAAGAGCGCGCGGAGAACCTCGAACCGGCTCTCGTTGCGAAGGTCACGAGACGTCTGCCGCGGCACCATTTTCCCCTCCGGTCGTCGATGGGAGCAGCCGTAGCGTACGAAGTTCCGGATCGCCCGCGCCCGCGACGCCCCGGACCAGCAGGGTCAGTCCGGTCCAGCCCGCCGGCACCCACAAGACGTCCGGGTCGCCGCCCGAGAACCTCGGCCGGTCACCGATCCAGATCCGGCCAAGGCACTCGCCGGAGGCCCAGCCGGTCACCCGTAGCTGCGAACCGGCGAGCCGGAGCAGGAGACCGTCATGGTCAGCCGGTAGGTCGATGCCGAGCCAGGCCTCCTGACCCGGCTCGAGAGTCAGCGGCAGCTCGACTTCGGTGCTCGCGGCCTCCCGCGAGGCGAAGGCGGTCAGCAGCTCGTCCTCCTGGACGCTGCACGTCCAGTCGGTCACTGGGTGGAGCCTGAGTAATTCCGCGTGCAACTGGCCACCGCTCGGATTGTGCGGCAGCGTGACAGAGACCTCGATAGTGCCCGCGGGCAACAGCACCCAGGGGTTCTCCCGATGAAGGACGGTCGGCTCGCCGTCCACGGTCAGGCTGATCGGCTGGTCGACCCCGCTGAAGTGAAGGGCTGACGTCGCCCGCAGTTCGAGGCGGCGCGAGTAGGTGATCGGCACGCCGACGCGGGTGCTGCTCCAGCCGCCGAGTGACCGGATCGGTGCCGGCTCACCTGACCAATGGCCGCCGACCAGCCACGAAGCATCGAGGTCCTGAACACTCCGCACCGTCCACAGCGTCCCCAGACCCCGGAGCGCGCCGAGGCGAAGGGCAGGCAGCCGGGCGTCATCGAAGTTGGCGTGGCCCCAGATCTCGACCGTTGCCTCGATGCCACAGCGTCCTCCCGCAGCGCGTACGTCGATTCGCCGGGTCGCCCCGAAGTTGGCGACGGTCGGCTGAACGCGACCGGCGATCGACAGGTCCACGATGTCGGAAGCGCCGACCAGCAGGAGTTCGTCGGTACCCGTCAGCTCCACCGTCGCAGAGTAGGTCCCACGACCCCGGTAGACGCCGAGTGATTCCAGGGACGGCGGGAGTTCGTGGGTGCCGGCCGGCTTCTCCGGGGCAGCGCTTGACCGCTGTCGGACTACTCGCAGCTCGGTCGACGGACCGGGGAACGACTTGACCGGCAGGTCATCCAGTTCGACCGTGCCGTCCCGGCGTACGGCACCGAGTCGGGCAGCGTCCGTCGGTGTCAGTACGACGAGCTCGATACCGTCGATGACCCTCCGCTCAGCCCGCCCGGCCGTTGCCGGGATCTCGACCTGCGTCTGCCCCAGCACGACAGTCACCGGGACAGTGGAGGAGAACACCAGTACGCCGTTGCTCGCCGCGACCAGATCTGCCGAGGCTAGCGTCAAAGTCGTGTCCGGCAAGGGCAGCTCGACCAGCATGAGCGGGCAGGAGCCGGCCGCGACCGCCACGGAGACGCCACCGACGACCGCACGGCCCGGCGTCCGCCCGAGGTTCGGTACGGCGATCAGCTGTCCGCCGCCGTGCAGATCCAGGGCCGACAACGACGAACAGGTAGGGAAGTCGGCGTCCACCTCGACCCGCGGCACCCCCGAGGTGGCGAGAGCCAGCTGCGATCCCAGGGCGGCGACCACGCGGGCGAGCAGCTTCGCTTCGTCGTACTCCGGCCTGGTTTCCCCGGTCGGCGACACATAGCCGCCGAAGTCGTAGTCGTGACTCATGAAGTTGCCCGGATCACCCCAGTTCCCGGTGGACGGGCTGTAGCCGAAGTTCCACCCGGATGCCTGCAAATAGGGCGCGATCAACGAGGCGCCACTCGCCAGCAGCCGCCGCAACGTCCGGTGCCGCCGGTTGGTCTCGGTGATCAGCAACGGAAGCCCGCGATCGGCGAGCAGCGCGGCATAGCGCCGTACCTCTTCCTCGATGTACGGCGAATCGTCGTCGGGGTAGAAGTTGCACGCGGCAACGATGCCCGGTACGTCGCCGGTGGCGCCCGCGATGTCGCCCTGCCCGGCGCAGGCGATCAACGGCACCGTGATTCCGTGACTGATCGCCTGGTCGCGCAGGGCGGTGAGGTAGCCCGTCCTGTCTTCGCAGTCGAAGAAGTCCAGCTCGTTCTCCAGCTGCACCATCACGACCGGGCCGGCCGGATGCTGGCGCTCGGCCACGATCGGCAGGATCTGGTCGAACCAGGCCGCCACCTGGGCGAGGTACCGCGGCTCGTTCTGGCGGACCCGGAGCTCGGGATCGAGACCCAGCCAGGCCGGTAGGGCGCCGCCGTCCCACTCCGAGCAGATGTACGGCCCCGGCCGGGCGATGACGGACAAGCCGGTCTCATGGGCGAGATCCAGGAAGGCCGCGACGTCACGGCGCCCGTCGAACGACCACCGGCCGGGCGCGACCTCGTGGAAGTTCCACGGCAGGTAGACGTCGACGCAGGTGTAGCCCGAGTCGCGAACCTGCTCCAGGCGAGCCCGCCACTGCTCCCGCGGAAGGCGGAAGTAGAACAGGGACGCGCAGAGCATTAGTTCCGGCCGGCCGTCGATCCGGATGCCCTGGGCATCGAACTCGATGCCGGCGTCGACGATGGTGGATGAACTCACTTGACCCCCGCACTGCCGCCGCTGATGTCCATCTCGTACAGGTACCTCTGACCCAAGTAGTAGACCAGGATCATCGGCAGCGTGAGCAGGATCGAACCGACCATCACCAGGTTCCACGGTGGAGCCTGGAGCGCCTGCGATGTACTGGTGATGTACTGCACGCCCAGCGCCAGCGGCATCTTCGACTCGTCGTTCAGGTAGATCAGCGGGCCCATGAAGTCACCCCAGGTCGCCGTCAGGGTGAAGATGCCGATCGCAATCAGCACCGGGCTGAGCATCGGCAACATGATCCGGCGGTAGATGCCGAAGAAGCCGAGCCCGTCGACCATCGCCGCCTCGTCGATCTCGCTCGGCAGCCGGGACACGAACTGCCGGACCAGGAAGACGTTGAAGGCGTTGGAGAAGAAGTTCGGCACGATCAGCGGCAGGTAGGTGTTCACCCAGCCGAGCTCCTTGAACAGGATGAACTGCGGGATCATCGTGATCTGGGCCGGGATCATCATGGTCGCGATGACGATGATGAACAGCGCGTTCTTGCCCGGCGCGCGCAGCCGGGCGAACGCGTAGCCGACCAGGCCGCTGGACAGCACCTGGCCGGCCACGGCGCCGGCCGAGATGATCACCGAGTTGAGCAGGAACCGCTGCATCGGCAGATCGGTGCTGAACACCCGGGTGAAGTTCTCCCAGTGGAACTCGCGCGGGATGATCGTGAAAGTGTTCGCGTTCACGGTCTGGTCGCTGGACAGCGCGATCGACACGACGAACACCAGCGGCACACAGAGCACCGCCGACACGATGATCAGCGTCGCGTAGCTGAACGGCGTCGACCGCTTGGCCCCGACGCTCCGTTCGGTACTGCGTACGCGCCGCGCGGTCGCGGTCGTGGGGATAGCGGTGGCCATCACTTCACCTCGGTTTCGTAGAACACCCAGCGCCGGGCGGAGCGGAAGGCGACCAGCGTGAACACCAGGATCACGGCGAACAGCAGCCAGGAGATCGCCGACGCGTAACCCAGGTGGTAGAAGGAGAACGCCTCGTCGAACAGCAGCGGCACCATCGTCTGGCTCGCGTTGTCCGGGCCGCCCTTGGTCAAGATGTAGACCTGGGAGAACACCTGGAACGCGCCGATCAGGCCCATCACCAGGTTGAAGAAGATGATCGGGGTCAGCTGCGGGATGGTGATGCTCCAGAACTGCCGGACCGGACCGGCGCCGTCCACCTCGGCAGCCTCGTACAGCTCGCGGGGGATACCTTTCATTGCCGCGAGCAACAGAACGGTCGCGGCCCCGGCGCCCCAGACCGACAGCAGGACCAGGGCGGGTTTCACCCAGATCGAGTCCAGCAACCACGACGGCCCGGGGATGCCGAACACCCCCAGCAGGTCGTTCAGCGGGCCCGACGGCGCGAGCACCATCTTGAAGATCATCGCCGTCGCGACCAGCGGCACCAGCGTCGGCAGGTAGATCAGCGTCCGGAACAGCTTGCGCAGACGGATGCCCTTGTTCAGCAGGTTCGCCAGCCACAGCCCGATCACCAGGCCGAGCGGGACCGAGACGGCCGCGTAGTAGAAGGTGTTCCACAACGCCTTCCAGAAGACGGGATCTTCGGTCAGGGCCTGGACGTAGTTGTCCAGACCGACCCACTTGGGCGCGGTGAAGGAGTCCCAGTCGGTGAGTGAGATCCCGATCGACGCGATCATCGGGCCGAGCAGGAACACGACGAACCCGATGATCCACGGCGACGCGAACAGGTAGAACCACAACGCCTCCCGGCGCCGGAGCCTCGACATCGCCGGCTACCCCGCGGGCTTGACGATGGACTCGAGCCGCTGCTGGATCGCGGTCAGCGAGGTACGGGCGTCCTTCTTGCCGAGCCAGAAGTCGGCGAGGCCGTCGTCGAACGCCTTCTGCATCTCGTTCCAGGCCGGGATGAACGGCGCCCGGTAGACGAAGGAGCTCGATTCGGCGAACACGTCCATGTTCACCGGCTTGGTCATCCAGCTGGGCTTGAGGAAGGCCGGGCTCTTCTGCACCTCGAGGTTGGCCGGCACGTCCTGTCCGGTCGCGATGATCTGCTGTTGCGCCTCGGGAGAGGTGAGGAAGTCGATGGCCTTGAACGCCGCCTCGGGGTTCTTCGCCGTCCGGGAGATGGCCAGGCCGCTGCCGAACGCGGTCACCGCCTGCTCCTTGCCCTTCCACAGCGGTGCGATGTCCCAGTCGATCTTGCTCTTGGTCAGGCCGCCGATTCCCCAGAATCCGGTCGTGTTGACCGCGACCTTGCCGTTGGCGAACGCCTGGTCGCCGCCGACGTCGGCACCCATGTCGGCGAACTGCTTCTTGGTCGGGACGACACCGTGCTTGAAGACCAGGTCACCGGTCCACTGCAGCGCCTCGATCACCTCGTCGCTGGCAACCACGGGCTTGCCGGCGTCGTCGATGATCTTGCCGCCGTTCTGGTAGACGAAGCTCCACCACTGCGCCCACCAGCCGCCACCGGCGTAGCCCCACTGCTTGCCGGGGACGCTGAGTTCCTTGAACGCGGAAAGCGTGTCGTCCCAGGTCCAGTCCGCGGTCGGAGCCTTGATGCCCTTGGCATCGAAAAGAGTCTTGTTGTAGAACACGATCATCGCGCCGGACCGGTCCGGGATCGCGTAGAGCTTGTCCTGGTAGGAGTAGATGTTCGCGATCGAGCCGAACCGCTGGTCCAGCTGCAGCCCGGCCTTCTTGGCCAGGTCGTCCAGCGGCAGGATCTGGTTCTTGCTGGAGTAGACGTTGACGTTCTCCGCCACCTGCATGATGTCCGGGCCCTTGCCGCCCGCGATCATCGTCTGCACCTTCTGGGCGTAGCCGTCGTTGGGGATCAGCTGGAGCTTGACCTTCAGCTCCGGGAACTTCTTGACCAGCAGGTCGATCCGCTTCTGGTACGCCGTCTTGTCGGCGTCCCCGCCCCACACCGCCATCACCAGGTCGGCGGCGCTGTCGGCGTTACCCGATGCTTTGTCGCTGTCCGAGCCGCACGCGGTGAGGGTGATGATGCCCGCGGCGACTCCCATCCCGAGAAAGCCCCGACGCGTGAGCCGCGTCCTGTCGATCGCCATCGCGTTCCTCCTTGCCTCACGAACCAGCCGAAGGACGGTCCGGAGGGCCGCACGGGGTTCGAATGTGGGTTAAGTTAACCCTCAGAATAAAGCGCGGCAAGACCTCGGCACCCCCGAATCCGAACCGTGACCGGTAATGGCACGTCTCTTCGGCGCAAAATCGTGAACGCTAACAATCCGGCCTCGAAGGGGTTGACGGACGAAAAGTTAGCGCTAACATTCAGCCAACGATCACACTGGAGGCAGTGCTGTGGTGAAGAAAATGATGGCGGTTGCGACGAGCCTGGTGCTCGCCGGCAGCCTGGCGGCGTGCGGTGACGACAAGGCGAAACCGAGCGCGGCGAACGACAGCATCACGATGGGCTTCGCGCAGGTCGGCGCCGAGAGCGGCTGGCGGACGGCGAACACGAAGTCGGTCCAGGAGAGTGCGAAGACGGCGGGGATCGAGCTCAAGTTCTCCGATGCCCAGCAGAAGCAGGAGAACCAGATCAAGTCGATCAGGTCCTTCATCCAGCAGAAGGTGGACATCATCTCCTTCTCACCCGTGGTCGAGACGGGCTGGGACACGGTGCTGATGGAGGCCAAGCGGGCCAACATCCCGGTCATCCTGACCGACCGCGCGGTCGACTCGAAGGACACCTCGCTCTACAAGACCTTCCTCGGCTCCGACTTCGTGGTCGAGGGTAAGAAGGCCGGCGAATGGCTGGTGAAGCAGGGCGACGCCGCCGACGTGAACAAGGACGGCGCCGTCAAGGTCGTCGAGTTGCAGGGGACGACGGGCGCGGCCCCGGCGATCGACCGCAAGGAGGGCTTCGAGGCCGCCATGAAGGCCAACCCGAAGATCGCGATCGCCGCTTCCCAGACCGGCGACTTCACCCGCGACGGTGGCAAGAAGGTGATGGAGTCGTTCCTGAAGTCGCAGAAGAACATCGACGTGGTGTTCGCGCACAACGACGACATGGGGCTGGGAGCGATCGAGGCGATCGAGGCGGCCGGCCTCAAGCCCGGTAAGGACATCCAGATCATCACCATCGACGCGGTGAAGGACGGGATGACCGCGCTGGCGGACGGGAAGATCAACTACATCGTCGAGTGCAACCCGCTGCTCGGCCCACAACTGATGGACCTGGCGAAGAAGGTCGTCGCCGGCGAGGCGGTTCCGGAGCGGGTGCTGACCGAGGAGACGGTCTTCGACCAGACGGCGGCCAAGGCGGCCCTGGCCGCGCGGCAGTACTGAGCTAGTCCGCCCGGTGCCGGGCAGGCCGCCCCGATGGCCTGCCCGGCACCCTTCGCCGAAGGAATCTGGAATGACCCAACTGGCAACGCCGCTCCCGGCACCGGAACTCGGCACGCCGGTGGTCGAGATGCGCGGTATCCGCATCGCCTTCCCAGGCGTCAAAGCGCTGCAGGGAGTCGACTTCCGGCTGCTGCCCGGCGAAGTACATGCGCTGATGGGTGAGAACGGCGCCGGCAAGTCGACCCTGATCAAAGCCCTCACGGGCGTCTACGCGATCGACGACGGCACCGTGTCGGTCGCGGGGAGAGAGCAGCAGTTCGCCTCACCGGCCGACTCACAGGCAGCCGGCATCAGCACCGTTTACCAAGAGGTCAATCTGTGCCCGAACCTGACGGTCGCGGAGAACATGCTCCTCGGCCGGGAGCCGCACCGGTTCGGCCGGATCGACGTCAAGGCGATGAACGCCCGGGCCGGGTCGATCCTGGACCGGCTCGGCCTGTCGATCGACCCGGGCTCGGGACTGGGCGAGCACCCGATCGCGATCCAGCAACTGGTCGCCATCGGCCGCGCGCTCGACATCGAGGCACGGGTGCTCATCCTCGACGAACCCACCTCCAGCCTGGACGCCGACGAGGTGACGAGGCTGTTCACGGTCATCGGCACGCTGCGCGACCAGGGGGTGGCGATTCTCTTCGTCTCGCACTTCCTGGACCAGGTCTTCGAGATCTCCGACCGGATGACCGTGCTGCGGAACGGAAAGCTGGTGGGGGAGTACCGGACGGACGGCATCACCCAGCTCGAACTCGTCGAGGCCATGATCGGCCGCGAGCTGGAGAAGCTGGACCGGCTCGAGCATCACGGCACGGCAGCCGCACCGGCCGAGGGCCGCGTCCCGCTGCTGCAGGTGCTTGGCCTGAGCCGGAAAGGCAGCCTGCAGGCCGTCGACCTCGAGATCTACGACGGCGAGGTGATCGGGATCGCCGGTCTGCTCGGATCGGGGCGCACGGAGCTCGCCCGGCTGCTCTTCGGCGCGGACACCGCGGACGCCGGCACGATCGACGTACGAGGCACCCGGCACCGATTCCGTACTCCGCGCAACGCCATCGGCGCGAAGATCGCGTTCTCGAGCGAGGACCGGCGCGCGGAAGGTGTGATCGAGGATCTGACCATCGCCGACAACATGCTGCTGACGCTGCAGGCCGCCCGGGGCTGGCTGCGGCCGGTTCCGCCCCGGACCCGCGAACGGCTGGTGGCGGAGTACATCGAGGCCCTGGACATCAGGCCGCCCGAGCCCGGCGCCCTGATGCGGAACCTGTCCGGTGGCAACCAGCAGAAGGTGTTGCTGGCCCGTTGGTTGATCACCCAGCCCGCGCTCCTGATCCTCGACGAGCCGACGCGCGGAATCGATATCGGGGCCAAGACTCAGATCCAGCAACTGGTGGCGAAGCTGGCCGCCGACGGTATGTCGGTCGTCTTCATCTCCACCGAACTCGAGGAAGTCCTCCGCCTCAGTGACCGCGTCCTGGTGATGCGGGACCGTACCAAGATCGCGGACCGGGTCAACGACGAGAGCGTCACCGTGGCCGAGATCCTCGCGACCATCGCCGCCGGTGCTGCCGCTACCGAGGAAGGGAACCCCGATGCGTGAACTCGTGCGGCGACCGCTGTTCTGGCCGACGCTCGCGCTGCTGTTGCTGATCACCCTCAATACCGTGGTGACCCCGTCGTTCCTGTCGGTGCGGATCCAGGACGGTCATCTGTACGGCAGCCTGATCGACATCCTTCGCAACGGTGCGCCGGTGCTGCTGGTGGCGCTGGGGATGACGCTGGTGATCGCCACTCGCGGAATCGATCTGTCGGTCGGTGCGGTGGCCGCGATCTCCGGCGCCGTCGCCTGCGTGTACATCGCGGGCTCCGATCGGCCGGCGGCCGCTTCGACGGCGCTCGTCGCGATCGCGATCGCAGTGGTCTGCGGTCTGCTGCTCGGGTTGTGGAACGGGTTCCTGGTCTCGGTGATCGGGATCCAGCCGATCATCGCCACCCTCGTCCTGATGACCGCCGGCCGGGGGCTCGCGATGCTGATCACCGACGGCCAGATCACGACCGTGGTCAACCCGGCGTTCAAGGTCCTCGGGGCGGGATTCGTCGCGACCCTGCCGGTGGCGATCCTGATCGCTCTCGCGGTCTTCGCCGTCACTGCCGTACTGGCCCGGCGGACGGCGCTCGGGATGCTGATCGAATCGGTCGGTATCAACCCGGAGGCCAGCAGGCTGGCCGGGATCCACGCTCGCACGATCACGTGGACCGTCTATGTGTTCGGTGCGTTCTGCGCCGGCGTCGCCGGACTCATGATCGCCTCGAACACGAGCGCGGCCGACGCGAACAACGCCGGTCTGTGGATCGAGCTGGACGCGATCCTGGCTGTCGTGATCGGCGGTACGTCGCTGGCCGGCGGGAAGTTCTCGCTGCTCGGCACCCTGATCGGCGCGATGTTCATCCAAACGCTGGCCACCACCATCCCGACCATCGGGATTCCGGCCGAAGCGAACTATCTCTTCAAGGCGATCGTGGTGATCGCGGTGTGTCTTCTGCAGTCCCCGAAGGCACGCGCGGCGCTGCGCAGCCGACGTCCCGTCCGCACCGTGAAGGCTGATGCAGCATGAGTAGCTCCAGTTCGGCAGTCGCATCGACCACTTGGCCCGATCGCCTCCGTGGCTACAGTCCGCCGCGGCGCTACCTCCCGGTCATCGCGACCGCCGCTCTACTGATCGGCATGTTCGGTGCCGGATCCCTGCGCTACCAGGGTTTCGCGGATCCGCAGGTCGTTCTGAACCTGTTCGTGGACAACGCGTTCCTGCTGGTGCTGGGCGTCGGAATGACCTTCGTGATCCTGACCGGCGGTATCGATCTGAGTGTCGGGTCTGTCGTCGCGCTGTCCACGATGATCGCGGCATCGACCCTGGAGGCGGGCTGGCCCGCGGTGGCCGCCGTCATCGCCGTGCTCGTGTCCGGGACGGTGCTCGGGACGTTGATGGGTCTGGTGATCCATTACTTCGATGTGCAGCCGTTCATCGCGTCCTTGGCGGTGATGTTTCTGGCTCGCGGGCTTTGCTATCTGATCAGTGTCGAGTCGATACCGATCCGGGACGCGAGCTTCACGTCCTTCGCCCAGGGGTCGGTACCGCTGCCGGGCGGCTATCGCGTCACGCCCAGCGTCCTGGTGGCCGTGGTGGTGTTCGCGGTCGGAGCGTGGATCCTGCACATGACCCGGTTCGGCCGGACCGTCTATGCCGTCGGCGGCAGCGAGAGCTCCGCGCATCTGATGGGCTTGCGGGTCGCGCTCATCAAGGTCGGGGTCTACACGATCAGCGGTCTGTGCTCGGCACTGGCCGGACTGTTGTTCGCCCTCTACACGCTGTCGGGGTACAGCCTGCACGCCGTCGGGATGGAGCTCGATGCGATAGCGGCGGTCGTCATCGGCGGGACGCTGCTGACCGGTGGCCGCGGCATGGTGGTGGGGACGATGTTCGGCGTACTGCTGCTCGGCACCATCCAGACGTTCATCTCCTTCGACGGCACGTTGAGCTCCTGGTGGACGAAGATCTCGATCGGTGCGCTGCTGCTGATCTTCGTCGTGATCCAGCGTCTGCTGACCAGACGGCAGGCTTGATCAGTTCGGAAGCGTGCTCTGCCGAACGATCAACTCGGCGGCGATCTGCTCACCGGTGGGCAGCCCGGTGCCGCTCATCTGCGCGGACAGCAGGGCGAAGGTGCGGCGGCCGACCTCGGTGAAATCCTGCCGTACGGTCGTCAGTGGGGGATTGAAGAACTCTGCTTCCGGGATGTCGTCGAACCCGACGATGTGGACGTCGGCCGGGACGGTGATACCGGCCTCGGTGAAGGCCCGCAGCAGACCGAGGGCCATCTGGTCGTTGGCGACGAACACGGCGCCGAGATCGGGTTCCTTGGCCAACGCCAGCCCGGCCTCGTACCCCGATCGCGGACTCCAGTCGCCGCGGATCAGGCGAGGTACCTGTGCGCCGTTGGCTTCGAGGGTCTCCCGCCAGCCGCGCTCTCGTTCGGCCGCTTCGAGCCAGTCGGCCGGGCCGGCCACATGCCAGACCGTGGCGTGACCGAGCGACAGCAGATGCTCGGTCGCGAGCCGGGCGCCGTCGTACTGGTTGACCGAGACGGCCGGAACCGGCGGGGCCGCGCCACCGACCGCGACCAGCGGGATGTCCTGCGGTGCGAACTGCAGGGCCTCGGCCGTCGCGACGTGCGGGGCGATGACGACGATGCCTTCGACCCCTTGACGCTGAAGTGTCTCGACGGCTTCGGCGATGGCCCTCCGCTCGGGCCGGCCCACGCTCGCGACGGTGATCGCGAAGCCGGCTTCGCGGGCCGCGCACTCGATGCCGTAGAGCGTGCTGGCCGGTCCGTAGAGGGTGGAGTCCATCGTCACGACCCCGAGGGTGCCCGTGCGCCCGGTGACGAGGGCCCTGGCGGCCGTGTTGGGCCGATACCCCAGGCTGTCGATCGCGGCCCGGACCCGGGCGCGGGTGGCCGGCCGGACGAGTTCGCTGTCGTTGATCACCCTGGACACCGTCATATGGGAGACGCCCGCCAGCGCCGCGACGTCGGTCAGGCTCGGATGACGTCGAGACGACGTCGCAGCGTCAGGCACCCGCTCGGTGTTCGAACCGTTGGACACGTCCACACCTCCTGTCGTCTCGTCGAGCAGGATTCTGCCATCCGGCGAAAGGATGCCTCGCGAGCGGTGGCCGGGCGTGACAAAGTGTCGGCCATGGCAGCCTTCAGCGAGTCGGACGATGGACAGGGAGCCGAGCTCCTCGATGTGAACCTCAGCGGGGCCCGGTTGATCCGGGCCGACCTGTCCGGCGTCGTGATGCGCGGGGCCGAGGTGGCGGATGCGGACATCGACGCGCCGTGGCTCTTGTCCGGGGACAACTCGCTGCGGATCAACGGCGTCGACGTGGTCCCGTTCGTCGATGCCGAACTCGATCGCCGGTTTCCCGGCCGGGCGGGCAGACGCGCCGGAGATCCCGACGGGCTGCGGGCGAACTGGGCCGCGCTCGAAAGCACCTGGGCGACCTTGGTCGATCGCGCCGCGGCGATGCCGGCCGGCACGGTCGACGTCTCGGTGGGCGGCGAGTGGTCGTTCGCGCAGACGCTGCGCCACCTGGTGATGGCCACCGACACGTGGTTGCGCCGGGCGATCCTGGGGATCGAGCAACCGTTCCATCCGCATGGCCAACCGAACGTGGAGCACGAGACCGACGGCAACGACATGACGGTCTTCGCCGCCGACCCGCCGTCGTACGCCGAAGTGCTCGACGCACGCGCGGACCGCGTCGCGATGGTGCGGGACTTCCTTGCCACTGTCAGGCCTGAGGAGCTGGCCGTGGAGCGGAAGAATCCCTGGGCGCCGCAGTACCCGGAAACCACCCTGTCGTGTCTGCACACGATTCTTGAAGAGGAGTGGGAGCACCTTCGCTACGCGGTTCGCGACCTCAACCAGCTCGAGGCGGACGCGGCCGGCTGATCAGCTGCCGCCGGGGCCGTTCGGATCGTTCGGATCGACCGGCGCCGACGGATCGACCGGGTCGGACGGGTCAGCGGGATCCGACGGGTCGGCGGGGTCGTTCGGGTCGACCGGCGGGACCGGGTCCGGGTCCAGGGCCGCGCCGGGGAGGGCTTTCATGATGGCTTCGAAGCGGCGGACGTAATCGCTGTAGCGGCCTGCCTCCGCGTTGATCAGGCCCTGCACGCGGCCCGCCAGATCGGCGTACCGCTGGGTCTCCGCGGCCTCGAACCTCCTCAGCTCGGCCATTACCTCGTCTGCGTTCGCCATGTCATCTCCAGGTCCGGCCTTCAGTACTGCGGCCAGGTCGGTACGGAACTTGTTCATCGGGCAGTGGCCCGGGTCGTCCTTGCGGCGGGTGTGTTCCCGGTGCCCGATCACGGACAGCGCGGACCACCCGTAGAAGTCGCAGATCGCGGCTGCGTGCAACAGCGCAGTACGGTAACCGGCGGCCGTCATCGAGCGCGCGCCGTCGTACCGGATCTCGTTGCCGTAGTAGTAGTCGTTGCCGTCCAGGTTGTCCGCACCGGGGCGCAGTTCGCCGGCGTACCCGTTGTAGTTCTCGGCCATCACGTGGTTCAGCGTCGTCAGCGAGCCCTTGCCCGCGTGGTTCGCCCGGCCGATGGCTCCCAGGTGCAGGTCGCCGTCCATGTCGGTCGACACGTTGCACAGCGGTCCCGGGATGCCTTCCTCAGGGCGGCCGCGGACGAAGAGGAAATTCAGATAGTCGTCGGTCTGCGAGTTGCTTCCGGTGTGGTGGATGACGATCCCGCGCGCATCCTTGATCCCGCCGGGCCGGCCGCGAGTCCGCCAGCCCGGATACTCGCGCACCTTGACTTCCCACTTCCGCAACGCGGCGAGCATTTGATCAGCCGACATCGGCCTGGCCAAGACAACTCCTCACATCGATGATCCCAGCCATCCCCAGCGACGCGGAGTGGGCGGCTCCATACTCTCGGTAGTTGCCACATATGACCGTGACTTAAACCTCCCGCCCGCGAGAACCTACCGATCCCCCCGCCCCAAGTCGAGGGATCTGGCCGTTCCCGGCTGACCCCGGCACTGGCGCCCCCTCTTCGGCACACCGACCAGGACGTCTGGGACCGCTTTGCTTTCCAGGGCGGGGGGCGTCGCTAACTGGAAAATTTCTCTGCGCATATCCAAGAATGTTTCCAGCTAGCGGAGCCCCGATCAGCCAGGGGTGTCCCGAGCGACAGGTAATAGTCCCCCGAAATGCCCCTGGTACTGCTGGGCTGAGCGTGGCGCCCGGGTCAGCGGGCGACCATTACCTGTCGCTCGGGACACCCACTCCAAATGAGGGCGAGACCGGCCGCTGGGAACGACAAACCGCCCGTCACCTGTTTCGCAGGTCACGGGCGGTTGCGCGCAAATCAGGTCAGAGACCCGCGCCGATCACACGTCGTAGTACAGCTCGAACTCGTGCGGGTGGGGGCGGAGCTGGATCGGGGCGATCTCGTTCTCGCGCTTGAAATCGATCCAGGTCTCGATCAGGTCCGCGGTGAACACGTCGCCCTCGAGGAGGAAGTCGTGGTCGGCCTCGAGCGAGTCGATCACGGCCGGCAGCGAGGTCGGCACCTGGGCGACCGAGGAGTGCTCCTCCGGCGGCAGCTCGTACAGGTCCTTGTCGATCGGGTCCGCGGGCTCGATCTTGTTGCGGATACCGTCCAGGCCGGCCAGCAGCTGGGCCGCGAAGGCCAGGTACGGGTTGGAGGACGGGTCGGGGCAGCGGAACTCGATCCGCTTGGCCTTCGGGTTCGAACCGGTGATCGGGATCCGGATGCAGGCCGACCGGTTGCGCTGCGAGTAGACCAGGTTCACCGGCGCCTCGAAGCCCGGCACCAGACGGTGGTAGGAGTTCACGGTCGGGTTGGTGAAGGCCAGCAGCGACGGGGCGTGCTTCAGGATGCCGCCGATGTACCAGCGGGCCATGTCGGACAGGCCGCCGTACCCGGACTCGTCGTAGAACAGCGGGTTGCCGTCGCTCCACAGCGACTGGTGGCAGTGCATGCCCGAGCCGTTGTCGCCGAAGATCGGCTTCGGCATGAAGGTCGCGGTCTTGCCGGCGTCCCAGGCGGTGTTCTTGACGATGTACTTGAACTTCATCAAGTCGTCCGCCGCGGTCAGCAGCGTGTCGAAGCGGTAGTTGATCTCCGCCTGGCCCGCCGTACCGACCTCGTGGTGGGCGCGCTCGACGATCAGCCCGCTGGTCTCGAGGTGCTTGGTGATGTCGTTGCGCAGGTCGGCGAAGTGGTCGACCGGCGGCGCGGGGAAGTAACCGCCCTTGTAGCGGACCTTGTAGCCACGGTTACCACCCTCTTCGACCCGGCCGGTGTTCCAGGCGCCGGCGACGGAGTCGATGTGGTAGTAGCTCTCGTTCTGCTTCGTCTCGAACCGTACGTCGTCGAAGACGTAGAACTCGGCCTCGGGCGCGAAGAAGGCGGTGTCGGCGATGCCGGTCGACTTCAGGTACTCCTGCGCCTTACGGGCGATGTTGCGCGGGTCGCGGCTGTACGCCTCGCCGGTCAGCGGGTCGTGCACGAAGAAGTTGACGATCAGCGTCTTGTCCGCGCGGAACGGGTCCAGGTACGCGGTGGTCGGGTCGGGCAGCAGGGACATGTCCGACTCGTGGATCTGCTGGAAGCCCCGGATCGACGAACCGTCGAACTGGAGACCGTCCTCGAAGACCTCGGGACCGAAGGATCCGACCGGGACGGTGAAGTGCTGCATGGTGCCCGGCAGGTCACAGAACCGGACATCGATGAATACGACGCCCTCGTCCTTGACGTAGGCGAGCAGCTCCTCAGCGCTGGAAAACATACATACTCCTCGGGGTGGCTCAGAGATTGTTCTGAACGTAGGCCCTGCCGATTACTCGGCCGTGACCCCAATGTTTCGCGGATGTTACGCCCAGCGTGGTCCGCGCTGACCAACTGGCGGCGGCCACGGGGTGGTGAGATCCCCGGCCACACGATTCATGTCCTCCTGGCGGACACTAGGCTTGACATCATGGCATCATCTGCGGAATCCGGGGCAGGACCCACCGAGGAGTTCCGATATGCGGGCAGCCGGCTCGGGTTGCCCGAGGACGGACCGGGCTCGGTAGCCGGCTGGGGACGCAGAGTGGCCGCCCTGTTCGTCGACTGGCTGATCGCGGGCCTGATCGCGTCGGCCGTGACCGGCAAACCGATGTGGGCCGGGGGCAACGACTACAACACCGCCCAGCTGATCGCGTTCTTCGCCATGTCGGCGATCCTGAGCGGTCTCGGCGGCGCCACCATCGGTCACCGGCTGCTCGGTCTGCGGGTCGTTCGCACCCAACCGGGCGGGACGGGGTACGCCGCGCAGGTCGGCCTGCTGGGCGGTGCGATCCGGGCATTCCTGCTCTGCCTGATCATCCCCGCGGTCGTCTACGACCGAGACCGCCGAGGCCTCCACGACAAGGCCGCCAACACAGTCGTCGTACGCCGGTGACTACGCGTCACCGTCCGGGAACGACCATTCGTTGGTAGATTTCTGGGCATGTGTGCTTGTGCGTCCGTGACTCGTCCCCGCCGTTTTGCTGACGGCGCTGGGACAGTCGGTCATTAGATTCCACAGTTCCGCGCCGCCGGCTTCCTGCCGGGCGGCCGTTTCGCGTTGCCTGGCCCCTGCCATCCCTCAGGAGCCTCCGCATGTACCCACACAAGCACTCCGGGCCGACCGATCCTGCGATCGTCTACTTGATCGTCGGCCTTCCCGGCGCGGGGAAGACGACTCACGCGAAGGAGCTGGAGATCAGCGCGTCGGCCCTGCGGCTGACGCCGGACGAGTGGCAGATCGCGCTGTTCGGCGATCAGAACCCGCCGGACAAGCGTGACCTGGTCGAAGGCAAGTTGATTCAGCTCGGCATGCGGGCCGCCGAGCTGGGCACCAATGTCGTCTTCGACTTCGGGTTCTGGGGCAAGGACGAACGATCGGCGCTCCGCTGGATCGCCGCCACCGTCGGCGCGCGCAGCCAAGTCGTCTATCTCCCGATAGACCACGACGAGCAACGCAAGCGGGTCACCAACCGACTCGCGACCACACCCGACCAAACGTGGCACATGAGCGACCTCGAGCTTGAGCAGTGGCGAGCTCAGTTCCAAGCCCCGGACGACGAGGAACTGCTGGGCTCCCAGATCCCACCCGTCCCGCCAGACCACCCGGCCTGGTCGAACTGGGCCTCCCAACGCTGGCCATCCTTACCCGACCAGTACACCCCAACCGCCACGCACTCGCGACACCTACACGAACAGGGTTAGGAGAGGACCCATTCGTCGTTTTCCAGCAGCGGGATTTTGCCGGTGGGGGTGGTGGCGGTGACGGTCAGGCCGTCGCCGCCTACTACGACGTCGGTGTGGACGTTGGCGGAGTTGAGGCCGGCGGCGTACTGCTCGTCGGGGCTGAGCTCCAGTCCGCCTTCGATTGCGAAGGGGAAGCTTTGGCCCCAGGCGACGTGGCAGCCGGCGTTCTCGTCGAAGAGGGTGTTGTGGAAGACGGTGTTGGCCTGTGCGATCCGGGAATCGCGATCGACCAGTGCCACTTCGCCGAGACTGCGGGCGTTCTCGTCGCTGTCGAGTTGAGCGCGTGCCACCTCGGCGCCGACGTCGGCTGAGACGTCCGTGATCCGACCGCCTTCGAGGGTGAGCCGCAAACCCTCGACGAGTTGCCCTGCGATGACGACCGGCTTGGTCACCCGCAGTACGCCGTCCGCGCGGCGGCGATCCGGGCTGGTGAAGACCTCTTCGGTCGGGATGTTCGGCATGTAGGTGATGCCGGCCCGGATCGATGACCGACCCGCCAGTCCAGCGGCAGTTGGGAATCAGGCCGACCGTGAAGTCGGTGCCGTCGCCGGAGTACGTGAGTTCGCTGACCTGCAAGGCATCCAGCGCCTTCGCGCGCGCCGCCAACGTCGCCGCCCGCTCGCGCCACTGCTCCACCGGATCGGCTTCGTCCAGCCGCATCGCTTTGCCGACGGCGGTCCAGAGCCGCTCGACATCCGGTTCGCCGTAGACCTGACTCGCCCAGCCGGCGTTGGGTGCCGCGACGACGGTCCACCGACACTCACCGGTCATCGCCGCCCGCTGCCTGGCCGTCATCTCGCCCCTGCGGACAGCGGTCAGCTTCGTGGGGTCGATGCCGGCGAAGATCGAAGCATCCGGAGTACCGACCAGTCCGATCGTCGCGATGCCCTGCTCGATCCACTCGTTCGTGCGCTGCAGGGCCCACGGCCGGTCTTCGGTCAGCGTCTCGATCGTGGCGTGCGCGAGTTCGGACCGCCGGATCGGCCCGTCGGTCCAGGCGACCTCCACCCAGCCGGCGCCGGCGACGTACGCCTGCTCGACCACGGCGCGGGCGATCTCCAGCTGAGCGATGTCGGCGCTGATCACCACACCCTGCCCCGGCTGGACGTTCACCCCCACCCGGACGACCAGATCCGCGAACCTGACAAGTCGGTCGTTCATGCATCCACCTCACGAGATGTCGACGTCACGACGAACACTGCCAGACAGTCAGCTCTCGTACTGGTCCGGGACGCGCATGTTGGGTCCGCCGACCTGCAGGCCGAGTGGCTCGGCGCGTCCCTTCGGCTCCTCCCATGCCTCTTGCCGGCCGAGCGCTGTGAGGTCGAGGTAGTGGTAGCCGTTGTGGAATTCCTCGATGCCACGCCCGTACGTCGAGTAGGTGTGGAACACCTCGTCGCCGACGCGGAGGAAGGCGCTGATGCCCGGCAGCTCCTCGCCGTTCATGTCGTCCGTCCACGGCCCGCCGGTCCACGGCGTACCGGCGTCGGCGAGCTCGGCCTGGTCGCGGAAGTGGAGCAGCACCGGCATGATCCGGTCGTCGAGAGTCGCGTGGTAATCGTAGTTGAAGGCGGTCCCGTACGACGAGTACCAGGGGAACGTCCAGCCCATCCGATCCCGGTACGCCGCCAGCTTCTCGTACGGCGCTCGCGAGACGGCGACGAGCGTGGTGTTGCGGACGTGGAGCTGCCGGAGCCGGCCGATCCCGTCGGCGGCGGAGGAGCAACTCGGGCAACCCTCGTCCCACTCCGGCGCGAACATGAAGTGATGCATCACCAGCTGCGGCCGCCCGTCGAAGAGGTCCAGCAGGCTGACCTTCCCGTCCGGACCGTCGAACTCGTACGGCCTGTCGACCCGGACCATCGGCAGCCGCCGCCGCTCCGCGTTCAACGCGTCGCGAGCGCGGGTCACCTCTTTCTCCTTCGCCAGCAACTCCTTGCGCGCCGCGAACCACTCCTCCCGCGACACAACCTCAGGCAGCTCACCCATCTCTGTCACCCACGTTCAGCGTCATCGGTCGCACGCTACCCGCTGGTGGGCGGCAGCGCAGGCCGTTTTCGGCTGCTGGAAGACCTAGCGCTTGGTGAGGAGGAGTTGGACGTCGTCGAGGTAGCCCGAGCGGAAGCCCGCCTCGGAGTAGGCGAGGTAGAACTCCCACATCCGGCGGAAGGTCGGGTCGAAGCCGAGGGCCTCGATGGTGGGCCATTGCTCGATGAAGCGGTTGCGCCAGATCCGGAGCGTGCGGGCGTAGTCGGGGCCGAGATGGCGGAGCACCTGGGCCCGCAGGCCGGTGTGCTGGGCGGTGACTTCCTGGATCGCGTGCACCGAGGGGAGCAGGCCGCCGGGGAAGATGTACTTCTGGACCCAGGTGAAGGTGTTGCGGGTGGCAAGCATCCGGTCGTGCGGCATCACGATCGCCTGGACCACGCCGACGCCACCCGGTGCCAGCCGGCGTTCGATCGCGTCGAAGTAGACCGGCCAGTACCTCTCGCCGACCGCTTCGATCATCTCGACGCTGAGGACCGCGTCGAACTCGCCGATCTGGTCGCGGTAGTCGCGCAGCGCGACCTGGACCCGGTCGCTGACACCCGCGTCGGCGATCCGCCGCTGCGCCAGCAATGCCTGCTGCGACGCGATCGTGATCGCCGTGACCCACGCACCACGCTGCGCGGCGCGGATCGCGAGACTCGCCCAGCCGCAGCCGATGTCGAGCACCCGGGAGCCGGCGTGGACACCGGCCGCGTCCAGGATCGAGTCGAGTTTGCGGAGCTGCGCGGGCGAGAGTTCGTCGTACGACGCCGAGCCGAGATCGTCGGCGGCGTTCGGTCCGAAGTACGCCGCGGAGTACGTCAGGGTGGGATCGAGGAACTCCGAGAACATCGCGTTGCTGAGGTCGTAGTGGCGGCTGACGTTCTCCCGCGCACCGGGCCGGTCGTTCTCCTGCTCACCGGGCTGGGACCGGGTCACCAGCCAGCGCAGCGACTGCGCCCATTTCGGCAGTAGTTGCCGAGACTCGTCATCGCTGAACCGCTCGGCGAACGGAACCAGCAGGTCGGCCAGGTCCGTGCCGGGCTCCGGATCCCAGTCGCCGGCCAGGTAGGCCTCGCCGAAGCCGGAGCCGGCGTCCTGACCGAGCCGGTCCAGGAAGGCGGCGCTACGGTGCACCCGCATCGCCGGGCCGCCCAGCCCGTACGGCTTGTTGTCCAGGCGGATGGTGGCCGGCAGGTCCTTGGCGATCATCCGGATCGCGGCCAGCGCGCCGACCCGGCGTACCGGGTTCGACCTTGGCCGGACCAACGTCGGCCAGGTCTCGGCCACCGGCTGATGTACCGCCGGCATCAGATCCGTCATCTCCGCCCCTCGCCCCTCGAGCTGTCCTGGCCGCACTCTATGGCCGATTGGCCGTCGCGCGGCGCGACACCAGGTACAGAAGTCCTCACGTCTAGAGAACGCCGCTGGAACCGATCGGTTACCGCTCCGCGTACCCCGGGGCGAAGAGCTGAAGTAAATCCGGCCCCGTCGATTGGATCGGCGGGGCCGGAGTCATGCTTTCGGGTCAGCGGCCCTTCATGGCCTGACGGGCGCCCTTGAGGCTGGTCGGGACCGGGCCCTTCGGCATCGGCACCTGCGGGCGGACCGCGTCGAGCGCCTTCAGCCGCTGCAGCAGGTCGGTGATCTCCGACGGCTGCAGTGCGGCCGGGAGCTTCATCACGTGCTTGGTGAGCTTGCGGATGTCGATCTCGCCCTCGCCCTTGCCGGCGACGAGCTGTATCACCGGCGCGCCACCCGCGACCCGGTTGTGCTTCTTGCCCTCGGCCGACAGGAGGTTCTTCACCCGGCTCGGCTGGCCCTCGCCGACCAGGATGATGCCCGGCCGGCCGACGACCCGGTGCACGATGTCCGCGTTCTTGGTGACCGCGACGGCCGGGGTGACGTTCCAGCCGCGGCGCAGCGTCTGCAGCGCGGAGGCGGCGGCACCGGCCTGGCCCTCGATCTGGCTGTACGCCGCCTTCTCGACCCGGCGGCCGAAGATGATCGTGGCGCCCAGCAGCCCGAGCGCGACGCCGAGCGGGAGGAGCACCAGCAGGTGCCCGGTGAGCACTCCGACGACGGCGAAGATCGCGACCACGCCGAGGAAGATCCCGGCGAGGATCAGGCCGATCCGCGGGTCCGACTTCTTGGTCAGCTGATAAGCCGACCGGATCTGCTTGAGCCGGCTGGTCTTCTCGGCAGGTGCGTCGTTCTTGGCCATCTCTACCTTTGTCCGTGAGTTATGCGTCTTGGGTCGCAGAGGTCATCCGCGACTCCACAGCCTGACGGTACAGCCGACCGGCCCGGTACGACGAACGCACGAGCGGTCCGGACATGACTCCGGCGAAGCCGATCTCCTCGGCCTCCTCCAACATCTCGACGAACTCCTCGGGCCGGACCCAGCGCTCGACCGGGTGGTGCCGGACCGACGGCCGCAGGTACTGCGTGATGGTGATGATCTCGCAACCGGCCTCGTGCAGGTCGGTCAGCGCCTGGCTGACCTCCTCGCGGGTCTCGCCCATCCCGAGGATCAGGTTGGACTTGGTGACGAGTCCGTAGTCGCGCGCCTGGGTGATGACGTCCAGCGAGCGCTCGTAGCGGAAGCCGGGCCGGATCCGGCGGAAGATCCGCGGCACCGTCTCGATGTTGTGCGCGAACACCTCGGGGCGGGACGAGAACACCTCGGCCAGCTGCGCCGGTACGGCGTTGAAGTCGGGCGCGAGCATCTCGACGCCGGTACCAGGGTTCAGGGCGTGGATCTGGCGGATCGTCTCGGCGTACAGCCAGGCGCCGCCGTCTTCCAGGTCGTCGCGGGCGACACCGGTGACGGTGGCGTAGCGCAGGCCCATCTTGACGACCGACTCGGCCACCCGGCGCGGCTCGTCGCGGTCCAGCGCCTCGGGCTTGCCGGTGTCGATCTGGCAGAAGTCACAGCGCCGCGTGCACTGGTCACCGCCGATCAGGAAGGTCGCCTCGCGGTCTTCCCAGCACTCGAAGATGTTCGGGCAGCCGGCCTCTTGGCACACCGTGTGCAGTTCCTCGTCCTTCACGAGTTTCTGCAGCTTCTGGTACTCCGGGCCCATCTTGGCGCGCGTCTTGATCCACTCGGGTTTGCGCTCGATCGGGGTCTCCGCGTTGCGCAGTTCGAGCCTGAGTAGCTTCCGTCCTTCTGGGGCGATCGTCACGCCCACCAGAGTACGCGGCGCGCGACAGGAGCCAATCACCGGACAGGAGCTGTCACCCGTACGCTGGTGAACCATGTCCACCTCCCCTCCGGCCGCTTCGCAGCCGGCCGCCACGACCGGTAGCGCGGCTGTTTCCCAGCCCGGCACCCCGCCGGCGACCGGCGTACCGGTGACCGAGTGGTCGCGGCCAGGGCCGGCCAAGCGTGAGCAGCATCACGATCTGCTGCTCGGCCTCGGGATGGCGGTGGCGGGGATGATCGGCACCGAACTGGCCCGCGGCTCGTCCCCGGGACCGGTCGATCTCGGGATGGGCGCTGTCGAGGCCTATGTGCTCAGTGCCGCCGTCGCGTTGCCGCTGTGCTTCCGGCGCCGGTTCCCGCTGACCGTGCTGCTCGCCGTGTCGGTGCTGTTCTTCACCACCGGCGAGCGGGTGCCGTGGGCTTTCGGAGGCAACCTGGTCACCCAGGCCTCCCAGTTCATGGCTCTGTACGCCGCCTCGGCGTGGGCGAAGGACCGGCGCCGGATGAAGCTGACCATGGTGGTGGTCTTCGTCGGGATGTTCTGCTGGCTGATCTACGGCTTTGTCCAGGCCCTGCACCACGACACGATCAAGGGCGCGAAGCAGGGCCTGCTGTCGCCGTACGTGTCCTACGTACTGCTGGCTATCGCGCTCAACGTGCTCTATTTCTTCGGCGCCTACTTCTGGGGCCGTACTGCGTGGGGCACTGCCCGCCAGCGCCACGAGCTCGAGCAGCAGGCGAGTGTCCTGGCCGCCCAGCAGGCGGTGAACGCGCGGCGGGCCGTGATCGACGAGCGGCTGCGGATCTCCCGCGAGCTGCACGATGTGGTTGCCCACCACATCAGCAGCATCGGCGTACAGGCCGGTGGCGCTCGCCGGGTGATGGAGAAGGATCCGGACGCCGCGAAGAACGCCCTGGCCGTGATCGAGAACTCCAGCCGTACGGCGGTCAACGAGATGCGCCAACTGCTCGGCATGCTCCGCGCGGCCGATCCGGATCTCGACGACGAGATCGGTACGCCGAGTGCGAAGGAGCCGCAGGCAGGCGCGGACCGGCTGCCCGCGCTGGTCGCCGTGGTCGGGGGAGAGGGGCTCGAGGTCGGGTTCCACCAGATCGGCCGGCCGATCAAGCTGCCGGAGACGATCTCGGTGTCGGTCTACCGGATCGCGCAGGAGGCGCTCACGAACGTACGCCGGCACTCGACGGCTCGGAGCGCGCACGTCACCTTGCGGTACATCGGCGACTCCGCGGTCGAGGTCGAGGTGATCGACGACGGCCGGCCGAAGCATGCCCCGGTTGGGAGCCGGCTTGGTCACGTCGGCATCCGTGAGCGGGTCGGCCTGCTCGGTGGTGAGAGCGAGATCGGTCCTCGCCCGGTCGGCGGCTTCCGGGTCCGCGCCCGGATCCCGTTGCAGGCGGCGCCGGGACATCAGGTCGCCGACGCGGCCCCCGCAGTACAGGCAGCGCCCGAAGTCGAGGAGAACGCATGAGTGAGACGCCCCCGATGCGGGTGCTGCTGGTCGACGATCAGGATCTGGTCCGGGCCGGGTTCCGGATGATCCTGTCGGTGGAGCCCGATATCGAGGTGGTCGGTGAGGCGGCCGACGGCCAGGCCGCGGTCGAGCTCGCCGAGAAGCTGCGGCCGGACGTCGTCCTGATGGACGTCCAGATGCCCGGCCTCGACGGGATCGCCGCCACCCAACGGATCGTGGCCGCCGATGCCGGGAAGGTGATCATCCTGACGACGTTCGACCGGGACGACTACCTGTTCGAGTCGCTCGGCGCCGGGGCGAGTGGGTTCCTGCTGAAGAACACGGCGCCCGAGGATCTGGTCGAGGCGATCCAGGTGGTCCATTCGGGGCACGCGCTGCTCGCGCCGGAGGTGACCCGGCGGGTGATCAAGCGGTTCACCGGCGGGGGCGAGCGCGTCTATCGGCCGGATCTCGTGGCGGCGCTGACCGATCGGGAGCGCGAGGTGCTCGGCCTGATCGCGCGCGGTCTGACCAATACCGAGATCGCGACCTCCCTGTTCGTCGGCGAGGCGACGGTCAAGACCCACGTCTCCCGGGTGCTGCTGAAGCTGGGGCTGCGCGACCGCGTCCAGGCCGTCGTCTTCGCGTACGAGTGCGGCCTGGTCGTTCCCGGCGACGAACACACCTCCTGACCCCCCTCCGACCGCTTACGTCCGAACAACCGAGGGTCAGGACCCACTGTCCTTCGGACGTAACACCCCCATACTTCGAGCCGAACCCGCTTACGTCCGAACAATTGAGGGTCAGGACCCACGTCTCTTCGGACGTAACGGCGGTGCTGCGCGTACTGCGGTCCTCCCTGCGGATGACCTCGCGGGTCACACTGCGGACCGACGTGTCCGACGATCTCGATGACTAGCGTGGGAGTCACTTCCGAACGGGAGTGCCGGGCTTGCGCGTCCGGCGGGAAGCGGCAGCTGTAGAGGAACGGTGAACGGGATGCTGAGCGTGGCTGGGCTGACCCGGCGGTTCGGTGATCACCTCGCGCTGGACGACGTCAGCTTCGACGTGGTGCCGGGCCGGATGACCGGGTTCGTCGGCGCGAACGGGGCCGGCAAGACGACGACGATGCGGATCATTCTCGGAGTGCTGGCCGCGACGGCCGGCCAGGTCTGCTGGAACGGTTCGCCGTTGACCGCGCAGGTGCGCCGCGACTTCGGCTACATGCCGGAGGAGCGCGGGCTCTATCCGAAGATGAAGATCCGGGACCAGTTGGTGTTCTTCGGTCGCCTGCACGGGTTCGACCCGGTCCGGGCGGGGGAGCGGACCGACAAGATCCTCGACCGGCTGGGCCTGACCGAACGCGCCGGCGACGTCCTGGAGACGCTCTCGCTGGGCAACCAGCAGCGCGTCCAGATCGCCGCCGCGCTGGTCCACGAGCCGATCGCGCTGGTCCTCGACGAGCCGTTCAGCGGGCTGGACCCGCTCGCCGTCGACGCGATGGTGGACCTGCTCCGCGAAGAAGTGACCCCCGAGGTGCCGGTGCTGTTCTCCAGTCACCAACTGGAGCTTGTCGAGCGACTCTGCGACGACCTGGTGGTGCTGTCGCGTGGCAAGGTCGTTGCCGCGGGCCCCGTTGCCGAACTCGCGGCCGGCCCGACCACGACGTACCGGCTGGTCGTCGACGGCGACGCGGGCTGGCTGCGCGACGTACGCGGGATCAAGGTGCGCGACGTGGCCGGTGCGACGGCGTTGTTCGACGTGGAGGAAAGGGGCCAGGAGCAACAGATCTTGGCTGAGGCGATGAGCCGTGGCCACGTACTGGAGTTCGCGCCCGAGCGAGTGGCGTTGAGCGATGTCTTCCGGGAGGCGACCCGATGAGCAACGAGACCATGACGCGGCCCTGGCAGTTGGTGGCTCATCGCGAGGTCAGCACCAAGCTGCGGGACAAGACCTTTCTCGGGTCGACCGGGTTCCTGCTGATCCTCGTACTGGCTGCCGTGCTCATTCCCGCGTTGATCGCGGGCAGGAGCGGGCCCGACAAGATCGCAGTACTGGACGATGCCGGGGCGAAGGTCGTGCAGACGGCCGACGCGATCAAGGGCGGCAGCAGCTACGAAGCCACCCGTACGACGGACCTCGCCGCGGCTGAGCAGCTCGTCACTGATGGCGATGTGAAGGCGGCGCTCCTGCCGGGCGGCAACGGCTTCGTTGTGGTGGGCAAGGAGAAGGTCGACACCGACCTGCAGAGCAACCTGCGCGAGGCGGTCGCCAACCTCGGCATGGAGCAGAACGCCGCCAAGGTGGGGCTGACGCCGGAACAACTGCACGCGAACACCCAGTTGCGGGAGAAGCTGCTGGATCCTGGTCCGCTGCCCGGGGTCGTGGCCGACTTCGTCAGCATCGGGCTCGCGCTTATCTTCTACGTGACCGCGCTGGGCTTCGGCATGCAGATCGCGCAGAGCGTCGTCCAGGAGAAGGAGAGCAGGGTGGTCGAGATCCTGGCCGCCGCGATCCCGATCCGGGCGCTGCTGTGGGGCAAGGTGATCGGTAACACCGTGCTCGCGCTCATCCAGATCGTGGTGATCGGGGCCGCTTCGCTGGTCGGGCTGCTGGCGACCGGACAGGCCGACATCCTCAAGGTGGTCGCGCCGGTCGCGGGCTGGTTCGTGATCTTCTTCGTCCTCGGGTTCGTCGCCCTGGCGGGACTCTGGGCGGTGGCCGGCTCACTGGCCACGCGGCAGGAGGACCTCAGCTCGACCACCATGCCCGGTCAGATGATCTTGATGATCCCGTTCTTCTTCTCGGCCTTCGCCGGTGGCGGCGCCAAGGAAGTGGCGTCGTTCGTCCCGATCGCGTCGTCGATGTCGATGCCCGGCCGGATGCTGACCGGGAACGTACCGGTCTGGCAGCCGCTGCTGGCCATCGTGATCCTGCTCCTCTCGACCGTCCTGATCGTCCGGCTCGGGGCCCGGGTGTACGAGCGGACGCTGCTCAAAACGGGCCGCCGTCTTGGTTACCGTGAGGCGCTGGCACTCAAGGCGACCTGATCTATCGTGATTCCGGCGCGAACGTTACAGAAAGTTTGCTGGCTGTGATGAAACCGCAATACGCGACAACTGTGTCCTGAGCGCGCAACTCGACTACGGTCACAACGCATGAACGTCGAGCTGCGCCACCTGCGGGTGGTGGTCCTGGTGGCAGAAGCGGGGTCCGTCGGACGGGCCGCCCGCTGGCTCAAGGTCAGCCAGCCGAGCCTTACCGCACAGCTGAAACGAATCGAGTCAGCGTTCGGTGGCGAGCTCTTCGAGCGTTCCCGCACCGGTGTCACACCGACACCGCTCGGCCGGTACGCCGTGGATCGCGCCCGCGCCATCCTGGTCGATGTCGATCACCTGTCGGCGACTGTTTCGGCGATGACAGCGGTGGAGTCCAGCGCCGTGCGACTCGGTGGATTCCCGACCGCGCCGATGTCCGGGATCGCCAGCCGGCTGCGGGATCACGGCGAGATCGAGCAGGTCAGCATCGAGGTCGAGTGGGCTACCAGCGTGCTGCTCCAGCAGTTGGAGAGCGGTCGGCTGGACTTCGCCTTGTTGCGTGAGTTCCCCGGCTTCGAGCTGCGGCTCCCCACGGGCGTCGAGGCCTGCACGATCGTGGAGTCCGAGACGGCGTACGTGGTGATGGCGGCGGATCATCCGAAGGCCTTGGCGACCCGGCATCGCAAGGAGATCGACCTTTCCGACCTGGCCGACGAGGAATGGATCGGCGAACCGCCGGACGACAGTGGCTTCCACGTGCTGTTCCGAACTGCGTGTGAGCAGGCCGGGTTCATGCCGCGGGTCGAGCATCACTCGGTTGATACGTCGGTGCTGATGGGGTTCGTCACCAGTGGGCAAGGGGTCGCGCTGATCTCGCCTACGTCGTACCGGATGTTGTCGAGCGATGTGACAACGCGGCCGTTGGCCGGCAATCCGATCCACCGCCGGCTGATGCTGGCGTGGAGTACGGAGTCGCCGCGGGCGCAGATGGCAGGGGATGTCTGCCAGATGGCGATCCACGCGTACGACGAAGCTTTCGCCGAGCACGCCCGCTGGGGACAACACCAACGCATGCACGTCGCCTGACCGCACTTCGTTCAGCGCGGTCAGGCGACGTTTGGTTGATCAGCCGGCTTGTTTAGCCCGGCCTGTTCGGTCGGACGGCTTGGGTCAGGTGCCGGCGGGGCGGAACTGCCCGGGGAGGTCCATCACCCGGGGCGCCTGCGGAAGCGTCTCGTCGGAGAGCATCGGATTCTCGAACGCCCCGAAGTGGTGCTCACCGGTCGCGTCGTCGTCCATCCGCTCCCGGTACTGCTGCCCAACCACCTCAGCCCGTACGTCGGGCACAGGCTCGGCGTTGGTGAACGGCGCCGCCGCGGCCTGCGCAGTACCTTCAGGCGGTCGCGATCCGGCCCCGGCGTTGGAAGACGCCGCCGGAGTCGACGTGCCGTTCTGAGCCGGACCAGTCGGCTGCACCGCAGTCGCACCACCAGGCTGAGCAGGTGCAGCAGGCGTCACAGCAGTCGCGTCATCCGGCGTTTCGCCGCTAGGCCGAACCGGTGCGGCCGGCATCACGGCAGTTGCGTCAGCAGGTGCTTCTTCGCTGGGCTTAGCCGGTGCGGCTGGCGCCACGGCAGTTGCTTCGGCGGGTGCTTCTTCGCTGGGCTTAGCCGGTGTGGCAGGCGCCACGGCGGTTGCTTCAGCAGGCTTTTCGGCGCTGGGCTCGACCGGGCTGACGACCGTCGCTTCCTCTGCGGGAGCAGGGGTGGCGGGCGCCGCAGTACCGGCGTCGGGCACGGTCGGCGCTGATGCGGTCGGCGCCGGAGCGGCCGGCGCTGCCGGGGTTACCGGCTCCGCCGTAGTACGGGCCTCTGATGCTGCGGGGGTTGATGCTGCCGGGGTTGCCGGCTCCGCCGTAGTACCGGCGGTGGGCGTTGCGGCCGGGGCCGTCGGGGTGAGTTTGGTTTCGTCGTCGGCGAGGTCGTCGCCCTGGGCAACGGGTTCCTGCGCTTGGGCGACTGATTCCTCTTGTGCGGCAGGCTTCTCGGCCTGCGCGGTCTCCTCGTCCGCGGCCTGCACGGGGGAGTCGTCCTCGGTCGACGCGGTCGGGACCAGCACAGTCTGATCGCCATCGGTCGGGACCAGCCGGGTCTCGTCGGTGTCAGGCCGCTCGTCCTCGTCGGCGTACGCCTCGGCCTCCGCACCCGCTGTGGGGAACATGGCGGTGTGCTCGTCGGCCTGGTTCCGTGGCTGCACCGGCTCCGGCTCGTCGTCGAACAGGTCGTCGTAGCTCGAGTTCCCGTAACCAGCGAAGCGGTTGTCCGGCTGGTAGTCGCCGCCGGCAACCGGATACGGAGCCTGGGCCTGGTACGGCCCGGCGACCTCAGCGGCCTGCTGCGCCTGCGCCAGCTCCTGCTCGCGCTGCGCCCGCTCCGCCTCGGCCCGCTCCCGGCGACGCCGCTGCACGGACCGCACGATCAGCTGGATGCCGTACACCAACGAGATGACAGCGAGGATCGGCACGACGCCGTTCAGCGTGTACTGCTTGATGCCCTCGATCATCCCCGACGTCACGCCGGGCACGTCGTTGAGGAAGTTCGTCATCCGGTTGGGGATCCAGTGCACCGTGTAGATCATCACGCCGAACACCAGCGCCGCACCGAGCGCCGCGGCGCCCGAGAAGTACGACACGACGGCCCAGAAGATCAGCGCTCCGATGCCATAGGCAAGCGCCATCCCCTTCGCATTCAGCTCGATCCCGCCGTCGGCGGCCAGTACCCCGAACACGGCCGGACCGACCAGCGCAACTACGACACCTAAGAGGAAGCCAAAGAATTTGGACACATCACCACCGTAGCGACGTTTCCCCGCTACACAGCGACGACACTTCGCGAACCTTCGCCCCCACAGGTCACGCTCCGTCTCCACCCACCCCCGCATTGCCGCCACGCAACACGCACATGACAATCACCCACCGTATCCACGACCACCCATCGCCCGAACGACAACAGCCGCCCCACCACCCCACCGCGAAGCCTGCCCGCGAAAGCCCCTCCCCACCGGCAACCCACGGGCTTCGCCGATGGCATCGCCTGCACATCCAGGCGTTCGCCGTCGTAGGCAACCTTCCGGCGTACGGAGTGTTCGCTTAGGACACCGGGGCGGCGGTGAGGCCGTAGGTGATGCCGGTCGAGACCGCGGGCTCGGTGTGCTCCAGGTCGGGGGTGCGTTCGTACGGGTCCCAGGCGAGCACCTCGGTCAGGTGGCGTTCAACCGAGTCGAGCACCTCGGCGATGGCGACCTGGCGGCCCAGCTCCTTGGTGAGAGTGGTGACGTCGGCATCCGAGATCCCGCACGGCACGATCCGATCGAACCAGCTGAGGTCGTTGTCGCAGTTCAGCGCGAACCCATGCATGGTGACGCTTTGCGCGACCCGGATCCCGATCGCCGCGATCTTGCGCTCACGCCCACAGTCGTCCGCCGGGACCCAGACCCCACTGCGTCCCTTCACCCGACCGGTCTTCACACCCAGATCGGCGCACACGGCAATGAGAGCTTCCTCGAGCCGCCGGACGTAATCCACGACGTACACATGGGAAGCAAGTTTGACGATCGGGTAGCCGACCAGTTGCCCCGGCCCATGCCAGGTGATCTTGCCGCCGCGATCCACGTCGACAACCGGCGTACCGTCCAGCGGTCGCTCCTGCGGCTCCGTGCGCTTGCCCGCCGTATACACCGGCGGATGCTCGAGCAGGATGACAGTGTCCGATCCGCTGCCCTCGGCAACTGCCGCGTGCAGGCGGCGTTGCTCCGCCCACGCCTGCTCGTACTCAACCGCGTCGGTGCCGAACCCAGCCCTCACATACTTGATCTCACGCACGCCTTCGAGTGTATGTCGACGCGCCCGCCGCCGTTCACCGCCATCCACAGGCGACGGATTCGCGCGTCCCGCCTCGGCTTCTGCCCCGCCCAGCAGCCCTGCACCGGGCCGCGGCTCCTGGCCGACGACTCCGCGGTGTACTCCGCACTGAACGGCCGGCCCCACCCGGCCGCCCTGCACCAGCCGCGGACCGGCGGTCATGGAATTCGCGAGGCCTTGTTCGAGGCCTCCTTGTGGATAACTTCCGTGGGCCCGGCGGCAATCCGGGCATCCTCTCTGACATGGCACTCGAAGACATCGCCGGCTACAGCTTGCGCCGCGACCTCGGGTCCGGCGCGACCGGCACCGTCTGGCTGCTCCGAGACCTCGGTTCCGGCCGGCACGCCGTGCTCAAACGCATCCCGGCAGCCAAGGTCCCGGCCGTCGAGCAGTTCCGCCAGGACCTCGCCCTGACCCGCTCCCTCGACAACCCGCATATCGCCCGCCTACTAGACGTACGCCAAACCGACCGCGACTGGCTCCTCTTCAGCCAGTACGTCCCAGCCGGCTCCCTAGCGAGCCTCCTGGAACGCCGCGAACCACTCTCCACAGGAGAACTGGTCACCCTGCTCAGCCCCCTCGCGCAAGCCCTAGCTGTGATCCATCACGCCGGCCTAACCCACGGCAACCTCACCCCCGCCAACGTGATGCTCGACGCCGAAGGCCGCCCAGTCCTCACCGACGTAGGCCTCCGCACCCTCACCCACCCATCCGCAACCCCTCAGTCCGACCTCGACTCGCTCGCCCAAATCGCCCTCACCGCCGGCGCCAACCCCCGCATCTTCACCCCCACGATCTTCACCGCCCCCGCCCACCAAGTCGCCACCCGCATCCTCCACCTCGCCCAACCCACCCCAATAACCTCCCTCGCCAACCCACCAGATGGACCTGGTGCTGCTAACGGTTCGCCGCCGGCCGGTTCGAACTCGGGTTCGGTGTCAGGCGGTTCAGACGACCCCGATGGCAGGACCGGAACCAGCGCGACCGCAGGCGGCGCAGATCCCGGCGCGGGTGTCCTGAACGGCAACGGCCAAGGACCCCGACGCAAGCCTCCAAAGGACGGCTCATCGCAACACGCCCGCGAGCCATTCAGCCCCACCCCCACTGACGCGGCTACCGACCCCGCGACCACCACGGTTACATCCGGTGGTGCGGACAGCTCCCCAAAGCCACCAACAGAGGGGAGCACCCGCGGCACCCGCCGACGACAGCCAACCACGGTCGGTCGTCTACCCAAGGCACGAACCGGAGGCCGCCGCGGCCTAGCCAACGATGAACTGACAGGCGGTGACGCCGGCGGACGCCAACGACTCAAGTCACTCGACGGCCAACGTCATAGCGCGGAGAAGGTGACAACCGGGGTCCGAAGTGTGGGAACTGGAAGCGATCAACCACCGGGTCTGGCGTTCGGGTCGGCTGACCTTGGCAGTGAGGCCGGTGGGGGTGATCAATCGCCTGGAGTGGTGTATGCGACGGGAGCTGTTGCTGGCGGCCCCTATCCGAACTCGCGTCGCACACCAGGTGGACCACGGCGTCGGGGTGGAGCGCGAGGGACGAGGAGCAGACGGACTCGGCGGGGTCTTCGTCTGCGGTTGAGAGAGGCGATTGGCGGACGAGCCCCGGCGTACGGCGTACTGGCCGCGGCGGGTGCGGCCGCATTAGTAGTCCTGCTGCTCGGATTGATCACCGTCGGCGTACTGGGCGGAGGAGCCAGCACCGCAGCATCCACAGGATCTGCCGAGGCCCCGACGACGGACGCGTCGCAGAGTCCACCGCCTTCAAGCGCCGTCACACCGACGACCTCAAGTGCTCCAGCGCTTCCGTCGGCGGCAGTCTCGACCGCACCAGGAGCAGACTGGCCAACCCCCTGGCTGGACGTACTCAGAGCGCTCGACAGACAACGGTCCTCGGCATTCAATAGCGGCTCGGATACCGGCCTCGATTCGGTCTACGTCCGAGGAAGCGTGCCCTGGAAGGCGGACAAGAGTTTGCTCGCGACCTACCGGACCCAGCACCTACGAATCGAGAACCTGACGATAGAAATCCGAAGCCTCCTCATCGAGAGCGAGGAAACAGACCGCGCCGTCCTCCAGGTCGTCGACCGCCTCACCTCAGGCGCCGCCGTCGACCAGGCAGGCCGAAGAACAACCTTCCCACCCGGCAAACCAACCTCCCGCCGAATCACCCTCCAAACAACAACCCCCGGCACCTGGCGAATAACCCAAATCACCACCCTCTGACCAACCCAGCCGACGAGCCGTGCTGTGTCGGACCGAGCGTTGCTGATCCCAGCCGTACCGGGCTGGGCCGGACGGGGCCGAGTCGTACGGAGCTGAGCCGAGCCGGGCCGGGGCCGGGCCGGGTAAGTCGGCCCGAGCCCGAGCCCGAGCCCGAGCCCGAGCCGGGTAAGACGGGGTGAGCTGGCTAGGCCGAGCCTGCCTTGCCGAGCTGGGTTGGGGGTTAGGCGGGGTTCGTGAGGCTGGCGGTTAGGGCTTGGGGGGCGGTGGGGTGGGTGAAGGTGAAGTTGGCGGTGAGGAGCTTGGTGGGGAGGGCGCGTTTGCTGCCGATCAGTTCCCAGCCGAATTCGCCGAGCAGGGTGGTGAGGACGAAGGACGGGACTGGGAAGAGGGCTGGGCGGTGCAAGGTCTTGGCCAGGGCGGTGGTGAAGTCCTGGTTCGTTACTGGGGTTGGGAGGGCTATGTTCACCGGGCCGCTGAGCTCGTCGTGTTCGGCGACGAAGCGGACTGCGCGGAGCCAGTCGGTCAGGGAGACCACTGGGAAGTACTGGTTGCCTGAGCCGAGGCGGCCGCCGAAACCGAGCCGGAAGGGCAGCGACAGAAGGCGGAAGGCGGGGGCATCGCGGGCGATGACGACTCCGGTGCGGAGGGATGCGACCCGGCAGCCTGCGGCTCGGGCGGGGTCGGCGGCGCCTTCCCAGAGGCGGACTACGTCGGCGAGGAAGCCTTCGCCGAGTTCGGAGTCTTCGGTCAGGGTGCGGTCGCCGCAGTCCTTGCCGTAGCCACCGATCCCGCTCTGCGTGATGAACACCGGTCGGCGATCGAGCGTTGCGGCCGCGGCGGCGAGAGTTGCCGTCGTACTGACGCGACTCTCGCGGATGGTCTTGCGGTACGTCGGGGTCCAGGGCCGGCCGATGTTCGCGCCGGCGAGGTTCACCAGAACGTCGGCGTCGACGAGTGCCGCGGGATCGAGTTGACCGGCGGCGGGGTCCCAGCGGACCTCGTCGGGTTGGCTCGGCGTACGCCGTACCAGCCGGATCACCTCGTGGCCGTCGGCAACCAGGTCGCGGGTGAGTGCCTTGCCCAGGAAGCCGGACGAACCGGCCAGTACGTACTTCATCCGATCAACGGCCCCTCGGTCGCGGGTGGAGAACTCGGACTGGCGGCGATCCGGAGCGGCCAGCGAAACCCATCGAACCAGTACCCACGAACTCCGATAAGACCGCCCCGACGAAGTCAGGTGATGAAGCGGTCCTCACCGCACCCGGCTGCTGCTCGGAGGAGGCCGGCGGCGTCGCGCACGGAGCCTGCCGGCTCCTGGAGAGCCTCACCGGGAAGGTCAATGGGGCCGGCCGCGGTGTGCGGTCGGCCCCATCGGGGTGGTTCGGGTGGTGCTACCCGAGATCAGACGTCGAACTGGGCTTCTTCGAGGCGCTGCTTGACTGCGGTCAGGTAGCGGGCCGCGTCGGCGCCGTCCACCAGACGGTGGTCGTAGGTCAGCGCCAGGTAGACCATCTGCCGGATCGCGATCGTCTCACCCAGTTGCGGGTGGGTGATCACGACGGGACGCTTGACGACCGCGCCGGTACCGAGCATGCCGACCTGCGGCTGGTTCAGGATCGGCGTGTCGAACAGGGCGCCGCGGCTGCCGGTGTTCGTGATGGTGAAGGTGCCGCCCGCCATCTCGTCCGGCAGCACCTTGTTGATGCGGACCCGGTTGGCCAGGTCGGCGATCTTCTTCGCCAGGCCGGCGATGTTCAGGTCACCGGCGTTGTGCACGACCGGGACCATCAGGCCCTTCTCGGCGTCGACGGCGATGCCCAGGTGCTCGGCAGCGTGGTAGGTGACCTCGCCGGCCTCGTCGTTGATCGACGCGTTCAGCTTCGGGTACTGCTTCAGCGCGTCCACCGCGGCGAGCGCGAAGAACGGCAGGAAGGACAGCTTGACGCCCTCGCGGGCCTCGAACTCGGCCTTCTTCGCGTTCCGGAGCTTGGAGATCTCGGTGACGTCGACCTCGACCACGGTGGTCAGCTGCGCCGAGACGTGCAGCGAGTTGACCATGTGGCTGGCGATGGCCTTGCGGATCCGGCTCATCTTCTCGGTCGTACCGCGCAGCGGGCTGATCACCGGGGCCGAAGCCGCGGCGGGCCGGAGCGGAAGAAGCGGCAGCCGGGGCAGGTGCGGCGGCAGCAGCCTTCTTGGCCTCGGCGGCAGCGATCACGTCCTGCTTGCGGATGCGGCCGCCGACGCCGGTGCCGGATACGGAGCCCAGGTCGACGCCGTGCTCGCTAGCCAGCTTGCGGACGAGCGGGGTGACGTAGTTGGGGCCGTCGGAGGAGGAGCCGTTGGAAGACGCCGGTACTGCGGGCGCCGGGGCCGCGGCAGGTGCTGCCGCGCGTGCAGGCGCTGCCGCAGGTGCCTGGGCGGGGGCGCTTTGCGCGACGGGAGCCTGGGCGGCCGGCTGAGCGGCGGGGGCTTGGGGTGCCGGGACCTGAGCCGGTGCTGCCTGCGGGGCCGGGGCTTGGGGTGCCGGGACCTGAGCCGCGGGGGCCTGAGCAGCTGGTGCCTCGGCGGGGGCTGCCTGGGGGGCGGGGGCCGATTCGGCCGGGGCCACGGGGGCTGCGGAGGTCGCCGGGGCGGCGTCGCCGGAGCCTACGATCGCTAGTTCGGCGCCTACCTCGACGGTTTCGTCTTCGGCGACCTTGATTTCGAGGAGCTTGCCGGCGACGGGGGACGGGATCTCGGTGTCTACCTTGTCGGTGGAGACTTCGAGGAGGGGTTCGTCTACTGCTACGTCGTCGCCTACCTGCTTGAGCCAGCGGGTGACGGTGCCTTCGGTGACGCTCTCGCCTAGGGCGGGCAGGGTTACCGACGTACCGGAGCCACCTGAGGAGGCCTGCTCTGGGGCCGGGGAGGCCGCGGGGGCTGGGGCCGCTTCGGCCGGAGGCCTATTAGACGAAGTGTCCGCCGAAGAGGGTTGTTGTGCGGCCTGCGCCTGCGGCGCGGCCTCGGCGGCGGGGGCAGCCTCGGCCGGGGCGGCGGACGCGGAGCCGGCCTGAGCCGAGCTGGCGGACGCGGAGTTTACCTGGGCCGGGGCAGCGGGCGCGGAGTCGGCCTGAGGCGAGCCGGTCGATTCGGCGTCTGCCTGGGCGGCGTCTGCCTGAGCGGAGTCTGCCGGGGCGGCGTCTGCCTGGGCTGGGGCCGCTGAGGCGGAGTCGCCGGAGCCGGAGTCCGAGCCGGCGGATTCGCCGGCGTCGCCGATGACGGCCAGTTCGGCGCCGACCTCTACGGTTTCGTCCTCGGCGGCCTTGATCTCGAGCAAGGTACCGGCGACGGGGGAGGGGATCTCGGTGTCGACCTTGTCGGTCGAGACCTCCAGCAGGGGCTCGTCAACGGCAACCGTGTCACCGACCTGCTTGAGCCAGCGGGTGACGGTTCCTTCGGTGACGCTCTCCCCGAGGGCCGGCAGGGATACAGAGGTCGGCATGACGGTCGTTGCTCCTTCGTCTGATCGGTCGAGTGTCAGCCTACGGTGCCACCGGAACCGGCGGGATCCGGGTCACAACGACCCCGCCTGTCCCAGCACCGGCAAACTTACTCGTGGAAGTGCAAAGGCTTTCCGGCCAGCGCGAGGTGCGCCTCGCCGAGTGCCTCGTTCTGGGTCGGGTGGGCGTGCACCAGCGGCGCGACGTCGGCCGGGAACGCCTCCCAGTTGTAGATCAGCTGCGCCTCGCCGATCAGTTCGCCGACCCGGGAGCCGACCATGTGCAGGCCGACCACGGCGCCGTCCTTGGCCCGGACCAGCTTCACGAAGCCCTGGGTCTTCAGGATCTGGCTCTTGCCGTTGCCGCCGAGGTTGTAGTTCAGGATCTCGACCTCGCCGTACTTCGCTTTCGCCTGCTCCTCGGTCAGCCCGACGGAGGCGACCTCGGGCTCGGAGTAGGTGACGCGGGGGATGCCGGGCCTCGTCGATCGGGGCCGGGTTCAGCCCGGCGATGTGCTCGGCGACGAAGATGCCCTGCTGGAAGCCGCGGTGGGCGAGTTGCAGGCCGGGGACGATGTCGCCGACGGCGTACACGCCGGGCACGCTGGTCTGCAGGTGCTCGTCGACGGTGACGAAGCCACGGTCGAGCGCGACCCCGACCTCGTCGTACCCGAGTCCGGAGGTGTTCGGGCCGCGGCCGACTGCGACCAGGAGCAGTTCGGCCTCGATCACCTCGCCACCGGCGACGGTGACGCGGACCCCGTTGTCGTGGGTGTCGACCGACTCGAACGACGTACCGGTCTTGAAGTTGATCTTGCGCTTGCGGAACGCCCGCTCCAGCGTCTTGCTGCAGTCGGCGTCCTCGGCCGGTACCAGCCGGGGGAGTGCCTCGATGATCGTCACCTTGGTGCCGAACGAGGTCCACGCGCTGGCGAACTCGACGCCGATCACGCCGCCGCCGAGCACGACCGCGGACTCCGGCACCCGGTCGAGCGTCAGGGCGTGCTCGCTGGCGATCACCCGGTTGCCGTCGATCTCCAGCCCCGGCAGCGATCGCGAGTAGGAGCCGGACGCGATGATGACGTTCTTACCGGTGTACGTCGTGCCGTTGACCGCGACCGTCGTCGGGGACGTGAGCCGTCCCTCGCCCTCGATCACGGTGATGCCACGAGACTTGATCTGTCCCTGCAGGCCCTTGAAGAGCCGGTCGACGACGCCGTCCTTGTACTTGTTCACGCCACCCATGTCGACGCCCTCGAGGGTCGTCCGTACGCCGAACTGCTCACCCTCGCGGGCCGAATCGGCGACCTCGGCCGCGTGCAGCAGCGCCTTGGTCGGGATGCAGCCGCGGTGCAGACAGGTACCGCCGAGCTTGTCCTTCTCGACCAGGCCCACGGACATCCCCAGTACTGCGGCCCGCAGTGCGGCGGCGTACCCGCCACTGCCTCCGCCGAGGATCAGCAGGTCGTAGGTCGTGGTGCTGTCTGCCGCGTTCGTCACAGGTTCCTCCGTGGGCTACTGAGTCGGCGGGCGGCCCCGGATCGCGGGGTTCCGGCCCGGCGTCATCTTGTCATCGCGGCCGCTTACTGTCGCTTCCGGGCCCGTACTGCGGACGCCGTCGCCCACAGCAGGCCAGCAGGACGGGCGGCTCGAAAGACTGTGTACTTGCGGGTATAGGGGACACTTACTCCATGAGTTGGTTTCGCCGGAACAGGCCGGGCACGATGCGTAAGTCGGACAACCCCGACCAGGCGCACCTGCGGGAGTTCGCCCAGACCCGCCAGGGTGTCGAAGGTTTTGTCGAGCCGAAGACGGCGGTGACCGACTACACGCTGCTCCTGGTCGCCATCGACGGTGAGTGGACCCGTCGGCGCGTCCCGTCGGTCGCGTGGGCGCACAACTTCGCCAACAAGCTGGGCATTCCGTCGTACGACGCGGCCGTGGTCGGCTACCCGCCGCGGATGCGTGAGTACAACGCCCGCCAGAAGAAGAACGGCCTCGCCTAGAGCCAGCTGCCGACGCCCGGTTGGTCCGGGTGACGAGCGGCGAACGGGGCAGGGGCGGTTGGCGATCACCCAGCCAGGCAGTGGTCCCATCGCGCGCAGAGCAAAGTCAGTGCGCCGGCGGGATCGAGCGCGCCGAATCCTCAACCCCGCCCGCTGCCGGCCCACTGCCTGGCTGGAAGCCCGCACCTGGTGATCAGCTGGCGGACGCGGCCAGTTCGACCAGGGTGCGGACCGCGTAGCCGGTGCCGCCGGAGTGGGTGTAGCCGGACGGGCCGCCGTCGTTGAAGGCGGGACCGGCCACGTCGAGGTGCACCCAGTCGATGCCATCGGCAACGAAATCACCGAGGAAGGCGGCCGCCGCGAGCGCGCCGCCCCACGGCTCGCCGGTGATGTTCGCCAGGTCGGCGACCTTCGAGTGGGAGCGGAGCTTGTCAAGCATCTCCGACGGGATCGGCAGCGGCCACATCGCCTCACCGGCGGCGACCGCGGCGTCGACGACCCGGTCCCGGGCGGTGTCGGTGTTGGCGAACGCGCCGGCCACCTTGGTGCCCAGGGCAACGACACAGGCGCCGGTCAGGGTGGCCACGTCGACGATCAGGTCGGGGGCGTCCTCGGACGCCCGGACCAGCGCGTCACCGAGCACCAGCCGGCCCTCGGCGTCGGTGTTCAGCACCTCGACCGTCTTACCGCCGTACATGGTCAGGACGTCGGACGGCCGGGCGGCCGAGCCGGACGGCATGTTCTCCGCCATCGCGGCGTAGGCGGTCACCTGGACCGGTAGGCCGAGCCGCGCGATCGCGAGGATGGCGGCGATCACGGCCGCCGCGCCGGCCATGTCGGACTTCATGCTGATCATGCCGCTCGCGGTCTTCAGCGACAGGCCGCCGGAGTCGAAGGTGATGCCCTTACCGACGAAGGCCAGGTGCGTCACCGGCTTCTTCGGGGTGTAGGTCAGCCGGACCAGCCGGGGCGGGTTGGTCGATCCCTGGCCGACGCCGAGGATGCCGCCGTAGCCGCCCTTGGCCAGTGCCTTCTCGTCCAGTACCTCGACCTTGACGCCGTGTTCCTTGCCCAGCTTGACCGCGTGTGCCGCGAACTCGGCCGGGTGCAGGTCGGACGGGGGCATGTTCACCCAGTCGCGGACCTGGTGGACGGCGTCGGCGACGATCTCGGCCCGCTCGAGCGCGGCCTTGGCGTCGCGGTTGCGGGCCAGGTCAGTCAGCACGATCACGTTGCCGGGGGCATCGTCGCTGGCCTCGGACTTGTAGGCGTTGAACGAGTAGCGGCCCATCAATGCGCCCTCGGCCACGGCGCGGACGCACTCGGCGTCGGGCGTCGGCAGGGCGAACGCGACGGACTGCGCGGTCTTGGCCGCGCGGATGCCGACACCGGCCGCGGTGCGCAGGTCCTCGGTCTTGAGAGCGCCGTCCGGGGCCGTGCCGAGACCGACGGCGATCAGCATTGCCGACTTGCCGGGCTTCGGGCCGGGCACCTTGGTGACCTCACCGGTCTTGCCGGTGGCGCCGAGCCCGGACAGCACCTCCACCAGCTTCCCGCCGTACGCGGCGTTCAGCGACTCGGTACCGGCGGGCAGGGCGACGCCGCCGTCGAGCTTGACCACGCCGATGACCAGGACGTCGGTCTTGACGCCGGCTGCATCGGACTTGCTCAAAGTGATGGTGCTCACGAAATCCTCAGTCCTCCTTGACCGGGTGGCAGGTCGCCGGTCGTGACGGTACGTGCTTGCTGCCCCCGCATGCTACGCGTCGGCGGCATCCGGATGCGCGCGGATGGGGCCGGGGAGGTGGCACGGAGATGCGGGCCACACTGTTGCGCCATCGGTTTCCGGTAAGTTCCGCTGCATGACCGAGTCTCCCGTCCTGAAGAAGTCCCCGTTGCACGAGCGGCACGTCGCGCTCGGAGCCAAGTTCGCCGAGTTCGGTGGCTGGGAGATGCCGCTGGAGTATGGCGGGGTCGTTGCCGAGCACACCGCGGTACGGACCTCCGTCGGCGTGTTCGACGTGAGCCACCTGGGCAAGGCGACCGTGAAGGGAGCCGGCGCCGCGGCGTACGTGAACTCCTGCCTGACCAACGACCTGGGCAAGATCACACCGGGCCAGGCGCAGTACACGCTGTGCTGCACGGACACCGGCGGCGTGGTCGACGACCTGATCGCGTACTTGCACGCCGACGACGACGTGTTCCTGATCCCGAACGCCGCGAACACGGCCGAGGTCGTCCGTTTGCTGCAGGCCCAGGCGCCTGAGGGCGTGGTGGTGACGAACACCCACGACGACTACGCGATCCTCGCCGTTCAGGGCCACGACAGTGATGAGGTCGTCGCGGCGATCGGCCTGCCTACCGGCCACGACTACATGTCCTTCGCAGTCGCCGACTACTCCGGTACGCCGGTAGTCGTGTGCCGCACCGGTTACACCGGTGAGCGCGGCTACGAGCTGGTGGTGCCGAACGAGGCGGCAGTGGCTGTGTTCGACGCGCTGATGGCGGCGGGGGAGCAGTACGGCATCGTCCCGGCCGGGCTGGGCGCTCGCGACACCCTGCGGACCGAGATGGGCTACCCGTTGCACGGACAGGACATCTCTCCCGACATCACGCCCGTCCAGGCCCGGTCCGGCTGGGCCGTCGGCTGGAAGAAGGAGCACTTCTGGGGCGACGAGGCCCTGCGCACGGAGAAGGCGGCCGGGCCGGCCAAGATCCTCCGCGGGCTGCGCGCCGTCGGCCGTGGCATCCCGCGGCCGCACATGACGGTCGCGGACTCGAGCGGTGCCGCGCTGGGCGAGGTCACCTCCGGCACGTTCTCGCCGACGCTCAAGAAGGGCATCGCACTCGCTCTCCTCGACGCGAGCGTCAAGGAGGGCGACGAGGTGGCAGTGGACATCCGAGGCCGCCAGGAGCCCTTCGAGGTCGTCAAGCCCCCGTTCGTGACAGTCAACGTCCGCGAGAGCTGACACCGGGGCCGGCGACGGAACCTCCGTCGCCGCCCCGGAAACTCGCTCCGGCTCCGCTGGAAAGAGCCACAGCCGGCTGCTGGTGAGAGCGAGTCAGGTTGCTGCACCAAGCATCGAACAGCTGTGTTACCGCGCACTTACCAGGCGTGAAGCTTGCTGCGGAAGGTGATGGTCGGCAGGCGGGACCGCGCAGGGCGCTAGCCGCTCCAGGTCGCGGCGGCGTGCCCGCAGCCGCGACCGCCCGACGGCAGCCAGTGGGCGCGACGGCACTTTGTCGCGCAACCGCGGTGCCGCGCCGCGGCAATGGGCGCTTGGTGAGCTGAGCGCGCTGTTGCACCAGCCACGGCCCGGGACCGCTCCGGCGGCATCGGTGGGCAGCAGACCGCCCATCAGGACCATGGAAGCGGCGAACAGTCTCCAGGAAAGGTGCGGCGCGGACATCGTTCCTCCGATTGGGACGGCGAAGCCGCAGCATGTGGGAGAGCTGTTACCCGGCGCCTACCACCGGGCTACGCTGACAGCCGTGAAACGGGTCGAGTACCGGTTGCTGGGACCCGTCCAACTGCTGGTCGGTGGCGAGCAGGTCGAGTTGAAGCGCACGCAGGAGCGGTTGCTGCTGGCGATCCTGCTGCTCGAACCGGGCAAGTCCGTGCCGTCCGAGCGGTTGATCGAGCTGCTGTGGCCGGAGGAGAGGCCGGGGAACCCCAGGCGGGCCCTGCAGGTCTATGCCTCACGGTTGAAAGGTCTCCTGGCCGAGGCCGACCCAGAGACGCGGCTGGTGAGCAGCTCGGAGGGATACGCCGTCCAGGGGCCTGCCGGGCGCACTGACGTCGAGACCTTCGCCGCGCTGGTCCAGCAGGCGAAGTCGACGCACGAGCCAGAACAGCGCCGTAAGGTCCTCGTCGACGCGCTGGCGCTCTGGCGAGGCCCTGCTCTTGCAGACGTGGCATCGGAGCCCGTACGCCGACGCCTGTCGGCCGGCCTCGACGAATCCCGCTGGGCGGCGCAGGAGCTCCGTCTGGCGACCGAGCTCGAGCTAGGACGGCATCAGGAGCTACTGCCCGAGCTGGCTGACCTCAGTGCGGCTCTGCCCTTGCAGGAGACCGTGGCGGCGGCGTACATGCTTGCTCTGTACAGGTCCGGGCGGCAGACGGACTCGCTGGCTGTCTACACAAAGCTGGTACGCCGCCTTGCCGACGAACTGGGCACGAAAGTGGGTGCGGAGGTCCGCGAGCTCCAGATGTCGATCCTGCGCCAGGACGCCGCCCTGGATCTGACGCTGAAGGATCAGACCCCGCACGAGCTACCCGCGGGCACCGACCTACTTGTAGTGCGGGACGCAGTACTGAAGGAGCTGGTCGCTGAGCTGAGCCGTAGCCGACCGGACGGCGTGCCGGCTGTCGTCTGTCTGTATGGGGATGCGGTCGACAAGTCCGCTGTGGCGATCCAGCTCGCTCACCGGCTGGCAGGGGACTACAGGGACGGGCAGTTGTTCGCCCGTCTTCAAGATCCGTCAGGCGATGCCGTGCCGCCGCGGGTCGTGCTCGGGCAGCTACTGCCCTCTCTGGGCGTCGGCGAGGCGGACGTGCCGGACTCGGTCGAGGAGCGGGCGAGCGTACTGCGCAGCCGGCTGGCCGGGAAGTCGGTGCTTCTCGTCCTCGACGAGGTCGTGGATGCCGGGCAGTTGCGACCGCTGTTGCCGGCCGACGGACGGTGTGCCGTGATCGTCGCCTCACGGCAGCCGATGCTCGGTCTGGAGGACGCGGTTCATCGCGAGATCCGGGCAGTGTCCGGCGGGCCCCGATCAGGCCAGGAAAGTTGAAGCCGAAACGGGCTTGATCCTGCTTTCGAGACGTACCGGAGCCGATTTACCCGATGGTCCCCGCTCTGACACCCAGCGTGACAATCTGGCACAAAATGGCCACTGACGGCGCTGTGCCGACGCGTTTCGCGAAGGATTGATTGCTCACCGTGACCATCGGAGACAAATGTTCCGGTCCGGTACCCGTTCCGGTAACGATTTGTGCACTGGTGCCGGGCACCGCTGGTTTGGTGTCACAGTGTCAGGCAGGCTAGCGCGCGGTTGAGGGGGAATCGCCGTGTCAAAGGGTTTTGACGCACGGCCCTCTCTGAAGAGCAAATGGCTCGGCACGATCTACAGACCGCTGCCGGATCAACCACCTGAATCTGGCTGACAGAGCTGACGGAGCGCGAATGAGTATTGGGTCACCTGACTCGACCGTAGGCGTCGAGGAACACCCGGCGTCGGCTGAGCCGGTGCGTTCGGCGTCGGTCGCGCATGGCAAGTCTCCGACCCGGATCGCGATGGACCGGCTTCGCAAGGACAAGCTGGCGATGGTGTGCGTGTGCATCATTTTGTTCTTCATCTTGATCGCGGTGTTCGCGCCGTTGCTGTCCAAGCTGGAGGGGCAGGCTTACAACGCGTTCAACACCGATCTGGTTGACGAGTTCGGTTTCCCGACGATCGGCGTCAACGGGCAGCACTGGCTGAGTGTGGAGCCGAAGACCGGCCGGGACAATTTCGCCCGCTGGGTCTACGGTGCGCGGCCTTCGTTGATCGTCGCGTTCACGGCGACTCTGTTCGGCACGGTGGTCGGTGTGGTTGCGGGTCTGTTGGCCGGTTTCCTCGGTGGCTGGACCGACCGGTTCATTTCCTGGATCATCGACTTCGTCCTGAGCCTGCCTTACCTGCTCTTCGCGATCGCTTTGGTGCCGATCGTGGAGTCGATGCGTGGTGGGTCGTTCAATCTGACCCCGGAGGAGCAGGCCTCGACCCGGTTCTACGTTCTGATCTTCGTGCTCTCGTTCTTCGGCTGGGCGGGTCTGGCCCGGATCATCCGCGGTGAGGTTCTCTCGCTGCGGGAACGGGAGTTCGTCCTTGCGGCCAAGGCGATCGGTGTTCCCACCCGGCAGGTTCTGTTCAAGGAATTGTTGCCGAACCTGGTGGCTCCGATCGTCATCTCGGCTTCGCTCTCGCTGCCGGCTTATGTGACGGCGGAAGCAGGTCTGTCCTTCCTCGGTGTCGGTCTGGTCGAACCGATCCCGTCCTGGGGCCAGACCATCGCGGTTGCCACGAACTGGTTCAAGGCTGACCCCTTGTTCCTGTGGCTCCCGGTGGTTGGCATCACCGCACTGGTGCTGGCGATGGCCCTGCTCGGCGACGCGGTCCGCGACGCCTTCGACCCCAAGACTCGCCGGTAGTACGGCGAATGCCCCAGCGGCAGAAAAGGAGAAACACGACAATGCAGTGGAAACGGATCACCGCGGTGGCGGCCACGGTCATGCTGGCCGCAGTTGCCTGCGGCAGCCCGTCGTCGAGCAACAACTCCGGGAGCAACGGCGGTGCCGACTCGGGCACCACCCAGGAGAAGGCGACCGACCCGACTGCCAAGGGGCCGGCGAAAGAGCTTGATGGCGCCAAGAAGGGCGGCACCGTCACGATTCTCTCCGACGTCACGCCGGACACATTCGACCCGACGAACACGTACTACGTCGACGGTAACCAGATCGAGAAGCTGTTCTACCGGACGCTGACGCAGTACCAGCTGGACGAGAAGACCGGCAAGCCGGTTCTGGTGCCGGACCTCGCCGAGGACCTGGGCACGAAGTCGGCCGACGGTCTGACCTGGACCTTCAAGCTGAAGAAGGGCATCAAGTACAGCGACGGTACGCCGGTGCTGGCCGCGGATTACGCGTACGCGATCAAGCGCTCCTTCGCGCACGACCTGTACGACTCGGGACCGACGTACCAGATCCAGTTCTTCAAGGACGGTGACAAGTACAAGGGCCCGTACGCGGCCGGTGGCGCCGACTACACCGGCGTCGAGACGCCGGACGAGAACACCCTGGTCATCAAGTTGGCGAAGAAGTTCGACGACCTTCCGTTCTACGCGGCGTTCCCGATGTTCACGCCGATCCCGAAGGCCAAGGACACCCAGAAGAACTACGAGCAGAAGCCGCTGGCGACCGGACCGTACATGGTCCAGTCCTACAACGCCGGCACCTCGCTCAACCTGGTGAAGAACCCGAACTGGGACCCGAACACCGACCCGGTCCGGCACCAGTACGTCGACGGCTTCAACTTCAAGTTCAGCCAGGACACCATCAAGTCCCAGCGTCAGGTGCTGGCCAGCTCCGGTCCGGATGCCAGCGCGCTGAGCTACAGCAACCTGGACACCAGCCTGCTGCCCGAGGTCAAGGACCCCGCTCAGCTGGTTTCGGGTGACTCCCCGTGCACCATCACGCTCCCGATGGACACCCGGAAGATCCCGATGGAGATCCGCAAGCTGGTTGCCGCGGCATACCCGTACGACTCGTATCGCAAGGTTGCCGGTAAGAACTCGAAGACCGACCCGCCGGCCAGCACCATCCTGCCGAAGGCCGTTCCTGGCTTCGAGAAGTTCGAGCTGCCGGGTCTGAACGGAACCGGTAAGGGCGCCGAGGACCCCGCGGTCGCCGCGGACGTCAAGGCGAAGCTGAAGGCGGCCGGCAAGGAGAACTTCGAGCTCAGCCAGTACTACTCGATCGACGACAAGATCTCGACGCAGGTCTTCCAGCTGCGCAAGCAGGTCTACGAGGCGGCCGGGTTCAAGTACAAGGGTATCGGTGTTCCGAAGGCCAAGATCCGCACCTACACCGGTGACCAGAACGCTCCGGTCAACCTGGGCAAGACCCCGGCCGGCTGGTGCTCCGACTGGCCGAGCGGCACCAGCTGGTTCCCGGTGCTGTTCAAGTCCGACGCGATTGCCCTGGGCAACAGCATCGGTCAGCTGCAGGACCCGAAGCTGGACGCCGACATCGACCGCGTCACCGCGCTCGACCCGAACGCTCAGCTGAAGGAATGGAGCAAGGTCGACAAGAACATCCTGGAGAACTACCTCCCGGCACTGCCGTTGTACTACAGCGCCTCGAACTTCCCGATCGGGAAGAACCTCGGCCACGTGATCAACGACGTGACGCAGGGTATGCCTGAGTTCACCTCGATCTACCTTAAGCAGCCCTGACCGAACGCCTGAGTACTACGTTCGGCTCTGAATGAAGGGGTGGTGACCGGACCACGGTCCGGTCACCACCCTCATCGGTGAGGAGAAAGCCCCGTGCTCTATTTCGTGGCGCGCCGCCTGGTCAGCGCGCTGAGTGTCGTGCTGGTCACGCTGATCGCGACCTTCACGTTGTTCTTCGTCGCTCCGTCGGATCCGGCGGCGGCGATCTGTGGCGACCGCAACTGCACCCAGCAGCGGTACAACGAGATCAAGCGCAACCTGCACCTGGACCGCCCGAAGATCCAGCAGTTCGCGGAGTACACCGCGGGCATCTTTGCCGGCCGAACCTTCGAGACGTCCGGTGCGAAGCAGGAATGCCCGGCGCCGTGCCTCGGCTTCTCGTTCAAGAACGACCGGCCGGTGTTCGAGACTCTGAAGACCCGGCTACCGGTCACCGTCTCACTGGTGTTCGGGTACGCGATCCTGGTCCTCACCATCGGTGTCTTCGTCGGCTCGATGGCGGCGAAGAGACGTGGGACCGTGGGTGACCGGGCGCTGATGACCAGCACCTTGGTCCTCAGTTCGATCCCGTACTACATCGTTGCCCTGATGATCTCGCTCTACCTCACCATTCTCTATCCGATCCTGCCGCGCAGTGGGTACACACCGCTGACGGAGAATCCCGGCAAGTGGGTGGCGGGGCTTCTCACCCCGTGGCTCGTGCTCGGGGTCTACAACTGCACGCAGTACGCCCGGTTCTCCCGCGGCTCGATGGTCGAGACGCTGAGCGAGGACTTCATCCGGACTGCGCGGGCCAAGGGCCTGTCGGACCGGGTGGTCACCTACAAGCACGCGCTGCGCTCCGGTCTGATCCCGGTCATCACGATCTTCGGCCTGGACATCGCCGGCAGTCTGGCCGGCGCCATCTTCACCGAGAAGATCTTCGACCTTCCCGGGCTCGGTAACCTGGTCATCGACAGCCTGAACAACTACGACCTGCCGGTGATCATGGGCACGGTCCTGGTGGCCTCGGTCTTCCTGGTCATGATGAACTTCATCGTCGACATCGCCTACAGCCTGATCGACCCGCGGGTGAGGCTCGCGTGACGACACCTGGCAACGAGGGACGGAAGGCCGTCCAAGATCGAAAGGATGGCCAGGAGACGATGGTGGGCACCGTACCCAGCGAGGGCGAGGTAGCGCCGGACAAGCGCAACCCGTCGATCGCGACCCGCGAGCGGCGGGCGGCATCGCTGACGCCGAGCGGTGAGACGCCGTACCTGGTGGTCGACGATTTGACGGTGAAGTTCCCGACCGCGGATGGTCTGGTCAGTGCGGTGAACGGTTTGAGTTATGCCGTTCCGTTGGGCCGGACGTTGGCGATCGTGGGTGAGTCCGGTTCGGGTAAGTCGGTGTCGAGTATGGCTGTGATGGGTCTGCACGACCGTAAGCGGACCCAGATCAGCGGGTCGATCCAGCTGGGTGGCGACGAGATCGTCGGCCTGTCGGAGAACGAGTTGATGAAGATTCGTGGCGACGCGGTCGCGATGGTCTTCCAGGATCCGCAGTCGTCGCTGCATCCGCTCTATTCGGTCGGTAATCAGATCACTGAGGCTTACCGGGTGCACAACAAGGTGTCCAAGGATGTCGCGAAGAAGCGCGCGCTGGAGATGCTGGACCTGGTCGGTATCCCGAACCCGATCCGCCGGTACAAGCAGTATCCGCACGAGTTCTCCGGTGGTATGCGGCAGCGCGCGATGATCGCGATGGGTCTGGTCAATGATCCGAAGTTGGTGATCGCCGACGAGCCGACGACCGCGCTGGATGTCACTGTGCAGGCGCAGATCCTGGATCTGCTGAACAACTTGCAGAAGGAGTTCGGTTCGGCGATCGTGTTGATCACGCACGATCTGGGTGTGGTGGCCGAGATGGCCGATGACGTGCTGGTGATGTATGCCGGTCGTTGTGTGGAGTACGGCACGGCCGCTGACGTGCTGGCCACGCCGCGGATGCCGTACACGTGGGGTCTGCTGGAGTCGATCCCGACCGTGTCGGCGGCCAGTGAGCGGTTGCGCCCGATCAAGGGTCTGCCGCCGAGTCTGTTGGCGCTGCCTGGCGGTTGTTCCTTCAACCCGCGGTGTCCTTACGTGGACAGGGTGAAGGGCGAGCGGTGCACCACCGACCTGCCGGAGCTGTTGCCGGTCGATGGCGCTGGCGCACACACTTCCCGTTGCCACCTGCACGACAAGGCCTCGATCTACGAGGCCGAGGTCGCACCGAGACTGGGCTGAGGAGACAGATGAGCAAGACAGTGCGCCCCGTGGACTCGATCCCCGGCGGCTCGGTGGCCCCGTTGCTGCAGGTCCGTGACCTGACGATGCATTTCCCGATCAAGGAGGCGGCCGGTCTCGGCCGGGCCAGGAAGGTCGTCCAGGCCGTCGACGGGGTCAGTTTCGATCTGCGGCCCGGTGAGAGCCTTGGTCTGGTCGGTGAGTCCGGTTGTGGCAAGTCGACGACGGGCCGGATGATCACCCGGCTGCTGAGGCCGACCGCGGGAGAGATCATCTTCAAGGGCACCGACATCGCGCAGATGAAGGAGAAGGATCTGCGGCCGTTCCGCCGTCAGCTCCAGATCGTCTTCCAGGACCCGTACAGCTCGCTGAATCCGCGGCAGACCGTGTCGAACATCATCAGTACGCCGTTGCGCGTGCACAACCTGGTGAAGCGCGGCAAGGAACTGGAGCGGGTTCAGGAACTGCTGGAGCGGGTCGGTCTGAACCCCGAACACCACAACCGGTACCCGAACGAGTTCTCCGGTGGTCAGCGTCAGCGGATCGGGATCGCCCGGGCGCTGGCGGTGGAGCCGGAAGTGATCATCGCCGACGAGCCGGTCTCGGCGCTGGACGTGTCGATCCAGGCGCAGGTGATGAACCTGTTGGAGGACCTGCGCCGCGATCTGGGCATCGCGTTCGTGTTCATCGCGCACGACCTGGGCGTGGTTCGGCACTTCTGTGACCGGGTCGCGGTGATGTACCTGGGTAAGATCGTCGAGCAGGGAGAGCGGGAGCAGATCTACGGCGCTCCGCAGCACCCGTACACCCAGGCGCTGTTGTCGGCCGCACCCGACCTCGGCACGATCCGCGGCATCCCGCCGAAGGAACGGATCCGGCTGGTCGGCGACGTGCCGTCCCCGATCGACCCGCCCAGCGGTTGCCGGTTCCGGACCCGCTGCTGGAAGGCCGAGGACATCTGCGCCACCCAGGAGCCGCCGCTGATGCGCCAGGCCAAGTCCGGCGAGGGCCACTCCGCCGCCTGCCACTTCGCCGAACCGAAGGTCGACCTGACCGCGGCAACGGCCTGACCCCCCTTCGAGAGCCGCCCCGACCGATCCGGTCCGGGCGGCTCTCGCACGTTCGGGGCCCTCCGCTCGACACCTGTGGACAGTCGTCGCCGGCTGTCTGCCGGAATGGCTAGGGTGCGGGCATGGAGTTTCGTTTGCTGGGGGCGGTCGAAGTCCTGGACCGGGATGAGCCGGTGCCGTTGCCGCGGCGGCAGGAGCGGCTGGTGCTGGCGGCTTTGTTGCTGAGGGCGAATGAAGTCGTGCCGGTGGACGAGCTGGTGGATCTGTTGTGGCCGGAGGATCCGTCGGCGCAGGCGCGAAGTGCCTTGCAGGTCTATGTTTCGCGGTTGCGCAAGGCCGGGGTGCGGATCGAAGGGAGTCGTGCCGGGTACGCCGTACAGGTCGAGGCCGATGCGGTGGATCTGGGGCGGTTCAGGGAGTCGGTGGCTCGGGCTCGGGCCGTGCAGGATCCTGTCCTGCGGTCCGCCGGGCTCGCCGAGGCGCTTGGGTTGTGGCAGGGGAAACCGCTCGCGGAGGTGGCGTCGGAGCCGGTCCGGGTGCGGTTGACAGCCGGGATCGAGGAGGAACGCAGGACGGCGCTGGAAGACCGGATCGAGGCCGATCTCGCAGCGGGCAGGCAGAACCAGTTGGTGCCTGAGCTTCAGCGGTTGGTCGCGGCGGATCCGTTGCGCGAGCGGCTCGTGATCGCCTGGATGACCGCGCTTCATCGAGCCGGGCACAAACAGAGGGCACTGGCCGCGTACGCCGAACTGGCGGAGCGGCTGGCCGACGAGTACGGCGTGGATCCCGCGCCGGCGTTGCGACGGCTACACCTGGCGATCCTGCGAGACGACCCGTCCGCGATGGGGCCGGCCAAGCCATCGGCGCAGGGGACGACGCCGCGAGAGCTACCGGTCGACATCTCGCTGTTGGTGGGTCGGGACGAGCTGCTGGCGGCCGGCGTACGGGTGTTGACCGACGGAGCGCGCGAGCGGGTGGCAACCATCTGTCTTTGGGGTGCCGCTGGTGTCGGGAAGTCGGCCGCGGCGACGCGGATCGGGCATCTGGTGGCGGACGCGTTCCCGGACGGCCAACTGTTCGCACGGTTGCAGGACGTCGGGGGAGCGGCCGTGTCGGCCAGGACGCTGCTCGGCCGGATGCTGCGGTCGGTGGGGGTGGCAGCGGGAGCAGTGCCGGATTCACTCGAGGACCGGGTCGGGTTGTTCCGGGAGAAGACTGCCGGGTCGGCGCTGCTCGTAGTACTGGATGACGCGCTCGATGCCGAGACGGTGGACCAGCTTCTTCCGTCCGGACCGAGGTGTGCCGCGGTCGTCACGTCCCGCAAATCCCTGCCGGGGTTGAAGAGGGCGGTTCACACGCAGGTGCTGCCGCTCGATTCGACGACCGGCAACGACCTGCTGGCCAAGCTGATCGGCCGATCGCTGCGGGACCGGGCGGCGATCGAAAGCGTGGCGACCGCGTGCGCGGGTCTGCCGCTGGCGCTGAGGATCATCGGTTCGCGCCTTGCTTTGTCCGGCGACGACGCGCTGCCTGCGGTGGTGGGTGCGCTCGCGGACGAGGGGGCCCGGCTGGACTCGATGGTGGCCGGCGACCTCGCGGTACGGACCAGTCTGGATCGCAGCCTCAGCCTGGCGGAGCCGCGGACCCGGCAACTGCTCGCACGACTGTCCTTGGTCGGCGTGACCGAATTCCCGGTCTGGGTCGCGGCACCTCTGCTCGACACGGACGAGTTGGCCGGCGAGGTCGCCTTCGATCAGCTCGTGGACCTCGGCCTGGTCGAACTCGCCGGACTGGAACCGTTCCGGCGCTACAAGATGCACGCGCTGGTCCGCTCGTACGCCGCCGAACAGCTCCCTCTGACAGGGGATTCGAGCCAGCCATGGCGTCGCTATCTTCAAGCGGTGCACCGGCTGACGGCTTTGGCCAACTTCGGCATCAACCACGGCTGGACGGCCGCGGCGCATCTCCGGACGCCCGCGGCACCGGTGCTGCCGGATGCCGAGGCGGCGGTCGGGGCCGACCCGATCGGATGGTTCGACGCCACCTGGTCGCTGATCGATTCCGCGGCCCGGTCCGCACTCGGCGTCGGTACCGGCAGCGGCGAACCTGAACTCGCCGGCACAATCGGCCTGCTGCTGATCGGCTATTTCGGCCTCCGCGAGCTGCGCGGGCCACGCAACGACCTGCTGGCGACCATTGCGGAGGTCCTCGCGGAGACCGGTCCGCTCGAGCTCTCGGTCCGGATCGAGCTGGCCGGCTACACCTATCGTGCCGGCACTCCCGAAGTCCGCAGGAGTGAGGGCGAGCGCCTGCGCGAGCTCGCCGGGCAGACCGGCTCGCTCGACCTGCAGGCCCGCGCCGAACTGCAGCTCGCCGCTGCCTCGTTGCAGCTGGCCGACTATGACCGCGGCCGTGAGCACGGTCTCGCTGCGCTGGCCCTGAGCGAGCGGCCGGACGGGCCGACGCACCTGCGGTTCTTCGCGCTGCGGGATCTGACCCATCTCGCCGCGGAGCTGAAGGATTACGAGGCGGCCATTCGCTGGGGTGAGCAGGCCATCGGGCTTGCGCCGCCGGACAGCAACGTCCAGGGCGAGGCCCGGCTGCTGATCGGTGAGATTCACGCCGAGCTCGCACAGTACGACGACGCCGATGCGCAGCTGACGAAGGCGGTGGAGACTTTTCGCCTGCTGTCCCATGAGCACAACGAGGCGCGGGCCACCTGTTTGCTGGCGACGATCGCGGCGAAGCACGGCAGGGTCGACGAGGCCTGGGAGTTACTCGCCCGGCCCAAGGCCCTGCTGGCCACCGGTAGCTCCAACAGGTATCTGCTGCTCAGGATCCGGCTGGCCGAGGCCGACATCGCGATGACGGCCGGAGAGTACGAACAGGGCCGCCGGATCCGGCTCGACCTGCTGGTGGAGATCGTTGCCTCCGGCGACAAATCGGTGGAACAGTACATCCGCGAACTGATCGCCAACGACCCCCGCGACCCGGCGAACCAGCATTAGCGAGGGCTGCTCCGCCAGGGTGAGCCGGTTCCGGTCGCCGAGCTGGTCGATCTGGTCTGGCCGAAGGAGCCGCCGAGCGACGCGAGAGGTTTTGTAATCACGGTAGGACAAGAGAACGGACCGTCGCTCCGGGCGGGGAGCGACGGTCCGCGTATGAGGGTGTTGCGGTTGGAGCGGCGGGCCCCCGCCGATGCAGGGGTCTGACGAGGGCCCACCGAGTCGGTTACGCCCTGCCGTGCGCCTGACGGCTGCGACGGCTGAGGGAGTCGATCGTGACGGCGATCAGCAGCACGCCGGCGGTCACCATGTAGCGAACGCTGGAGTCCAGGCTGAGCAGTGCGAGGCCGTTGGAGATCGACATGATCACCAGCGCGCCGAGCAGTGCGGAGTACGCCGATCCGCGGCCGCCGAAGAGGCTGGTGCCACCGATGACGGCAGCGGCGATCGCGTTCAGGTTGGTGTCGGCGCCACCGCTGCTCTGGTTCACCGCGATCAGCCGGGCTGCGGCCAGGATGCCGCCGACGGCGGCGAAGGTGGAGCAGGCCGCGAAGACCGACAGGTAGATGAACCGGACGTTGATACCGGCGCGCCGGGCCGCCTCGACGTTGCCGCCGACCGCGACCACCGAGCGACCCCAGCGGGTCCGCCGGATCATGAAGTCGGTGGCCAGCACCAGGACCACGAAGAACAGGAACATCGACGAGACGCCGCGGTCACCGTTCAGCACCAGGACCGGGATCAGCAGCACCAGGGCGAGCGCCCCGGCCTTGATCGCGATCATCGTGGTGGGCGCCGCGGACAGCCCCGCCGTCACGCGGGCGCCTCGGTTGCGCAGCCGGCTGAAGGCGTACGCCGCGACGACCACCACGATCAGCCCGTACGCGATCGCGGGCGACAGGAAGCTCTGGGTGGCGAACTTGACGATGCCGGAGTCGAACGGGATGTTCAGCGTGCCTTCCTTGCCCAGCACCAGCAACTGCAGGCCGAGGAAGCCGAGCAGACCGGCCAGCGTGATGACGAAGCTGGGCACCCCGAACCGGGTGTACAACGCGCCGTAGAACAAGCCGATCACCAGGCCGAGCACCGCGGCGGCGAGCAGCGAGAGCACCAACGGCCAGCCCTTGTTCACGAACGTCACGCCGAGGACCGCGGCGGCCAGGCCGCTGACGGAACCGACGGACAGGTCGATCTCACCCAGCAGCAGGACCAGAACGATGCCCAGGGCAATGACCCCGACCGAGGTGGTCTGCAGGGTCAGGTTGACCAGGTTGCGGCTGGACAGGAAGGAGCTGTTGGCGATCTGGAAGACGGCCCAGATGATGATCAGCCCGACCACCACCGGGACCGAGCCCAGGTCGCCGGAACGGAGCCGGGACGTGAAGGCCGAGATCGCGCCGCTGACGCCGTGGCTGGCGATCAGGCGCTCGTCCTGCAGATCGGCGGGCAGCGAGGCCGCGTCCTGCGCTTCCGGCACGGTGTCCTGCACGGGTGCCGTCGATCCGTCGACCGGGGTGGTCATGATGCGGAACCTTCCTGCCGGGTCCGGCGCGCCGCGCGCTCGGAGACTGCGTTGTCCGTGGCACCGGTGATCGCGGCGATGATGTCCTGGGTCTTGGTCTCGCTGACCGTGAAGACCCCGTTGTTACGACCGAGCCGCAGTACCGCGACCCGGTCCGCGACCGCCATCACGTCGGCCATGTTGTGGCTGATCAGGATGACCGCGAGACCACGCTCGCGGAGTCGCTCGACCAGGTTGAGTACCTCGGCGGTCTGAGCTACGCCGAGTGCCGCGGTCGGCTCGTCGAGCATCACGACCTTGGGCTGGCCGAGCAGGCTGCGGGCGATCGCGACCGTCTGCCGCTGACCGCCCGACAGGCTGGCCACCGGGATCCGGACGCTCGGGATCTTGGCGGACAGCTGGCGGAGCAGCTCCCAGGAGGAGCGCTCCATCTCGACCTCGTCGAGCACGTTGCCCCTGCGCAGCTCGCGTCCGAGGTACAGGTTCGCGACCACGTCCAGGTTGTCGCACAGGGCCAGGTCCTGGAAGACGGTGGCGATTCCGAGCTGCTGGGCCTCGGCCGGGCTGCCTACTCTCACCTCCACCCCGTCGAACACCATCGTGCCGTCGTCAGCGGTATAGACACCGGCGATGGTCTTCACCAGCGTCGACTTGCCGGCGCCGTTGTCGCCGACGAGCGCGAGTACCTCACCGGCCCGGACATCGAGCTCGATGTTCTTCAGCGCCTGGACGGCACCGAACCGCTTCGAGACGCCACGCAGCGACAGCACCGTGCCGGTGCTCACTGGTGCGGGGGTGGGAGTGACAGTCATTGATCAGCCTCCTGAGGCTTACGAACACACACGTGTCCGGTGTGCCCCGGGACGAAGGGCACACCGGAACGGGGGATTACTTCAGGCCGGCCGCGGTGCAGGCTGCCTGGAACGACGCGGTGCAGATGTCGGTGACCTTGTAGATCCCGTCCTTCACCACAGTGTCGTTGATGTTGGCCTTGGTGACGGCGATCGGGTCGAGAATCGTCGCCGGGACGCCCTTGAAGTCGCTGGTCGAGTCGGCCTTGCCACCACTGGCGAGCGCGACGGCGGCCTTGGCGGCGGCCTCGGCCTGCGGCTTGACGGCCTTATAGATGGTCATCGCCTGGTCGCCGGAGACGATCCGCTGGATCGCGGCGAGCTCGGAGTCCTGACCGGTGACCGGCGGCAGCGGCTTCACGCCACCACCCTTGAGGGCCGCGATGGCGCCACCGGCGGTGCCGTCGTTGGCGGCGTAGACGCCGACGAGGCCGTTCTTGATCGCGCTCAGCTGGCCTTCCATCCAGGCCTGGGCCTTGTCCGGGCTCCAGTCCGGGGTGTCGAACTCAGCCGCGATCTTGTAGCCGCTGGCGTCGAGCACGCTGTGCGCGCCCTTCTTGAAGTCGGCCGCGTTCGGGTCGGTCGGCGAGCCGTTGATGACGGCCAGGTTGCCGGCGGTCTTGCCGGCCGCCTTCAGGGTGTCGAGCAGGGTCTGCGCCTGCAGCTTGCCGACCGTCTCGTTGTCGAACGAGACGTAGTAGTTCGCGCCGTCGATGAAGCGGTCGTAGGCGATGACCGGGACGTTCTGCGCCTTCGCGGCGGCGACGACCGCGGCGGCGGCCTTGCCGTCGACCGGGTCGAGGACGAGCACCTTGGCGCCCTGGGTCAGCGCGGCCTCAGCCTGCGTCTGCTGCTTCGCGGCGTCCTGGTCGGCGTTGCTGTAGATCAGCTCGCAGTCGGCACAGTCGGTCTTGAGGGCCGCGGTGAACAGCGGCCGGTCGAGGCTCTCGTACCGGGTGGTCTTCGACTCGGGGAGCAGCAGCGCGATCTTGTTGCCGGACTTGCCACCGGCGGAGTCGGACTTGTCGTCCGACCCACAAGCGGCCAACGAGAGGGCAACGGCGGTGACGGCGATGCCGAGGCCGAGCAGACGGGTTGGTGAGACGGACATAGTGCAACTCCTTGACGTGAGGGCCCGAGTAGGCCTGAGCAGAGTCAAGGGCAGAACCAGCCTTGACGTCAAGGCTTGAATTCAAGAAATAGACATATCGTTGTTACACGGCTGTCTCGGCAGGCCTGGCGGCTCGTGCATGGCTGAGGACGGATGCCAACTCAATGGCACCGAGCACATCCGCTTCGTCACCGAGTTCGGCCCGCCGTAACTCCACCGTCGCGGCCGCGCTCGGGATCGCGCACCGGTCCAGCGCCTCCCGGAGCGGGTCCAGGATCAGGTCCCCGGCCTCGGCCATCTTGCCGCCGACCACGATCACCTCGGGGTTGAACAGGTTCACCAGGCCGGCCACGGCGACCCCGACCCGGCGGCCCGCGTCCTCGATCACCCGGCGGCAGCCGAGATCGCCGGCCAGCGCCCGGGTGACGACATCGCGGAGGCGGAGCGCGCCGTGCGACGCCGCGAGGCTGCTGAGCAAGGCGCGAGAGCCGACGAAGGTGTCCAGGCAGCCGCGGTTCCCGCACCGGCAGATCGGGCCGTTCTCGTCGATCGTGAGGTGCCCGATCTCGCCCGCCGTACCGGCCGAGCCGCGGAACACTTCACCGCCGAGCACGATGCCCGCGCCCACGCCGTACGAGAACTTCAGGTAACAGCCGTGCTGGACGCCGCGGAGCGCGCCGGCCCTCAGCTCGCCCAGTGCGGCCAGGTTCGCGGTGTTGTCGAGGACGACGGGGGCGCGGAGGTGACCGGCCATCGCCGCGGCGACGTTGACGCCGCGCCAGCCCGGCAGGACGGTGTCGGAACCGGCCTCGCCGCTGACGGAGTCGACCGGCGTGGGTAGGCCGAAGCCGATCGCGCCGATGTCCTCGACGCTCGCGCCGACCGTCTCGGCCAGGTCGGCGAGCAGCCGGGCGGCGCGCTCCATCCCGTCGTCGGCGACGTGGTCGGCCTGCAGCGGCATCAGTTGCTGGGCAAGGATCTCGCGGCTCTCGGAGGCGATCGCGACCCGGACGTCACGTTCGCCGAACGCGACCCCGGCCAGCAGTCCGCCGCCCGAAGCCAGCGATACCAGTACTGCGCGGCGCCCGTTGCGGATGCTGCGGGACAGGCCCACCAGGCCGGCGTGATCGAGCTCCTTGACCATGTTCGACACGGTCGCGGCGGACAGTCCGGACGCGGCGGCGATCTCGACCTGCGTCAACGGCCCGTGCTGCCGGACAACCCCCAGGACGCGCTCGCGGTTGGCTTCGCGAAGCGAAGCCTGCGAGCCAGGCGCTGGACGAGTTGCATTCATTACATAAAGATAACGGATCGCGGCGCTTTCGCAGCCTCTGGATTTTTCCCCACCCGGAAAGTGATCGCCATGTGTCCTCGTCATTACGCGTAGTCCTGTCCGCCTCAATCCCCGCGAGGACACTAATGCACCCACCGGTCAAGGACACCACTTTTGCGTCCGAACGGCCGTGGGGCAGGACCCTCGGTTGTTCGGACGCAAGCTTCAGTTGACGAGGGCCAGGGTGAGGAGGGCCGCTGGTAGGGCCAATTCGACCGCTGCACCGAGGACGTCGCCGGTGATGCCGCCGAAGGCCGTGCGGGCCCGACGGACCGCTAGCAGGCCGACGACGACGGCGAAAAGGACGGCCAGTGCCGCGCCGATCCGCTCCGAGTTGCCGGTGGTGGTGAACCAGGCGAGACCCACGGCGGCGACAGCTGCGACGGCCGTGGCGACGGCAGCAGCGATCGTGGGGACGGTGCCCGCGACCATGGCGCCGAGACCGTCCGGTCGGGCCGAGGGGACGATCGGACGGCAGGACCAGGGCAGAGTGAGGCGGCTGGCGACGGTGGCGATGAGGATCGCCTGCCAACCGAAGCCGGCCTGCACGCAGGCGGTGAGGGCGGCGACATCGATCAACAGGACGGCGATGATCGAGACGACACCGAAGGGGCCGATGTCGCTCTGCTTCATGATCCGGAGCATCGTCTCGCGGTCCCGCCGGCTGCCGAGCCCGTCCGCGGTGTCGGCGAGTCCGTCCAGATGCAGCGCGCCGGACAAGGCGGTCAGCACGAGCACACCTAGTACGGCGGCCAGGAGGGGTGCGCTTGGCTGCAGTGCGTGGACGCCGGCGACGACACCGGCCGCGATGCCGCCGAGCACCAGCCCGACCGCCGGTGCGAGCACCATCGCTTGACCAGCCACGGCCCGGTCGACCTTGCCCGGCATGGGCGCAGGGAGCACGGACAAAGTGCCGAGTGCGAGCTTGGCGCCGTCCCTCATGTCGCGACGCCCGTCATGTCGCGCCGCGCCGCCCTGGCGTCGGTTCGGTGGTGGCTGCTCACAGCGGGACGGTCCGTCCGGCGACGCACCAGAGGACGGAGTCGGATCGGCGGGCGACGGTTGCGTTCACCCGGCCCATCAGGTCTCGGTAGAGTCGCGTGCCGGCATCGGCGGGCACGACGCCGGAGCCGATTTCATTGCTGACGGCAACCACTAGCCGCGGGGTTCGTGACCAGGCATCGGCGAGTTGCTCGATCCGGGTCTCCACCTCGGATACGCGGCCGTGGTCCGCCCACACCTCGCACTTGTCCATCACCCTGGCGAGCCAAAGGGTCAGGCAGTCGATCAGTAGCGGCGGCCCGGCCGACTCCAGCAAGGGGACGAGGTCGATGGTCTCTGCCAGACCCCAGCTTGCCGGCCGTCGGGAACGATGCTTGGCGATCCGGTCGGCCCATTCCGGGTCGTTCGCACCATCGCCGCCGGTTGCCACGTACACGGCATCCGGGTAGTCGCCGAGGAGTCGCTCGGCTTCGGTGGACTTCCCCGATCGAGCACCGCCCAGCACCAGGGTTAGCCTGCTCGGCTGGGCTGGGGTGGTCCATGACAGGCGCTCGCCATCCGGCGTACGGACGTCGTAGCGGAGACCGTCCGGCGTACGGGTTGTCGACACCTCGTAGCCATCAACCGCGACGACGCCGTCGCTGCCTAGCCGCAGTACGCCGTCGATGATCGCGCCGTCGGGCCCAGTGACCAGCTCAGCCATCGGTGCGGCTCCCGTCTTCGAACACGACCGGTACGTCGAACGCTGCCTTGCGGGCGGTTCGCCGGAACGCATTGAGGATCGGCCGCCCGAGGAGCAGGACCAGTACTGCGCACAGCACGCCGCGGGGGATGTCCCAGCCCAGCGACGTCGCCACCACGAACAGGAAGTACCGGTGCAGGTTCTCCGCGAGGGAGTCTGCAGGGACGAACGAGAAGTCGCTGCCGAAGGTCGCGTAGGGCCAGAACCACAGGTTCATCACCAGGCCGTAGAGCACGCCCATGACCATCGAGTACGCGGCCAGCAGCAAGAGCTCCAGCCGCCCACCGAGGCGAGGCAGTAGCCCGGCCAGGCAACCCACCCACGCGCACGCGAACATCTGGAACGGCATCCAGGGCCCGACCCCGCCACTGATCAACGCACCGGCCAGCAGCGACACCGCGCCCAGTACGAATCCGAAGCCGGCACCGAATGCACGTCCGGCCAGGATCAGTAGGAAGAATCCGGGCTCGAGCCCCGCAGTACCAGGGCCGAGTGCACGCAGCGCTGCGCCGACCGCAGCGAGCATGCCGAGCAGGGAGATCACCTTGGCGTCGATCCCCGACTCGGCGAGCTCGGCCAGTACTACGGCGACCAGTAGCGGCAGGAGCAGCACGAACAGCCAGGGGGCGTCAGTGGTGTGCCCGATGGCCGATGCGCCGGCCTGTGAGCTCTGCCAGAGCAGGGGCCAGCCGAACGCCAGTAGGCCGATCACCGAGGCCAGCACGAGGGTCGCAGTACTGCGGGGCTTGAGGCGGACCAGTCTCATGAGGCACGGTCCAAGGCGCTCGCTACCTCGCCGACCGTGAGGAAGGGGAGCGGGGCAAGGATCTTCGCCACCTGCGGCGCGAAGGCGGGGGAGCCCGCTATGACGGTCGCGGTCTCGCCGTCGCTCACCAGTTCGCCATCGGCCAGTACGAGGACGCGGGTGGCCACCTCGGCGACCATCTCGACGTCGTGGGTCGACAGGACTACCGCATGCCCGGCTGCCGCGAGCTCCCGGAGGATTGCGACCAGGCGGCGTTTGGCGCCGTAGTCCAGGCCGCGGGTCGGTTCGTCCAGCAACAGCAGTGGGGGAGCGCCACAGAGCACGACCGCGAGTGCGAGGCAGAGCCGCTGTCCTTCGGACAGGTCACGGGGATGCAGCTGGCCGTCGATGTCCGGAGCAAGGCGGTTCAGCACGGCCTGACAGCTCCCGGCGGGTACCCGGAAGTCGGCGTCGGCTCCTGCGCACTCGTCGTCCACGGTCGCGGCGTACAGGAGGTCGGCGGGCTCCTGCGGCACGAGCCCCACTGCCTTGACCAACTGCTTAGGGCGCGTACGCCGTGGGTCGGCGCCGGCCGCCGTCGCAGTACCGGAGCGTGGTGTGATCAGGCCGACCAGCGCATTGAGCAGGGTGGACTTGCCGGCGCCGTTGCGACCCATCAGGGCGACTACCTCGCCCGCGTTGATGGTCAGGGAGACGCCACGCAACGCAGTGACAGTGCCGTAGGCAACGACCAGGTCGTTGCACTTGGCAAGCTCGCGGCCGTCGACCGGTGCCGGGCGCAGGGGAGCGAGGTCGGCTAGCTGGCCTCTGAGCGCCACTGCTGCGCGCCTGGCGTCGCGGACCGAGAGCGGTAGCGGTGACCAGCCTGCAAGGCGGCCTAGCTCGACTACAGGCGGCGCGACCGGCGCTGTCACCATCAGGTCGACCGGGAGGCCAGTGGACACGGCAGTAGAGCCGCCTGGCACTTCGATCACCCTGTCGGCGTACTGGATGACCCGCTCGAGCCGGTGCTCAGCCATCACCACAGTGACACCAAGGTCGTGCACCAGGCGCTGCAGCGCGGCCAGCACCTCTTCGGCTGCCTGCGGGTCCAGCGCTGACGTCGGCTCATCCAGCACCAGTACTGCGGGGTGCGAGGTGAGGGCAGCGCCGATCGCGGTCCGCTGCCGTTGACCGCCCGACAGCGAGGTCAGAGCACGATCGCGGACGTCGGCCAGCCCGAGCAGGTCGAGGGTCTCCTCGACCCTGCGCCGCATCACGTCCGGGGCGATGCCGAGAGACTCCATGCTGTAGGCAAGCTCGTCCTCGACCGTGTCGGTGACGAACCCGGACAGCGGGTCCTGGCCGACGATGCCGACCACATCGGCCAGGTCGCGCGGCCGGTACTCGCGGGTGTCCCGGCCGTTCACCAGCACCCGGCCGGCCAGGGTGCCGCCGGTGAAGTGCGGCACGAGACCGTTGATGGTCCGGAGCAGGGTGGACTTGCCGGACCCGGTGCGGCCGATCACCAGGGCCAGTTCGCCTTCCGGAACGGTGAAGCTCACGTCGTTGATGGCGGGCTCCTTCGCGCCGGCGTACGTCACGGTGACCCGATCGAACTCGATCACGCGGGCACCAACTTGGCCCGCCGGGTCAGCGGCGGTGCGGCTAGTGCAGGGGCGAGTCCGATCAGCAGCCCGACCACCGGGACTGCAGGTACGGGCGGGACCACCAGTGGGCCGGCCAGGACGAGGCCGTTCACTCCACGGGCGGCGGCAACGATCATGGTGGCGGCGGAAGCGGCTCCTGCTGCGGTGACGAGCCACTCGGGAAGCGCCCAGGGATCAGGGCGGTAGCGGGTCCGGGTCACTCGGCGACGGCCGATGGCCATGGCGCCGACAGCCAGCAGCAAACCGATCACCAGGGCAGTCATGGCTACAGGGAACGCCATTGCGTCTGTGAGCAGGGAGTAGACGCCTAGTGCGATGCCGAGCAGGCCTAGTAGCACCGAGCCTCCGGTGATCCTGCGCTGGCGACGCGGCACGTGTGCGGTCCGGCCGTAGCCACGGGAGTCCATCGCCGCGGCCAATTCGACCGACCTGTCGAGAGCGCCTTCCAGCACGGGCATCGCCGTAGTACGGAAGGAGCCTCTGGTCCGGCCGCGGAGTCGCCGTGCGCCGCGGATCCGTCTGGCGTCGGTGACTAGTTGCGGAGCGAAGGTCAGTGCGACCACGCAGGCCACGCCCATCTCGTAGAGGGCCCCGGGCAACGACTTGAGCAACCTCCGCGGGCTGGCCAGCGCATTGGCCGCGCCGATGCAGCAGAGCATCACCGCGAGCTGGCCCCCGTCGTACAGGGCAGTGAGTAGGGCTTCGGCGGTCACCTCGCCGCCGAGCTTCACGCCGTTTGCCCACTCAGGGAGGGGTATCTGCGGCAAGGTGAAGAGCACGGTGTTGCCCTGCGAGCGGGTCGACAGGAGCGCCTGCAGGACTACCCGCAGGCCGATGACGACCAGGCCTAACTTGAGGAACGCGACATAACTGTTGGCCCAGGGCGCGTCGCTGCGGCGTGCAGCGACGACGAAGCCGGCTACGGCGAGGATCAGGACCAGCAGGACGGGGTTGCGTGTCCTGCTGGCCGCTACTGCCATGCCTAGAGCCCATAGCCACCAAGCCCCCGGGTGCAGGGCCCGGGGGAGTGTCAGGTGGTGGACTGCGCGCAACCTACTGGCCTGCGTGCTGACTGCGGCGACGACGGCTCAGGAGGAAGCCACCACCGGCCAGCAGGAGCACCAGGACCACGAAGCCCGCTATACCGCCCCAGGGCGCACCGCTGTTGTCGTCCTGTTTGGTCGGTGTCGCGACAGGCGAGTTGGCCTGGGGGGTCGCGGTCGGGATGAGCGAGGAACCGACCGGGGCCTCGATCTGCAGCTGGACCGGAGCGTCGGTGGCAGGCACCTGGATGTTGTTCACCGGCTGGCCGCAGGTTGTCTCCGGGTAGCCATCGATGCCGCAGGTCAGGCCCTTCTCGATCCGGACCGGTCCTACCGCGGCGAGGATCTTCGCGCCGGTCGCGGTCGGGGCCGCGACGACACAGGTTCCGTTCGCGGTCGGCGGAGCCTGGCCGGTCGCCGAGTCGGCCGGAGTACCGGGATCGATCACCAGCGCGACCCGCTTCTTACCGGCTTCGACCGGCGTCGTTCCGCAGATGGCCTGGAAGTCGCCGGCAGCGCGGGGCACGCGAGGCTTGGCGCCGCCGACGGCGTACCGCCAGCCCTCGACGGAACCGTCCGCGGGAACGATGCCGTCCGACCCCTTCTGCGCGAAGGCCCATTGACCGCCGGTCCACTGGTAGTAGCCCCAGAAGCGGTAGCCGTTCTCAGCCTGCGCGGTGGTCGTCAGGGTGCCGGCCAGCGCCAGGCCGACCAGCAAGCTCAGTAGCAGGCGTGCAGTCTTCTTCACCCGCCCTACTCCTGGGCAGCGAGGCTCATCGGGCCGTAGACCTCACGCCCGTCCTCGAGCAGGTAGACCTGCCCCACGCCCTTGTCGGCCAGCTCGCGCCAGATCTCGCCGAGCCAGCTCTCCGCGTCGCCCTGAGCCGAGAAGTCGGCCCCGGACAACTCACCCGGATCGGCCGGCGCACCGTCGGCGGTCTCGAACCGCCACGTCCAGCTCATCGGCCCGGCCTGGTCTGCGGGGAGTTCTGTGCGGTCTTCGCCGGGTCCCGCTCGATGACACTGCCGAGCGCCTCGTCGATCTGCTTCAACTGGCCCTCCTCGAGTTTCACTCCGGCGGCCTTCACGTTCTCGGTGACCTGCTCCGGCCGGGACGCGCCGATGATGGCCGACGACACGTTCGGGTTCTGCAGCACCCAGGTGATCGCGAGCTGGGCCAGCGACAGGCCGGCCTCCTCCGCGATCGGCTTCAGCTGCTGCACCCGGGTCAGCACGTCATCGTTGAGGTACCGGGTGATCATGTTCGCGCCACCCTTCTCGTCGGTCGCCCGCGACCCCTCCGGCGGCTGCTGTCCCGGCAGGTACTTCCCGGTCAGTACGCCCTGAGCGATCGGCGAGAACACGACCTGCCCGATGCCGAGCTCCTCGGAGGCCGGCACGACCTCGGCCTCGATCACGCGCCAGAGCATGCTGTACTGCGGCTGGTTCGACACCAGCGGGATCCGCAACTCGCGAGCGAGCCGGTGCCCTTCCTGGAGCTGCTCGGCGGTCCACTCCGACGTACCGATGTACAGCGCCTTGCCCTGCCGGACCACGTCGGCGAAGGCCTCCATGGTCTCTTCCAGCGGCGTCTCCGTGTCGTACCGGTGTGCCTGGTAGACGTCGACGTAGTCCGTCTTCAGCCGCTTCAGCGACGCGTTGATCGACTCGTGGATGTGCTTGCGGGACAGCCCCGTGTCGTTCGGTCCACCCGGCCCGGTCGGCCAGTACACCTTGGTGAGGATCTCCACCGACTCCCGGCGTACGCCCTCGAGCGCCTCACCGAGAACGCTCTCCGCCTTGGTGTTGGCATAGGTGTCAGCGGTGTCGAACGTGGTGATCCCGGCCTCCAGGGCCGCCTTCACACAAGCCTTGGCCTGCTCGTTCTCCACCTGCGACCCGTGCGTCAGCCAGTTCCCGTACGAGATCTCACTGACCTTCAACCCACTGTTCCCGAGATACCGAAAGTCCATGCCCTGACCCTACTTGCCCCACCCCCCACCCCGTACGCCGAACCCGCTCAGCGCCCCTCACTGCCTGCGCGCCGCTCACTGCCTGCGCGCCGCTCCTGCCTCGCGACGCACCTGTCCCGAAGCCGCCCGATCGCCAGCCAGGCAGTGCAGCTCGAAGTCCTTGCCGCCGACGGCGAGTCGAGCGTCACCGCAGCCGGGCTGAACTCGACCCGCCCGACCACTGCCTGGTTGGGTGACCGCCTTCGCCCGCACCCACCCGAACGGCGCAGCCGAACTTCGTCGTACCGGCGGGGCCGGTCCCGCGCCCAAGGCCCCGCCCCCAGGTCAGCCCGCTGTGGTCGACCCCCTCTCCGAGGGGTTCGCCCACTCCTGTAGGGGTTACCCCACTGCTAGAGCAATGGGCTAACCCCCACAGGAATGGGTTGACCCCCGCGGGAATGGGTTGACCCCATGGGAGTGGGCGAACCCTCACGGGAATGGGGTAACCCTCACGGGAATGGGTTGACCCCATGGGAGTGGGCGAACCCTCACGGGAATGGGGTAACCCTCACGGGAATGGGTTGACCCCATGGGAGTGGGTTGACCCCATGGGAGTGGGTTGACCCCACGGGAATGGGTTGACCCCCACGGGAGTGGGCGAACCCCCACGGGAGTGGGCGAACCCTCACGGGAGTGGGCGAACCCCCACGGGAGTGGGCGAACCCTCACGGGAGTGGGCGAACCCCCACGGGAGTGGGCGAACCCTCACGGGGATGGGGTGACTGCACTGGAGTACTAGACCGGCTTCTCCCCGCGAGCGACCATCGGCTTCGGGAGGCGCCAGCGGCGCATCTGCATCGTGCGGCGGACGGCGTAGAAGCCGATGCCCTTGGCCGAGTCGTCGGGGAACTTGCGGGTGACGGCTCGCTTGACGCCGCCGGTCAGCAGGAACCAGTCGCCGGCGATCGCGACGATCATCACCAGGAACAGGATGTTGACCAGGCCGGGCAGCCAGACGAAGGCCTGGGCGAAGACGACACCGAGCAGGGAGATGACCAGCAGCACCGGCAGGGCGAACTCCATCACCGACCAGCGGGCGTCGACGTAGTCGCGGGCGAACCGGCGGACGGGGCCCTTGTCGGCGGCGGGGAGGTAGCGGTCGTCGCCGGTCTTCATCGCTTCCTGCATCTTGCCGCGCTCGATCCGGACCTTCTCGCGCCGGTACGCCGAGGCCTCCTTGCGGTTACGCGGCTTCTTCAGCGCCTGCTTGCGGGCCGCCTCGGCGTCCTTGCGGGTCGGGGTAGGCCGGCCCTTACCCCCGACCTTGCCGGGGGCGCTGGCCGGAGTTTGTGTAGATGTCTCAGACTTGGTACGTCGGAACACGGGGACTGAACCTCATTCGGGACTGGCTGGCTGGCTCAACCGGGCGGCTCGCCCGACTCGGGGTGGTCCCCGGACCTGACCACCACTTTATCGGGGCCGGTCCTGATGGTGTGGTGACCCATCGGGACATAGGGTGGTTGACACGCACGCCGGGTCCACTCTCCGGCACAGAAGGGGTACGGATATCGATGAGCATCTTCAGGCGGGTGTCGACGATCTTCAAGGCCAAGGCCAATTCGGCTTTGGACAAGGCTGAGGATCCTCGCGAAACCCTTGACTACTCGTACCAGAAACAGCTCGAACTGCTGCAGAAGGTACGCCGGGGTGTAGCCGACGTCGCCACCAGCCGCAAGCGGGTCGAACTCCAGGCCTCGCAGCTGCAGTCGCAGTCGCAGAAGCTCCAGGACCAGGCCCAGAAGGCGCTCTCGATGGGCCGTGAGGACCTGGCCCGCGAAGCCCTGACCCGCAAGTCCGGGCTGCAGGGCCAGATCGACGACCTGACCGCCCAGCACGCCCAGTTGCAGGGTGAGGAGGAGAAGCTCACCCTCGCCTCGCAGCGGTTGCAGGCGAAGGTGGAGTCGTTCCGGACCCGCAAGGAGACGATCAAGGCGACCTACACGGCCGCCGAGGCGCAGACCCGGATCAACGAGGCCTTCTCCGGCATCTCCGAGGAGATGAGCGACGTCGGCCTGGCGGTCCAGCGGGCCGAGGACAAGACCCAGCAGATGCAGGCCCGGGCGGGCGCGATCGACGAGCTGCTCGCCTCCGGCGCGCTCGACGACGCCAGCGGCAGCAGCAAGGACAGCATCACGCTCGAGCTGGAGCGGATGTCGTCCGGCTCCGATGTGGAGAACGAGCTGGCCGCGATGAAGGCGCAGCTCGGCGGCAGCGCGGCACCGAAGGAAATCGCCCAGGACGCGCCCGGCGCGACGCAGCCTGTGCAGCAGCCCAGTCAGCAAGCAGAGCCGGTTCGGCCGCAGGACGGAGACGCACGATGATCGTCCGGATCATGGGCGAAGGTCAGTACAAGCTGGCCGACGACAAGCTCGACCAGTTGAACCTGGTCGACACCGACCTCGAGAAGGCCGTTTCGGCCAACGACGAGGCCGGCTTCAAGACCGCTTTCGGTGCGCTGCTGGACTTCGTCCGGGCCGGCGAGCGGGTGCCGGACACCGAGCTGCACGACTCGGACGCGATCCTGCCGCCGAGCGACAGCACCTTCGCCGAGATGCGTGAGCTGATCAGCGGTGACGGCCTGATCGCGGGCTGACATCGAGGTCTCGGCGGACTGGGCGGCCGGGACACGCAGCGTGATGGGTCGACCCGCCAGAGTCGGCCCATCAGCTGTTAAGAGGTTGTTCACAGCCTGTCGGAGTTGTTGCTGTCGGAAGCCCGTCCCACGTAGTACCCTCAGGTAAATTGCTGCCGACGGGGTGGCGAACATGCGGCAAATCGGACCCGGGGGAAGCGGGGCCCGATTCTCACCGGGGGGTGACTGAGGGTGACGGATAATGCCGTCATGGGGGAGAACATGTCGGAGGTGGGTCCCATCGAGCCGACCGCTGCGGACGTGCTCGATCGGCGTCGGCCGGTCTGGGTCGTTCCGGACACGGTGCCTGCCATCGTGCCGCGTTCCGCATGGGTGACGGAGCCGCCCTGGGTCGCCGTCTATCGCTGGGCCGCGATCGGTGGCGACCTGCTCGCCGCGGTGATCGGAGCCTCGATCGCGTTGCTGACCAGATTCGGTTACACCGTCGGCGCCGGCTATCTGATCTTCGGAAGTCTGCTGCCGCTGGCCTGGGTGGCCGCGGTCGCGCTGTCCCGGGGCTATGAGTCCCGGTCCTTCGGCGCGGGTGCGGACGAGTTCCGTTCCATCCTTCGTTCGGGCGTCGGCCTGACCGCGGTCGTGGCGATCGCGTCGTACGCGACGAAGAGCGAGATCGCCCGTGGCTTCGTGGTGCTGGCGATCCCGGCGACGGTGATGCTTGCCCTGCTGCTGCGGTACTTCCTGCGTCGCGACCTGAGCCGGCACCGTTATCGCGGTCGCTGCATGCGCCGTGTGCTTGTCGTCGGGCGCAATGGTGAAGCGGCGACGTTGAGCGAGCGGCTGGAGGAGCGTCCGGCCGACGGGTTCCGGGTGGTCGCGGTCTGCCGTCCGCGGGGAGACGCCCGCCTGGGCACTTCGCCGGCCCGACGCGCTGGACGAGGCCGACATCATGGCCGCGGTGAACCGGCATTCGGTCGACGTGGTCGCGGTCGCGTCCGATCCCGATCTGGCCGGCCAGTCGCTGCGGCGGTTGTCCTGGGCCCTTGAGCAGCACGGCGTCGAGCTGATCGTCTCGCCGGGCATCATCGAGGTCGCCGGGCCGCGGATCTCGGTCCGGCCGGTCGCCGGGCTGTCACTGCTGCACCTGGAGCGGCCGTCGGCGAGTGCGGGTCCGCATCTGCTGAAGAGCATCTTCGACCGGGTCGCGGCACTGATCCTGATCACCATCGCGTTGCCGCTGCTGGCGGCCATCGCGCTCTCGGTGAAGCTGAGCAGCCGTGGACCGGCGTTGTTCAAGCAGCCGCGGGTCGGCCGGGGCAACGAGATGTTCACGATGCTGAAGTTCCGCACGATGGTCCTCAACGCCGAAGCCAGGCAGGCCGAGCTGGAGGAGCAGAGCGACGGGAACACGATCCTGTTCAAGCTCCGGGACGACCCTCGGGTCACCAAGATCGGCGCGTACCTGCGGCGCTACTCGCTGGACGAGCTGCCGCAGCTGATCAACGTACTGCGGGGCGAGATGTCGCTGGTGGGACCGCGACCTCCGCTCGAGCAGGAAGTGGCGATGTACGCCGCCGACGACACCCGCCGGATGCTCGTCAAGCCCGGGCTGACCGGTCTGTGGCAGGTCAGCGGCCGGAGCGACCTTTCCTGGGACGACTCGGTGCTGCTCGACCTGAGGTATGTGGACAACTGGTCGATGACGCTGGATCTGCTGATCCTGTGGAAGACCGTTCGAGCTGTGGTGAAGGGCTCCGGCGCCTACTAGGGCGCTCGGAGCAGGGGGACGCCCGTCCGGTGAAGTCTGCCGGACCGGCACTGTGGAATGACGAAGGGGGATCGAATGGCGACCAGGGAAGACGGCGAACTGGCCGTAGAACTAGCCGCCGCCGCAGGGGAGCTACTGCTCGAGCTGCGCGCGACCGCGCTGTCGGGTCGGGAGCTGGGTGCCCGCGGTGATGAACTCGCGAACGACCTGCTGATCGGAGGGCTGGCCGAGCGCCGCCCGGACGACGCGGTACTGAGCGAGGAGTCCGCGGACACCACCGCGCGACTGTCGGCCGACCGGGTCTGGATCATCGACCCGCTGGACGGCACCAGGGAGTACGGCGAAGACGATCGGTCCGACTGGGCTGTCCACGTCGCGCTCTGGGAGAACGGCGAGCTGGCGGCCGGTGCAGTCGCGCTGCCGGCCCAGCAGATCGTCCACGACACGAACGATCCGAGGCTGCTGCCGCCTCGACCGGACGGTCCACTACGGATCGCCGTCAGCCGTAGCCGCCCGCCGGCCCTGGTCGAGTACCTGGCGACCGAGCTCGGCGCGGAGCTGGTCCCGATGGGCTCGGCCGGCGTCAAGGCCACCGCCGTACTGCGGGGTGAGGTCGACGCCTATGTCCACGCCGGCGGCCAGTACGAGTGGGATTCCGCGGCGCCGGTCGTCGTCGCCCAGGCAGCCGGATTGTTCTGCAGCCGGATCGACGGTTCGCCGCTGCGCTACAACCAGCCGAGCCCGAAGGTGCCGGACCTGCTGGTATGTCGCCCGGAGATCTCTGCCAAGCTGCTGGCTGCCATTGCCAGCCAGCCAGAGAACCAGGAAGCAGCCGCGGAAGTGAGAGTCGCGTGAGCCGGAACTACCAGTTGACCCAACTGGAAACCCTGGAGTCCGAAGCGATCTACATCTTCCGCGAGGTGGCCGCCGAGTTCGAGCGACCGGTGCTGCTGTTCTCCGGCGGCAAGGACTCGATCGTGATGCTCCGGCTCGCGCAGAAGGCGTTCCACCCGGCCCGGATCCCGTTCTCGGTGATGCACGTCGACACCGGGCACAACTTCCCCGAGGTGCTGGAGTTCCGCGACCGCCGGGTCGCCGAGGCCGGCGTACAGCTCGTCGTGGCCAGCGTCCAGGAAGCCCTGGACCGCGGCCTCGTCCAGGCCCCGCCGGACGGCACCCGGAACAGGATCCAGACGCCGGTCCTGCTGGAGGCGCTGGAGAAGCATCAGTTCACCGCGGTCTTCGGCGGCGCCCGCCGGGACGAGGACAAGGCCCGGGCCAAGGAGCGGGTCTACTCGTTCCGCGACGAGTTCGGCCAGTGGGACCCGAAGAACCAGCGGCCCGAGCTGTGGAACCTGTACAACGGCCGGATCCATCTGGGCGAAAGCATCCGGGTGTTCCCGCTGTCGAACTGGACCGAGCTGGACATCTGGCAGTACATCGAGCAGGAAAAGCTCGACCTGCCGTCGATCTACTACGCGCACGAGCGGACCGTCTTCGACCGCAACGGAATGTTGTTCGCGGCCAATGAATTCTGCCCGCCGAAGCCCGGCGAGGAGACCTTCACCGCGATGGTCCGGTATCGCACGGTCGGCGACGCGTCGCTGACGGCCGCGGTCCTGTCGGACGCCGACACCGTCGCGAAGGTCATCGACGAGGTGGCCAGCACCAGGATCACCGAGCGCGGCGCGACCCGTGGCGACGACAAGTTCAGCGAAGCCGCGATGGAAGACCGCAAGCGGGAAGGGTATTTCTGACCGTGGACATCCTCAGACTGGCCACGGCCGGATCCGTCGACGACGGCAAGAGCACCCTGATCGGGCGGCTCCTCTACGACACCAAGTCGGTCTTCACCGACCAGATCGAGTCGGTCGAGCGGGCCAGCCGCGAGCGCGGTGACGACTACGTGAACCTGGCTCTGCTGACCGACGGACTGCGGGCCGAACGGGAGCAGGGCATCACGATCGACGTGGCCTACCGGTACTTCGCGACGCCGCGGCGCAAGTTCATCGTCGCGGACACCCCGGGCCACATCCAGTACACCCGCAACATGGTGACCGGTGCGTCGACCGCCGACCTCGCGCTGATCCTGGTCGACGCACGGAAAGGCCTGCTGGAGCAGAGCCGCCGGCACGCCTTCCTGGCAACCCTGCTGCATGTCCCGCACCTGGTGCTGTGCGTGAACAAGATGGACCTGGTCGACTACTCCGAAGAGGTCTTCGAGGAGATCCGCGCCGAGTTCACCCAGTTCGCCGCCAAGCTGGATGTCGGCGACCTCACCATCATCCCGGTGTCCGCACTGGCCGGCGACAACATCGTCCACCGCTCGACCACCATGAGCTGGTACGAGGGGCCGAGCCTGCTGCACCACCTGGAGAACGTGCACGTGGCCAGCGACCGGAACCTGATCGACGTCCGGTTCCCGGTGCAGTACGTGATCCGCCCGCAGTCCGACCAGTACCGCGACTACCGCGGGTACGCCGGTCAGGTGGCCGGTGGCGTCCTGAAGCCCGGCGACGAGGTGATGGTGCTGCCGTCCGGTTTCACCACGACGATCCGCTCGATCGAGACGGCCGACGGCCCGATCGACGAGGCGTTCCCGTCGATGTCGGTGACGATCCGGCTGACCGACGAGATCGACATCTCCCGGGGTGACATGATCTGCCGGGTGAACAACGCTCCGTCGGTCACCCAGGACATCGACGCGATGATCTGCTGGATGGACGACGTCCCGCTGCGGCCGGGCCAGAAGCTCGCGATCAAGCACACCACCCGGTCGGCCCGCGCGATGGTCAAGGACCTGCAGTACCGGCTGGACATCAACTCGCTGCACCGTGACATAGCGGCCGATCACCTGGGCCTGAACGACATCGGCCGGGTCCGGCTGCGGACCACCCAGCCGCTGCTCTGCGACGAGTACAAGCGGAACCGCTCGACCGGTGGCTTCGTGCTGATCGACGAGGCGACCAACCGCACCGTCGGGGCCGGCATGGTGAACGAGGCCCGGTGAGCACGAGCGAGCCCGCGACGATCCGGGTGCTGATGGTCTGTTCCAGCGGCGGTCACCTGGCCCAGCTGATGACGCTGAGGCCGTGGTGGTCGCAGCGGGACACAGCCTGGGTGACGTTCCCGACCGAGGACGGCCGATCGCTGCTGGCGGGGGAGCGGACGTACTTCGCGTACTACCCGACCACCCGCAACATCAAGAACCTGATCCGCAACACGCTGCTCGCGGTCCGGGTGATGCTCAAGGAGCGCCCCGACGTGGTCGTCACCACCGGCGCGGGCGTCGCCTTGCCGTTCTTCGTACTGGCCAGGCTGGGCCGGATCCCGACCGTCTACATCGAGGTCTTCGACCGGATCGACCACGCCACCCTGACCGCCAAGCTGTGCCGCCCGTTCACCACCCGGATGCTGGTCCAGTGGGACGAACAGAAGGACCTGTACGCCGGGTCGACCGTGGTCGGGAGGCTGCTGTGAGCGAGCTGGACGTGCTGGTCATCCTCGGCACCGACCACCACCACTTCGATCGCCTGGTGGGCTGGCTGGACGACTTCCTCGAGCAGCCCGGCAACGAGTCCCTGCGGGCTCTCGTGCAGCTCGGGGACACCGCTCCGCCACACCGGGCCGAAGGCATCGGCATCGTCGCGTACGACGAACTGCAGCGCCTGATGCGGCGGGCGACGGCCGTCGTCACGCACGGCGGTCCGGCCACGATGCTGGAGGTTCGCAAGCAGGGCCGCAAGCCGTTGGTCGTGCCCCGGGACCCCGCGCTGGGCGAGCACGTGGACCAGCACCAGCAGGAGTTCTCCCGCCGGATGGGCAAGCTCGGCCTGATCACCCTCTGCGAGGAGCGTGGGGCCTTCCTGGACACGTTGGCGGCCATTCTGAAGGACCCGGACGCCCATGCGGTGTCCGGGCAGGAGAACGAGCGTGACAGAGCGCAAGTGACCGCCGCGGTCGCGGCGACCGGGAGCATCATCGACCGGCTGGCGACCGGTCATCGTCGCAAAAAGCGCTGAATCATTCGTTTGAACTGCCTGCAAAACAATCGTTTCAGCTTCGGAAATGAGCCGGAAAGCGGTTCCGGAATTTATCCGGCCGGCCCCGGCCGATGGGCTTCCTGAGTAAAGAGTTCGTTTAAATCTCAGCCCAGATTCAGATCGAATCAATGCGATGAGTGTCCGGATACCCGGACTTCTTCTACGTTACGTAACGATTCAGCTTGTTATCTAGCTGTAATACTACTCTCCGTAGTTTCGTCACGGAACGTGCAGGTTAAGCCGCTGCGGGTGCCCTTGAGCACTCCCCGGAGTTCTGCATAAGCTCACCGCGCCTGGCCGGGCTGGGGATGGTCAGGTCCCACCAAATCGCCGACTCGCAACGCCGAGCTCCGCCCTCCGGGTCGACGATCACCTACCACCCAGCAATAGAGGGCGGAAGTGGGGGACCCACAGGTTCCCGGGCCGAACGGACGTCAAACGTCCGGGCAGGCTCTTGGGGCGAAGCCGCGAAAGCGACCGGGTAATACTTCCGACCCGAGCCCGACAGCTAACCTCACAGGCGTGCAGGAAGGACAGCCCCCATGCGGGATGAAATCTCCCGTAGGTATGCACGACATCGTGCTGCCGTTCCCTCCGACGTACTGAACGAACCGGTCGCAAAAGCGGGCCGGCGGACACTGATCCCGATCGTCGCGGCGATCGCGATCCTGTTAGGTACCACCGGGCTGGGCGTCGCGGCGCTCAACAAGCCCACCAAGCTCCCTGCGCCTGTCGCCGTCTCGGCCGCGGCCGACGCTTACGTCTCCAGCAAGTCCAGCACCCAGCGTCATGGCTGGTCCTCCCGGCTGGTGGCGAAGAAGAACGAGGCATCGATCCTGGTGCGCTACACGGTTCCCCCGGTGGCAGCAGGGATCGACCGCCAGGCGACGCTGGTCCTGCACCGGCTGACGCAAGGCACGCCGGGCAAGATCACGGTCTCCACCGGCTCCGCCGGCTGGGCCGAGAACGTCACCTACGCGACCGCGCCGACGGCAGCCGGTACGCCGATCGCGACCGTGGCGGACGACGGCAAGTCGGCCGAGCTGCGGATCGACGTGTCGTCGGCGGTGACCGATGCCGGCGTACTGAACCTGGCCCTCACCCAGCCGGACGGCGCCAACTACGCCGTCTTCGGCGCCCGTGAGTCAGGCCGCAACGAGTCGAAGCTGGAGATCAGTTACGTCCGCCAGGGTGACGGCCCGACGCCGTCCATGCCCACCTCGGCGCCGACGAAGCCGAATCCGACCACTCCGACGACGGGTCCGACCTCGGTTCCGACGAAGCCGACCACGGCTCCGACGAAGCCGACCACGCCGACCCAGCCGCCGACGTCCACCCCGACGTCGACCCCGACGTCGACGCCGACCTCGACGCCCACCGCAGGTCCGGGTTGCTCGGTCTCCGCGCTACTGGTGCCGTCGTGTGGCGCCTGGTTCGGTGCCGCCGCGAACCCGCTGGGCAGCGAGTCGTGGGACACCGCACTGCCGGCGTTCGAGTCCACCGTCGGCCGGACGGTCGACATCGCCCACTACTACAACTCGAGCCCGAAGGTCTTCCCGAGCGCGGACATGATCAAGCGGGCCCGGGAGCCAGGCAAGAAGCGGATGCTGCTGCTGAACTGGAAGCCCGAAATGGGCCGTACCTGGGCCCAGGTGGCGGCCGGTGACCCGGCGGTGGACGCGGCGATCGATGCCGAGGCCAAGTACCTGAAGTCGACCTTCCCGGAGAAGTTCTTCCTCGGAATCCACCACGAGCCGGAGGACGACGTGAAGCCGGCCGCCGGATCGGGGATGACGGCCAAGGACTACAAGGCGATGTACCGGCACGTGGCGCTGCGGCTGAAGGCCGGCGGCGTGACGAACGCGGTGTTCGTGATGAACTACATGGGAACGCCGCACTGGGGCTCGCAGTCCTGGTTCGCCGATCTCTACCCCGGTGACGACGTCGTCGACTGGATCGCGGAGGACCCGTACATCTTCGGGACCTCCAAGGACTGGTGGACCGACTTCGCCAGCGCGGTCGACCGCAAGGACACCTACACCTACCCGAACTGGCCGGGCTTCTACACGTGGGCGACCACGAAGCACCCGGGCAAGCCGATCATGCTGGGTGAGTGGGGTATCAACGAGCAGACGACCTTCGGCAAGACGAAGGCCGACATCCTCAACACGGTCGACGAAGGCCTGGCCAAGCGGCCGGCGATCAAGGCGCTGGTGTACTGGAACGAGACGAAGTTCGACCCGGTCGGTGAGACCAGGCTGGACTCGTCGAGTACGGCCAGGTCCACCGCCCAGCAGGTACTGGACAGCGGTCCGCTGGCCCGCAGGCTGAACTAGCCCTCCCCAGGGGTGGCCAGGCCTTGCCTGGCCCTCCAACCGCCCTCCCCGGGGTGCCAGGGTCCGCCCTGGCACCCCACCCGAAGCCCCCGGGCCTCCAGAAGGCCTGGGAACCGGGACTGGCCCAACCCCCGAGGGGCCAGTCGCCCGGGGAGGCGTCTGAGCCCATCCCCCATGGGTTCAGACGCCGCGCAGTACCAGGTCCCGCGGGGTGCATCCGCCCCCACTCACCCCGCGGGACACTGGGGGCGCCCTCAATCACCCTTTTCCGGGGCTCTTGGCAGTAACATGCAGTGATGAAAGAGCCGAGCAGGGGGCGAGGCTGGAACCGGTGGTTCATGACCGCGGCGGTGTCTACCGGCGCGATCGCTGTCGGTCTGGTGAGCTGTGCACTGGTTTCCGACCACGATGGCCAATCCGGTGGCGGCACCGTGGTCCCTACGACGAGCCCGCCGGGCACTCCACCCGGTACGCCGGGAACGCCCGGCACCCCGGGAACACCTGAGACCCCCGGTACGCCGACTCCGACGCCCGGTTGCGGTGTCACCGAGCTGCTGGTGCCGAAGTGCGGAGTCTGGTTCGGCGCGGCCGCGAACCCGATCGGTAGCGAGACCTGGGACGAGGCACTGCCCGACTTCGAGAACGTGATCGGGCAGCCGGTCGACATCGCCCACTACTACAACTCCAGCCCGTCGCTGTTCCCGTCCTCCAACATGATCAAGCGCGCCCGCGAGCCCGGTAAGAAGCGGATGCTGATGCTCAACTGGAAGCCGGAGATGGGCCGGACCTGGGCCGAGGTGGCGGCCGGCGACAAGGTCGTCGACGCGGCGATCGATGCCGAGGCCACCTACCTCAAGACGACCTTCCCGGAGAAGTTCTTCCTGGTGATCCACCACGAGCCCGAGGAAGAGGTCCAGCCGAAGGCCGGTTCCGGGATGACCGCCAAGGACTTCAGCGCGATGTACCGGCACGTGGCCGAGCGGATGCGCGCGAACGGCGTGACGAACGCGATCTACGTGATGAACTACATCGGCACGCCGCACTGGGGCTCGCAGCCCTGGTTCGAGGACCTGTACCCCGGTGACGACGTGGTGGACTGGATCGCCGAGGATCCCTACATCTTCGGAAACAACCCGGTTTGGGGCAGCGGCCTCGGCCGCGCTGTGAACCGCACCGCCGGCGACTTCCCGAAGTGGCCCGGCTTCTACACCTGGGCGACCAAGAAGCACCCGGACAAGCCGATCATGCTCGGCGAGTGGGGTGTCGACCGGAAACTGGGCGAGACCAAGCGGAGCGCCATCTTCGGAGCCATCCCGGCCCAGCTGAAGCCGTACCCGCAGCTCAAGGCGCTGGTCTACTGGAACGAGACCGAGTTCGGCACCGTCGGCGAGACCCTGCTCGGGCCCGACGACCCGTCGGTCAAGATCCTCAGCAAGGTCATCGACGAGCTGCCACTCAAGCCACCGGACGTCCCCAAGCAGAAGTAGGGCTAGTGCCCCGAGTCCGAAGTTCTTTGACGTGGACCGGCGCCCAAGCACCCCGATGCACGCACCTGAACACCGCCCACTGTCAAACAACTTCGAACTCGGGGCACTAGCGCAGCGCGATCAGCAGGTGCCGTCGGCCCGCGCCGATGGCGGTGACCCAGCTTGGCGGCGGTACGCCGTTCTCGACCGTGACCGGTCCGGGCTTGCTCCGGTCGGTCCGGTCGCTGGTGGCCAGCTGGCCGCGTCCGTTGGCCCCCCACGTCATCATCGTGCCGTCCGTCAGCACCGCGACGCTGTACCCCTCACCGGCCACGACATGCTGCACACCAACGAGTTTCGGGTCCTTGCCGCGACCGCGGACCTGGGTGGCGTACGCACGCGTCTTCAGCGTGCCGTCCCCGAGCTGACCACCGTTGTTGCGGCCCCAGCCCACCACCGTGCCGTCCTTGAGCAACGCCAGCGTGTGCTTCTCCGCCGTCGAGATCTCGATCGCGCCTGTCAACGGCCGCCCCGGCGCCATCAGCACCTCGCGGGCGAAGTTCCGGGCGGTGGCGGTCCCGTCGCCCAGCTGGTTGACCTCGTTCCGTCCCCACGCGACGACGTGCCCGTTCCCCAACAGGGCAACGGCATGCTGCCCGCCGATCGCGACCGCCCGTACGCCGGTCAGCGGCGCCCGGCCGGCCCCGGTGACAACTACCGGCAGCTTGGCAACCGCAGGAGCCGAGGAGCCGAGCTGGCCGTAGGTGTTGTCACCCCAGCCCAGCACGGTGCCTTGATCGGTGAGCGCAAGCTCGCTGCCGCCGTCCACCGAGATGGCCCGTACGCCGGTCAGCGGCCCTGATGCGGTCGGGTTCAGCACGACGCTGGGCGTCAGCGGATCCGGAGTGATGTCGGCGTTGCCACGCTGGCCGGAATTGTCCCGGCCCCAGACGACCACGGTGCCATCCTTGCGCAGGGCAACGGACGTGTTGGAGTCGGCGGCGATGTCGGTGACGCCGGTCAACTGGCCGGGCGCACCGTCCGGGGCACGCACGTACGCCGGTTGGGCCGTCGCCGCGCGACTGCCGTTGCCGAGTTGCCCGTCGTCGTTGGCTCCCCAGGACAGCACCCGGCCGTCATGGCGTAGTGCGAGCGAGTGTTGCTCGCCGGCCGCAAGGTGCACGATTCCGACCAGGTTCTGCCCCGCCGAGTCCACGACCGGACCGAAGCTCGTCCGGATCCCGGTCGGTGCCGAGCGGCCCAGCTGGCTGGCGTCCGAGAAGCCGGTCGACAGCACCAGGCCACCCGTGTTCGCCGGGCCGGCCGCACTGGGTGCGGCCAACGGCTCCGCCTGCGCACAGCCCGACATCCCGACCACGGCCAAGGCCAGTAGGGCGACCGCGGACCGCACCCCGCCGGAGCGGTGAAGGATCGCAGCGGTGGGGAACGGCGAGGAAGAGCTAGAGGTCATGACGTCTCTACCGGCTTCGCTTCTGCGGCCGGTAGGGTGCCGGCCAGGTCGGGGGTACGACGGCGCCGCAGCATCGCGGTGAATGCCGTCAGCGCGAGTTGGTCGCGCAATTTGTACAGCGCCCCGAGGTAGGCGACGGCCCCGAGTGCCAGCACCAGGACAAGCAGCCCCTCGGACGGGTCGCCGGCGAGTTGGAGCAGTTGAGCGGGTACGGCGAAGCAGACCAGTGCCAGCCCGCCGACGTACACCGACAGCCGGCTGAACGGCAGCCAGTGCAGGTTGCTGATCACCTGGATCATGCCGAGCACGTTCCGCACCACGATCGCGGCCGCCCACGCGGTGGCCGCGCCGATGATGCCGATCTTCGGGATCAGCAACAGGTTCAGGCCCAGGTTGACGCCGAGCGCGACCAGGCTGTTGACCAGGCTGAGCCCGCTCCGCCCGGCCATCAGCAGGATCAGGTCCACCGGTCCACCGGCCGCGGCCAGCAGCGCGGCGATCGCCAATACCACGACGACGCCATGGCCGCTGCTGTACGTCGAACCGCCGAACAGGTGCAGCAGCATCGGCGCAAGAGCCAAGCAGGCAAGGAAGAACGGCCAGGTGAGCGACATCGTCCAGGCAGTGATGGTCTGGAAGACCCGCTTGGTCTCCTTGTGGTCACCAGAGGAGAGCAGTGCGCTCGTGTGCGGCGCGGCTACCTGCTGGATCGCCTGCGTACCGAGCTGCCCGAGCACGAACAGCCGGGTCGCGACCGTGTAGACAGCGGCCTCGGCAGGGGAGCGGAACGCCGCGATGAGCACGATGTCCGCCCGCTGCAGGATGCTCTGGCTGATCCGCGAGATCACCCGTGGCCAGGTGTAGACGGCGTACTCGCGCCAGAGCGCCTTCCGGGTCGACGCCACCTGCCCGAGGCCCCGGCGGGCGATCAGGCGGTGCTCGATCTTCACGAACCAGGCGACCGCGACAACGGCGCCGACGAAGTACGGGCCGGCCCACGCGATGGTGAGTCCACCGAGACCCGCGTTGGCGGCGACAGCGACAAGGATGCAACCGACCTGCAGCAGCGCGCGGCCGACCTTGTCGACCAGCACGGTCGGCCTGATCGTGGCGAGCCCGCGGGTAGCCGACAGAGCCGTGTTCATCACCGCTGCCAGCGGGATACAGACAGCCAGTACTACGACCGCCTGCTTGGCGCCGGCATCAGCGTCACCGAGAACCATGTCGGCGACCTGGTCGCGCAGCAGGATCAGTACAGCTCCCACCACGGTGCCGCCGGCCAGTGAGACCAGGGCGGCCAGCCGGACCGTCGTTCGCGCGTCGGCCAGCCGGTCCTCGACCAGGAAGTGCGGAAGGAACTTCGACAACGACACGTCGGAGCCGAGCTCGGCGACCGCCGCGACGATGAGGAACACCGAGGTCAGCGCGAACAGCCCACCGGCGACGGTCGCCTCGGTGGACCGGGTGACGACCCAGGTCAGCAGCAGGGTGAGGATCGCACCGCCGGCGGTGCCGACCAGGTTGGCCGAACCGCCGCGGGCGATCTTCGTCAGGCTGGCCGGAGGTGCGTCAGTCGTTTCGGACAGCGGAACGGCCACTACATCATTCTCCGCGACGGCGCGAAGTCGGTCTCGTCACCGTCGTCCGTGTCATCGTCGACCTCGGCGAACCAAGGTGTCGGCGCCGGCGTGGCCGGTACGTCGGCCGAGTCGGCGGGCAGCGGCTTCGGACCGATCGGCGTGGTGCTGGTCAGATGACCGTTCGTCGCCGAGCCGTGGGTGGGTCCGTTGCTCGAAGAACCGTTCACGGCCGCGCGCTTGGCCGAACCGTTCAGCGGTGCGTCGATCTTCGGGATCTCCTCGGTCCGCGCGTCCACCGCGGCCACAGCTCGCCTGGCCTTCGGCGCCGGCACCAGTCCTTCCGGAGTTCGGGCGACCGGGACGGCCGCCGGAGTCGCCGCGGGTGCGGCCGGAACAGCCTCCGGAGCAGCGACGGGAAGGTCGGCGACGCTCTCGTCGGCGACGTTCTGGTCGACCACGTTCTCGTCGTGCTTCGTGCGGTGCAGCAGGCCGTGCTTCTCCGGGGCGTCGAGCACGATGCCGGCCAGCTTGGCACCGCCACGCGTGACCGCGTCGGCCGCGTGCTGGAGCTCCGTCGTCGTGGTGTGCCCGAGGCTGACCAGGATCACCACGTCGGTGCACAGGTCAGCCAGCGTCAGGGTCTCCGGCGCCGAAGCAAGCGGCCCGGCCACCAGCAGCCAGCGGCAGCCCGGGATCAGCATGTCGAGGAAGCCCCGCATCTGCGGCGATGCCAGCTTGTCGACCGATCCCGTGTGCTGGACACCGGCCGGGACGAACCGCAGGCCGGGCTGGTACTCCTTGGCCACCTCGTAGGGCTGAGCACCGTCGGACAGCACCTCGGCCAGGCCCTTGAGCTTGGTCGTCTGGGTCGCCTCGGTGAGCTCGCCGTCAGTGTCCACCAGCGTGACGCTCTGGTCCGCGCGGGCCAGAGCGGCCGCCAGAACCAGGGGAGTGGTGGTGTGCGACTCGACTGCGCTCGCCGGGACGAGCAGCACCGCGCCGCCGTCCGGGCTGGTCACACCCAGCACGCTGCGGAGCAGCCGCGAGCCGTCGGGCAGCTCGGCATTCACATCGGACAACAGAGCGGCCGGGCGGGCGACCGACGTCGTGATGACCGTGCTCAGCACCGGGTAGCCCAGTGCCTTCACATCGTCGGCAGTGCGCAGCTTGCGGTCGTTCAGCGAACGCCAGACGGCGAACACGAGACCGAGCAGCAGGCCGAGTCCGGCACCGGCGGCCGGCAGGATCCAGCCCGGCAGTCCGGCGGCACTGCCCGGCACCGTCGCCGGCGACAGCACCTGACCAGGGTCGCCCTGGAACAGCCGGAGGTCGCTGATCTGGCTCTCCAGCTTGGAGGCCTCGGCGGTCGCCGCGTCCACCCGCTGCTGGGCAAGCGCACGGGCGGGCGACCCGGCGGCGGTCTTGCCGAGCGCGGTGACGTTGCGCGTGAGCACCGACTGGTTCGCAGTACGGGCGTTGGTCAGGTTGTTGATCTTGGCCTGCACCCACTGGGCCGCACGCCGTTCGCGGGCGACTAGGTAGGCGTTGGCGAAGGCGTTCGCACCGTTGCGCGCAGTCACCGGGGTGATGTCGCTGTAGGCGACCTCGAGGACCTGGGAGTTCGGCGGGTTGGTCACGGCGAGCTGCTCGACCAGCGCGGCGACCGAGGAGTTGCTGCGCAGCGACGCCTTGGCCAACTGGGCGACGGCGTCAGAGCTGACCAGCTGAGCCTCGGTGCCGAGGTTCGCGAGGTTCTGGCCGCGGGTGCCGGGCGCGTACGGGTTGCCGTCGGCCCGGCTCGACCAGCACGGTCGCCGTCGCGGTGTAGGTGGCCGGCTGCTGGGCCGAGGCGAGGTAGCCCAGACCGGTGCCGATCACCAGCAGCAGCGCGACGATCGGCAGTCGCCGAGCCACACCTACCCAGCTGAACCGGCTGGCCAGCGCTTGCTGGCTCGTCTCTTCCATCGTGCTACTCATATTCCCCGCCCTCTCGCGTTCGCCCATTGCAGAACTCTGTTCGCCGGCACGACCCCAGATGCGATCGCCAGCGCGAGATATCCGCGCTTCTCACCAGGTGCCAGACGGAGAGCTCGCAGAGCCCACCGCGATGAATCCGAGCGGCGGTGCAACGCTGCATACGCCACCGCTTTCTGACCGTAGATCCGGGCCAGTCCCCGTGGGCTTTCCCTGATCACAGCATGTTTGTCGACCATATAGTCCAACGCTTCGATGATGACGGCCCAGCGCGCGGTGTAGAAGGAGCCCGGGTGCCAGAGCACCTCGACCAGAGGCTTGCTCACCACTGCCACCTTCTCCGCGGCCAGTGCCCGCAGCATCCAGTCGTAATCCTCGGCGTACCCACCGGGAAGTTCTTCGTCGACCCAGCCGATCCGGTCGAACGCAGCCCGCGATACCAGCACGGTGGACGGATGCGCTTCCATCACCCGGCGACGGGCCAGCTCTGCCACCGTCACGTCGGCCGGGCTGGGCACCCGCACGTGCCGCTGGTCGCCGATGGTGATCTCGATTCCGCAGACCGACAGGCCAGCGTCGGTCGCGGTCAGCATCGCCACCTGGGTGCTCAGCTTCTCCGGCTTCCAGCTGTCGTCGTCGTCGCAGAACGCGAGCAGCTCACCGCTGGAGCCGGTCACCCCGCTGTTGCGGCCGCCGGGCAGACCCGGTGCTCGCGTGTTGCTGATCACCTTCAGCGTCCGCTGGCCGGCCTGGCCGGTCAGCGGAAGATCCGCCTCCAGGCCGGTCTCGGGCTCGCTCTGGTCGTAGACGACGACCATCTCCACCGCGCCCGGGTAGTCCTGGGCGGCGATCGAGGCGAGTGCCTTTCGGAGCAGCTCCGGCCGGTTCCGTGTCGCGACCACGACGCTGACCGTCGGTACCGCGGTGCCGGTCGGCACGGGGGGTGTACTCATCAGGTGCTCCTTCTCAGCACTGCGGGCATGAACCGGCCGTCCGGAACGGCGAACCGGGTCAGCAGGACAACTCCTTGGACGGTCGCGCCGACTTCGGCGGCGCGGTGCACGGCATTGATCAACGCTCGCTGCCGGGTGCGCGGGGTGACGATCAGTACGACGTTCCCGGTCAGGGCGGCGAGCACCGAGCCCGGCTCGCTGGTGACGCCCTCGCCGGTCACGAGCACCGTGCTCGCGTGGTGCGGATCGAGTGCCGGGATCGTGTCGGCGGGCAGGACGGACCGGTCCACCACCCGGGACTCCCGGCCGTGTGAGCGCAGGGCCGCCGACAGCTGATCCGCGGCGGACCTCTCGGCCTCGCCCGGCTCGCGGTCGGGTGGCGCGACCATCACCGCGCCGGCGCCGATCCCCAGTACGCCGACGGTGATCGGGTCCCAGGTGTGGACCCGGATACCGGGCGGCCCGAACCAGTGCTTCGGCAGCGTCACCACAGACCGGCCCGGAACCAGCCGGGACACGTCCGAGGCGCGGCCGAGCCGGGTCGAACGGATGTAGGCGACCAGCAGACCGGCAAGCCCGCCCAGCACCAGTCCGTCGACCGGCGGGACGAACGGGTTGATCTGCCGGGCCTTGGTGGTGCCACCGATCCGGAGCACCTGTCCGGGGTAGGCGCTGGTCGTGCGGACCTGCCGGGACTCGGTCTGCCGAGCCGCGATCTGCTGTGCGATCGCCAGCCGGCTGGCCTTCTGCTCGGCGATCTTGCCGGCGTTGGACTTGCCCTTGATGACGGTGTCGTCCAGCTTGGCGTTCAGCGTGGCGATCTGCTGGCCGATCAACTCGACCCGGTTGTCCCGGCGGGCCTCCAGGTCGGTGCGGCGCAACTGCAGATAGGTCTCGGTCATCGTGGCCGCGCCCTTCTGGGCGGCGACCTTGTCGGTGGAGTTGTAGGTGACCTTGAGGACCTTGGTGGTCGGTACCGCCGCCAGGTGCAAGTGGGCCCGGATGTTCTGCTCGCCGGTGGCTTTCCGGGTCGCGTCCAGCACCGGTTCGGAGACCAGCCGGGATGCCTCGGTGTCGATGGTGAACCACTTCGCGCCCACCTCGCCCTTGCGGGCCAGATAGAGCGGAACGTCCGAGACCAGCACGGACGAGGTGGAGGAGTAGACCTTCGGCGTACGGATCGTCCAGGCCACACCGATCGTCGCGCCGACCAGCGCGCAGACGCCGACGGCCACCAGCCCCCTGCGAATCGCACGCAGGTAGGCGGACAGCTCGATGGCGTCGACGCGCGCCGGACGGCCGGGCTTCACCGGCGCCAGCTCGGCGGCTGACCGAGGAGCTCGGTCAGCTCGGTGTCGGAGGTCTCGAACCCGGCCAGCAGCCGCTCCCGCAGGGCAGCCGGCATCGGCTTGCTCGGCCGCGCGTTCGCCTGCTCGACCTTCGCCGGATTGTGCACCGGCAGGCCGAGCCACTCCTGCAGCTTGGCGAACTGCTCGACCGGCTGGTCGAAGAACCGGTTCGCGTCGATCACGAAGACCTGCTCCGGCGACAGCGCCTGCTGCAGCCGGACGATCTGCCCGGCGTACTGGCCACGCCCGATGTAGGCGTGGTGGCGGTGATGGAAGCTCTGGTACGACGGGTCGGCGTGCATCCGCTCGACCTCGCCCGCGAGTCGCTCGTTCTCCAGCGCCAGCGCGGTCTCGAAGTCCTCGGTCTCGAAGCCACGGGCCAGCTCGTGCTTGTACGCCGAGAAGGCGCGCTCGACCGGGTCGCGGACCAGCGTCACCACCTTCACGTCGGGCAGGTGCTTGGCGATCCGGTCGGCCGCGAGCGGGTGGAACATGTAGTACCCGCTGCTGTCGAAGGTCATCGGCTTGCCGACCTTCCTGGTCCGCGCGGCGGCGACCGGGGAGACCGGGAAGTGCCCGTGGTACCAGGACCAGGGGTTGTCGTAGCCGACGTCGAAGTACCCGATTCCCTTGTGGAACAGGGGTCGCACGATGGCGGGGTGCTCGACCAGGAGCCGGTAGAGCGTCGTCGTACCGCAGCGCTGAGCGCCGGCGACGATGAAGTCCGGCAGCATCCGCACACCCGCCGTGGCCCGTCCGACGGCCCTGGTGGCCTTGCGGATCGCGTCCTGCGTTCCGTCGGGCAACACGTCCCGGGTAGAACGCAGTACTGCGGTGCGCTTTGCGGCCAGGCCGGTCTTGGCGGTGCTCATCGGGTGGCTCCCTTCGGAGTCGGCGCGGACAGCCGCCGACTGTGCGTGGTCAATGCCTCGAGCACGGTCTCGGTAGTGGGCCGGATGACCTCGCCCTGGTCGCCTTGACTGCCGACCAGGTACCGCGCGGTGATGGACGCCAGGTAGAGCACGCCAAGCAGTTCCTGCGCGGGCGGTGGGCAGGCCGGGTGGTGCATGAACGGACTGGCCAGAGCGGTGTCGATCACCTCGGCCGAGAAGCCGGCCGCCCGCGTACTGGTGTGCAGCACGTAGTGGATCCGGTCCAGCCCAGCCGGTACGCCGGTGGCGAACCGTTCCCAGTCCCACAGTTGCAGCCGGCCCCGGCGCATCCCGAGGTTCCACGGCGCGAAGTCTCCGTGCCAGGCGGTGAGCCGGACCTGGTCATCGCCGTGACTCTGACCGACGCGATCCAGAGCTTCCTTGTACGCCGTACGCAGCCGTGCGTCGTCGACCTGATCGGCGATGTCGATCAGCTCCTGCCAGTACGCCGACTGGCCGAGTCCAGCCGAACCCTCGTCGAACCGGTCGTACAGCTCGTCGAGCGCAGCCAGCGGCGGCTGCAGCAGGGGTCCACCGGCAGGGCGGACAGCAGTGTCGAGTGCGGAGATGACCAGCAACTCCAGGCCTTGCCAGTTGCCGAGGTGGAGCAGCGCGGGGAGCTCCAGCAGGCGCCAGTCCTGCTTGGCCAGCTCGGCCAGTGCGGCGCCCTCCTGCTGGACGAGGCCCGCGGTCAGCTCGGAGTCGCCTACTTTCACGTAGGCGATACAGCGGCCGCTGCGGTCGAATGCTTGCAGGATCGGCTTCTGGTTGGCCCGCAGTGAACCGACACCCAGGCCGACCACCACCTCGGTGCCGAGCACCTCGGACAGGTGCTGCTCGATCGAGGTCTCACCACCCGGGCGCGGCGTCATCCGGATCCGGTCGGCCAGCAACCCTTCGGCACCGGCCCGCAGGGCCAAGGAGCCGACCAGCCGGACAGCGCGCTCCTTGCTGGACAAAGCGCGGCTGAAGCGGCGTAGCCCGCTCGCGGCCGCGGCGGGACGGCCCGCGGGCACGAGCAGCCGCGGCGAAGCCATCGACGGAACGAAGATCAACTCCCGGGCCGCTCTGTCCCGGCGGCGGTTCCGCAGCAGGGCGACGTCGTGGCCCGGCCAGAGCCGGGCCACCGTCCGCACGAGGCGGTCGACGTTCTGGTCCGCGCTCATCGGGCCGTCACCTCCACTCGCGTCTCCTTGACCGGCGTTTCCTTCACCGTCGTCAGCCGAGCGGCCTGGCGGTCGCGGTCGGCGCGCCACATCAGGGCAAGCGCGATCATCAAGGTGAACAGTGGTGCGCCCAACGTGTCGTAGACGAAGATCTCGATCAGGAAAAAGATGATCAGGGCCACTCCGATCATCGCGACCGGATCGCGGCTGCGGACATGCCGCGCGAACCGGATGACGAAGAAGGCCAGGAACACTATGGTGCCAAGGAACCCCTGGGCGAAAATCACCAGCCACAAGTGTCCCTGGGTGCCGAACGGCGGCACGGCGCAGGCCGGGCAGCCGAGGGTGGCGCCACCGGCGATCGAGCCGAAACTACCTTCCACGTCACGGGTATTGCCGAATCCGATCAGCGGCGAACCCTTCACCGTCGACTCGATCGTCTTGACCGCCAGCTCGCCGCGGCGCTCGTTGCTGTGCTGGTGGGCGAACCGCTCGCTGACCATGGTCGGCAGCGGCGACAGCAGTGCCCCGACCACCATCAGCACCCCGACCGGCGCCAGCCAGGCGACGGCGTTGAAGCCGCGGAGGCGGATCACCTGCACGACGGCGTACAACATGCCGATCACCAGGACGCCCCACAGGCCCCGGTTCAGCGAGTAGACGACCGGGATCGCGGCGACCACGAGGATCAGCGGGGCCGCGATCTTGCGCCAGCCGGCGTCGCGGCCGAACCAGGAGTACAGGAAGAACGGCAGATAGAAGGAGAGGTTGGATCCCCACGAGTTCGCGTACGAGAACGGCGCCCGCGGCCGGGGCTGCGCGAACCCGAGCACGCTCTGGATGTCGGCCGTGGCCGGGTGGATCAACGCGTGCACGAAGCGGTTGGTGGCCGCCGAATGCGGCAGCACCAGCTCCAGGAACGACTTGAACTCCAGATGCGGGGCGACCACACCGAGCAGGCCGCCGAACGCGGTGATAACGAACATGTAGGCCAGCAGCCGGACCACCTTGGCGGTGGGCAGATCGGCCTGGCTGGTATTGCCGACGTACAACAAGACGATCGTGACCGTGAGGTACCAGATCAGCCGGAAGCTGTACGTCAGCAGGGTGTTGCCGAGCGGACTCAGGTTGCTGAACGGCGCGTCGGTGGTGAGCATGGTGCCGCTGACCAGGACCACGGCCAGGAACCCGATCCACCAGCCGAAGCCGCGCGGCGCGATCACCGTCCGCCCTCTGATCAGTGACCAGGCCATCGGGATCGCGGCCAGGAAGAAGGCGAACTCGGTCAGCCCGAGCACCCACCACAGCGGAAAGCCCAGGAACAGCACGGACAGCGGCCAGCCCGCCGACCAGCGTCGGCGCCGGCGCGGCCCCGCGGCCGCGGTGACGCTGACGGCGTCGGTGCCCGCGGCGACGTTCGGTGACGACAACTGAATTCCCCCACCCGATATCTGAGCCAACGTTCCGCCCCCCGGCACACTGGCTCCCCCACGGAGAGGATAGGCGCAGGGCGAGCAGATCGCCAATGAGCGGTGACCATTTCGGCACCTGTCTGTGACGAGCAGGTGTCCAGGAGCTGGCCGGGAGGCGAGAAACGGCCGATTTTCGTCACTGAGTGTGACATTTTGGTGTCCTGAAGTTCTTTGTAACGCTATTTCACGCCGTCGGCAAGCGATTTGTGGATGAACTGATGCAGGAAAACGCTTCGAGGGTGTTTACTGTCCGACCAAGGGGACCTGGCCTACCACTGGTACGCCGGGCAACGGTGTGCCCGACACGGCCTTCTGCGTGCCGGCCCGGGCAAGGGGAGGAAACACTGTGCGTAAGTCTGTTGTCTGTCTGCTCGTAGCTCTGGTCACAGGGCTGGCGGGCTTCGTGGTCTTCCTGGCGCCGTCGGCCGATGCCGTCCACGTCAGCCAGGACCGCCTGGTCAGCGACGATCCGGCCAACTGGACGCCCAACGTGCTGGACGGATCGGTCAAGTCGATCCAGCAGTTCGGCGACCGGATCATGATCGGTGGAGATTTCTCCCAGATCCAGTCCAAGGACGGGACGACCACCTACACCAGGCACAACCTGGCCGCGTTCAACGCGACCACCGGTCTGATCGACGAGACCTTCGTGCCCGACCCGGACGGTGAGGTCTCGACGATCATCCCGGCCGAGGACGGGGTGAACGCCTACGTCGCTGGATACTTCAACAACATCTCCGGTGGCGGTTCGGCCAGCCTGGCCAAGATCAACATCCTGACCGGTGCCCGGGTCGGCGGCTTCAAGGCGCCGAAGCTGAACGGCCGGATCAAGGACCTGCGGCTGACGAACGGGCGGCTCTGGATCGCAGGCCTGTTCACCACCGTGGCCACCATTCCGCAGACCGGACTGGCGACCGTCAATCCGACCACGGGTGCCTACGACCCGTACATGACGCTACAGATCGCCGGCGTGCACCACGGCGGCATCACCACCGTGATGAAGATCGACGTCACGCCGGACGGCAGCGAGCTCGTTGCCATCGGCAACTTCGACACCATCTCCGGGGTCAAGCACCACCAGGCGTTCATGCTGAACCTGACCGGTGCCACGGCAGCCGTCGAGAACTGGCAGACGAACTTCTACAACACCGCCTGCTCGAGCAGCTTCGAGACCTACATGCGTGACCTCGACATCGCGCCGGACGGCTCGTACTTCGTCATCTCCACCACCGGCGCGTACGGCGGCTCGATGATCGCCTGTGACTCGACCGCGCGGTGGAACATCGACTCCCGTGGCTCCGCGCTGACGGCCAAGTGGATCGACAACACCGGCGGCGACACGACGTACGCGGTCGCCATCACCGGCACGGTGGTCTACACCGGCGGCCACGCCCGCTGGCAGAACAACCCCTTCGCGGCGGACAACCCCGGCCAGGGGGCGGTCTCCCGGCCCGGTATCGCGGCGCTCGACCCGATCAACGGCCTGCCGCTGTCGTGGAACCCGACCAGGGACCGCGGTGTCGGCGTCTTCGACCTGCTGCCGACCCCGGCCGGACTGTGGGTCGGTTCGGACACCGACCGGATCGGCGCCTCGGAGTACCACGCCCGGATCGCGTTCTTCCCGCTCACGGGTGGCGGCACGATCCCGCTGGGTAACACGCCGACCCTGCCGAACAACCTGTTCGTCGCCGGTCGCCGGGGCGGGAACATTCTCCTCCCGACCTACGACAACACGATCAGCAAGTCGTCGTACAACGGCACCACCGCATCACCGCTCACCTCGGTGCCCGCCGGTGGCATCACCTGGAGCAACAACCGGGGCGCGTTCATGCTCAACGGCCAGCTGTACGCCGGCTGGTCCAACGGAACGTTCGACCGGCGCACCTTCGACGGCACCACCTTCGGGGCACCGACCGCGGTGAACACCGGTGACCTGCTCACCAACATGTCCACCTGGCACAGCAGTGAACAGCCGAACATCACCGGGATGTTCTTCAACTCGGGGCGGATCTACTTCACCCGGTCCGGTCAGTCGAACCTGTACTACCGGTACTTCACCCCGGAGAGCGACGTGGTCGGCGCGAACGTCTTCACCGCGACCGGCAACGTCACCGGTATCACCTGGTCGACCGTCACCGGCATGTTCCTGGCCGGCAACCAGCTGTACTGGGCCCAGTCCGGTGACAGCACGCTGCGGCGGATGACCTTCAACCCCGCGACCGGTGCACCAGTGGCCGGCACAGCAGTCACGCTGAACACGGGCGGCATCGACTGGCGCTCCCGGACGCTGTTCCTCTACCAGGACCCGACCGGTCAAGGCCCGAACCAGTTGCCGACGGCCCAGGCCGCGGTCAACTGCACCGATCTGGACTGCACCTACTCCTCGGCCGGTTCGTCCGACCCGGACGGCACCATCGCGTCGTACGCGTGGACCTTCGGTGACGGCGGCACCAGTACGGACGCCAACCCGTCGCACCACTACGCGGCAGCGGGCACGTACTCGGTCGGTCTGACCGTGACCGACAACCGTGGCGGCACCAACACCAAGACGGTGAGCAAGGTGGTCACGCACGTGAACACGTTGCCGGTGGCCACCTTCGGGGAGTCCTGCAACAGCCTGACGTGTTCGTTCGACGGATCCGCGTCGAGCGACGCCGACGGCCCGATCGCCGGTTACGCCTGGAACTTCGGGGACAGCTCGACCGGCAGCGGCGCGACGACTTCACACACGTACGCCGCCAGCGGGACCTACACGGCCAGCCTCACGGTGACCGACGGCGACGGTGGCACCAACACCACCTCGCACCAGGTCACGGTGACCCGGATCAACCAGGGCCCGACGGCGAGCTTCACCACGAACTGCACCGATCTCGGCTGCAGCGTGGACGGCTCGGGGTCCAACGACCCGGACGGCACGCTGACCGGGTACGCGTGGGACTTCGGTGACTCCACTACCGGCAGCGGGGTGACGACATCGCACACCTACGCGGCAGCGGGGACGTACACCATCGGCCTGACGGTGACGGACAACGACGGCGCGACGGCATCGACCACCAAGTCGGTCGCGGTGGTCGACCCGGCCAAGTCGGTGGACTTCGTCGGAGCCAGCCGGGTCAACGGCAACGCGGCAGCCTTCACCAACACGGTGCCGGCAGCCGTCACAGCAGGGGACACGCTGCTGCTGTTCTTCAGCGACAACGACCCGCTTCCGACCGTCAACGGTCCGGCGGGCTGGACGCAGGTCGAGACGGTGGGCTCCACCAACCAGAACGGCCGGCTGTGGCGGAAGACCGCGACGGCAACCGATGCGGGGACCGCGGTCGCGGTGACCACCTCAGCAGCCACGAAGGCGGATGCCACCCTGCTCGCGTACCGCGGTGCGGCTTCGATCTCCAACTCCGCGACCGGCAGCGAGACGCTCACCCAGGCGGCGCACACCACGCCGACGCTCACCACGGCCACTGTCGGTGGCCGCCTGGTCAGCTACTGGGCGGAGAAGTCGTCGCTCACCACTACGCTGTCCACGCCGGCCGGGACGACCTCCCGGGCGACCAGCACGGGGGCCGGCTCCGGCCGGATCACCGCACTGGCAGTGGACAGCAACAGCCCGGTCGTCCCGGGCACCGTCGGCGGGCTCACCTCGACCGCGGACTCGACGTCTTCCAAGGCGTTGATGTTCACGGTGGTGCTCGCGCCGAACTGACCCCCCACCCCGCAGTACCGGACAGCCGTCGACCCCTCACCGGTCGGCGGCTGTCCGGCCGTACGGCCGCGGCAGGACCGGAGTCTTTTCCACGCGGATGCGAATTCCCGGCCGAATGTTATTCACCCGGCGCGGTTGTTATCGGATTGCCAGGCTTTTGTCACTTCGGGTGAGCGCCGAATTGCCCTTCGCCGTGCGAGCCGGATCCTTCACAAAAGAAAGCCGATTCATTTCGCTTTGAAGTGCTGACGTACGTCCCCGGCAGGTGTTAACTCTCCGTGTAAGGGGGGCCGCCACCGGATCTCGGTGCCGGCATCAGGGGTAAGTGGGCCCGTCCACGCTCGTGGCCGGGCCGGGGGAGGAATTCGTGCGAAGAAGTGTCTGTTCCGTCATGCTCGCGATCGCCTTGGCGGTCACTGCCTGGAACGTTGAGGTGCAAGCGAGCCAGGCCGTCCACCTCAGCCAGGACCGGGTCGTCAGTGCCGATCCGGCGAACTTCACGCCCAATGTGCTGGACGGTTCGGTGGAGTCGATCCAGCAGGTCGGCACCACGATCCTGATCGGTGGCAACTTCCACCAGATCCAGGCATCGACCGGGGGGCCGGTGCTGACCAGGAACAACCTGGCCGCGTTCGACGCGACCACCGGGGCGATCAGCACCACGTTCGTGCCGAACCCCGACGGCGAGGTGACCACGATCATCCCGTCCGGTGACGGCTCGACGGTCTACATCGGCGGCTACTTCAACAACGTCAGCGGTGCCGGCTCACCGAGCACCGCGCGGATCAACGTCAGCACCGGCGCGCGGATCACCGCGTTCAAGCCGCCGAAGCTGGACGGCCGGATCAAGGACATGCGCCTGGTCGGCAACCGGCTCTGGCTGGCCGGCTACTTCACCACGGTGGAGGACCAGCCACAGGTCGCACTCGCCACCGTCAACGCGGCCACCGGTGCCTTCGACCCGTTCATGGGGTTGGCGATCGCCGGCGTCCACAACGGCGGCGTCACCACGGTGATGAAGATGGACGTCACCCCGGACGGCAGCGAACTCGTTGCGATCGGCAACTTCAACGACGTCGAAGGCGTCCAGCACCACCAGGCGCTCATGCTGAACCTCACCGGCACGAGCGCGGCGGTGGAGAACTGGCAGACGAACTTCTACAACACCGGCTGCTCTGGCGCCTTCCAGACCTACATGCGCGACCTGGACATCTCGCCGGACGGTTCGTACTTCGTCATCTCGACCACCGGCGCGTACGGCGGGGCCAACGTGGCTTGCGACTCCACCTCCCGCTGGGAGACCAGCGCTCGCGGCAGCAACCTGTCGTACCGGTGGGTCGACAACACGGGCGGTGACACCACGTACGCCGTGGCCGCCACCGGCACCGCCGTCTACGTAGGCGGCCACCAACGCTGGCAGAACAACCCGTTCGCGGGCGACAGCCCCGGCCCGGGTGCCGTTTCCCGGCAGGGGATCGCGGCGCTCGACCCGGCGAACGGACTGCCGTTCTCCTGGAACCCGACGCGTGAGCGGGGCGTCGGCGTCTTCGACCTGTACTCGACCTCGACCGGCCTCTGGGTCGGCTCGGACACCGAGCACCTGGGCGCGAACTTCGAGTACCACCCGCGGATCGCGTTCTTCCCGATCGCCGGCGGCACCGTGGTGAAGCCGAACAACACACCCTGGCTGCCGAACAACGTCTACCAGGCCGGTCCTCGCGGCCCGGCTGCCAGCCCGAGCATCCTCTACCGGGTCAACGCGGCCGGTGACTCGATCGGCGCCACCGACGGCGGCTCCGACTGGGCGGTCGACACCAACGACTCGCCGGACTCACATCATGGCGCGGGCAGCAACACCGCCGGCTACAGCCCGGTCCCGAACGTCAGCGCCAGTGTCCCGGCATCCACTCCAAGGGCGGTCTTCGACAGCGAGCGATGGGGTGCGCAGACCTGGAGCTTCCCGGTTCCGAACGGCGTACCGCTGCAGGTCCGGCTGTACTTCGCGAACCGCTACTCCGGCACCTCGTCGGTCGGCCAGCGCGTCTTCGACGTGTCGCTCGAGGGCGCCACGGTGCTCGACAACTACGACATCGTCGCCGACGCCGGTGACCAGACCGGCACGATGAAGTCATTCGACCTCACCAGCGACGGCACGGTGAACCTCAGCCTGAGCAACGTGGTGGAGAACCCGCTGATCAACGGCATCGAGATCGTCCGCACCGACCTGACCGACACCGGTGCCGCCGATGCGGTCACCAAGACGGCGTACGACGGGACGACCTTCGGCGCGCACGCGTCGACACCCAACGGCGGGATCGGCTGGCGCGACAACCGGGGCGCCTTCATGCTCAACGGCGTCCTGTACGCCGGTTCGTCGAACGGCAGCTTCACCCGCCGGACGTACGACGGCACCACCTTCGGTGCGGCGACGACGATCAACACCGCCGACGCGCTGGTCCCGATGGCCGACTGGCACAGCGAGGTGAGCCAGATCAGCGGGATGTTCTTCGACGCGGGCAGGCTCTACTACACGCTGGCCGGCCAGTCGAACCTGTACTACCGGTACTTCACCCCGGAGAGCGGAGTAGTCGGCTCCTACCGGTTCACCGCGACCAGCAACGTGGCCGGCGTCGATTTCTCCAAGGTGAACGGAATGTTCATCACGTCCTCGTCGATCTACTGGGCGAGTTCGGTGGACGGCAACCTGCGGCGCTCCGACTGGTCGTCCGCGATCGGTGCACCGACCGGTTCGTCGACCACGGTGTCCACCGACGACTGGCGGGCGCACACGCTGTTCCTGTACCAGTCCACCAACGGCACCCCGCCGAACCAGTCGCCGACCGCGCAGGTGGGAGTCACCTGCAACGACCTCAACTGCACGTACTCCTCGGCGGGCTCGACGGATCCGGACGGCACCATCACGTCGTACGCGTGGAACTTCGGTGACGGGGGCACGGACACCGGCGCGAGCCCGGCACACCGCTATCCGGCGGCCGGGACGTACACGGTGACGTTGACCGTGACGGACAACGACGGCGGCACCGGTCAGGCGACGCAGCCGGTCTCGGTGACCCACGTCAACGCGACACCGACAGCGTCGTTCACCGTCTCGTGCGGCGGCCTGACCTGTTCGGTGGACGCATCGGGATCGAGTGATCCTGACGGCCCGCTCGCTTCCTACGCATGGACGTTCGGTGACGGCGGTACGGCGACCGGCGTGACGGCGTCGCACACCTATGCCGGCACTGGCACCTTCACTGTCGGCCTCACGGTCAACGACGGCAACGGTGGCACCGACAGCACCACTCGATCGGCGACGGCGAACTCGGATCCCGTGACCTTCAAGGGCTCCGACAACCTGAACGCGAACGTGTCACAGTTCACGGTGACCGTTCCATCCGCGGTGTCCGCCGGTGATCTGCTGTTGCTCTTGTTCACCGACAACGACCCGGTGCCGACGGTGACCGGGCCGGCCGGCTGGACCTTGGTCCAGACCGCGTCGTCGACGAACCAGAACGGCCGGGTCTGGCGCAGGACGGCGACGGCTGCCGACGCCGGCAGCCTGGTCCGGGTGAACACGTCGGCGGTCACCAAGGCCGACACCACCCTGCTGGCGTACTCGGGAATCTCCGGTACGACGCCGGTAGCGGCCTCCGCGGCCGGTAGCGAGACGGTCACCCGGGCGGCACACACGACGCCGACCGTGGCGTCGTCGGTGTCGGGTGCCCGGCTGGTCAGCTACTGGGGCGAGAAGTCGTCCGCGACGACGGCGATGGTGCCGCCGGCCGGGATGACGACCCGGGCGTCCTCGAGTGGTTCCGGCTCCGGCCGGATCACGTCGCTCACCGGGGACAGCGGACCGCTGGCCGCCGGCACTCTCGGCGGACTGACCGCCACCGCCGACTCCACGTCGGCGAAGGCACTGATGTTCAGCATCGTGGTCGCACCAAGCTGATCACGAATTTCGGGGGGAGCAGTCACGCGCTGCTCCCCCTGTAACAAATACGGGGATTTCCCGATATATCAACGTCGGGGTTAATGACAATGGGTGACGCATGGTAGTTGGCTGGTCCTGGGGAGCCGTAAACCATCTATTGTTTCCAGGGGTGTTCGGCGCACATTCCGTGCGACGGACCGGGGGAGGATCTTGTGCGTAGCCGTGTAGTTTCTGTCGTGCTCGCGATCGCCGTGGCGGTCATGGCCTGGGTGATTCCGGTCCAGGCAAGTCAGGCTGTCCATGTTCCGCAGGACCGGGTGGTGAGCGACGACCCGGCCAACTTCACACCGAACGTCCTGAACGGCTCGGTGAAGGCGATCCTCCAGGTCGGCAACATGATCCTGATCGGTGGCGACTTCACCCAGATCCAGGCCTCCACCGGCGGAACCGTGCTGACCCGGAACAACCTGGCCGCCTTCGACGCGACCACCGGGGCGATCAGCACCACCTTCGTGCCGAACCCGGACGGTTTGGTCACCACGATCATCCCGTCGACCGACAGCACCACGGTCTACATCGGCGGTTACTTCAACAACGTCAGTGGCGCCAGTTCGCCCAGTACGGCGCGGATCAACGCCACCACCGGAGCGCTGGACACCACTTTCAAGGCGCCCAAGCTGAACGGCCGGATCAAGGACATGCGCCTGGTCGGCAACCGGCTCTGGCTGGCCGGCTACTTCACCACCGTGCAGAGCCAGCCGCAGGTCGCGCTGGCCACGGTGAACGCGACGACCGGCGCCTACGACCCGTTCATGACGCTGGCGATCGCCGGCCTGCACAACGGCGGCGTGACGACCGTGATCAAGATGGACGTCGCCCCGGACGGCGGTCACTTGGTGGCCATCGGCAACTTCGACACGATCCAGGGCGTCCAGCATCACCAGGTCTTCATGCTGAACCTCACCGGCGCCACCGCGACGGTAGAGAACTGGCAGACGAACTTCTACAACACCGCGTGCTCACGGTCCTTCGAGACCTACATGCGGGACCTGGACTTCTCGCCGGACGGCTCGTACTTCGTCCTCTCGACCACCGGTGCCTACGGCGGCGCGGGTACGGCGTGTGACTCGACCGCGCGCTTCAACACCGATGCCAGAGGCACCAACCTCGGCTACTACTGGCTCGACAACACCGGCGGTGACACCACGTACGCGGTGGCGATCACCGGTACGGCCGTCTATGTCGGCGGCCACCAACGCTGGCAGAACAACCCGTTCGCGGGCGACAGCCCCGGCCAGGGAGCGGTCTCCCGGCAGGGCATCGCGGCACTCGACCCGGCGAACGGGCTGCCCTTCTCCTGGAACCCGACCAGGGAACGCGGCGTGGGCGTCTTCGATCTGTTCCCGACCTCGGCCGGTCTGTGGGTCGGCTCGGACACCGAGCACCTCGGGGCCAACTTCGAGTACCACCCGCGGATCGCGTTCTTCCCGCTCGCGGGCGGCACCGTGATCGCGCCGAACCTGACGCCCACCTTGCCGAGCGACATCTACCTGGCTGGACCACGCAACCCCGCGTCCGACCTGATCAACCGCACGCCGTACGACGGCACGACCTTCGGCGCCAGAACCGCGGTCGGTGCGGGCGGGATCCTCTGGGGGAACAACCGGGGCGCCTTCATGCTCAACGGCTTCCTGTACGCCGGTTGGTCCGACGGCAGCTTCAACCGGCGCAGCTACAACGGCAGCGCCTTCGGGGCCGCGGCGGCGATGAACACCGGTGACCTGATCGTCAACATGAGCACCTGGCACAGCGAGGTCACACAGATCACCGGCCTGTTCTTCGATGCCGGCCGGATCTACTACACCCTCGCGGGCCAGACGAGCTTGTTCTACCGGTACTTCACGCCGTCGAGTGGTGTCGTCGGCGCGGCGCGGTTCACCGCGACCGGCAACGTCGCGGGCATCACCTGGTCGCAGATGAACGGCATGTTCGTCAGCGGCGGCTCGATCTACTGGGCGAGCTCGGCCGGCGGCGGTCTGCGGCGAGCAGGCTGGTCCAGTGCGACCGGCGTACCGACAGGGACCTCTGTCGTCGTGTCCACCGACGAGTGGCGCGCGCGGTCGCTGTTCCTGTTCCAGGGCGACGGAGCACCGGCGAACCAGCCGCCGGTGGCGCGACTCGGCGCGACCTGCAGCAACCTGAGCTGCAGCTTCTCGTCCGCGGGCTCGACGGACCCGGACGGCACGATCACGTCGTACGCATGGACCTTCGGTGACGGTGGCACCGCCAACGTCCCGAGCCCAAGCCACGTGTACGCCGCGGCCGGCACCTACCCGGTCACGCTGACCGTGACGGACAACGACGGGGCGCCGGGTCAGACGTCGCAGAACGTCACGGTGAGCCAGACGGCTGGGGCCGTGACCTTCGTGGGCTCCAACGGAGTGAACACGAACGCGACCCAGTTCCCGGTGACAGTGCCAGCCGGTGTAGCCGCCGGTGACCTGCTACTGCTCTTCTTCTCCGACAACGATCCGGTGCCGACAGTGACCGGACCGGCCGGCTGGACCCAGGTTCAGACCATCGCCTCGAGCGGGCAGAGCGGCCGGGTCTGGCGCAAACTCGCGACCGCTGCCGACGCCGGGACGCAGGCTCTGGTGGCGACCTCCACACTCACGAAGGCCAACGCCACTCTGGTGGCCTACCGTGGGACCAACGGCACGGTGTCTGCGTCCGCGGCCGGCAGCGAGACCGTCCTGCAGGCAACCCACACCACGCCGACCGTGACAGCGACGGTGGACGGTTCGCGCCTGATCAGCTACTGGGGTGAGAAGTCCTCCGCGACGACAACGCTGGCCCCACCGGCCGGAATGGCGGTGCGGGTCTCCACGACCGGTACCGGGTCCGGCCGGATCACCTCGCTCACCGGGGACAGCGGACCGCTGGCCCCGGGCACAGTGGGCGGTCTGACCGCGACGGCGGACTCCAGCTCGGCCAAGGTGATGATGTTCAGCGTTGTGGTCGCCCCTGCCTAACCGGTCGGTGGTGACAGCGGGGTAACGGTGGGCCGGTGCTCTTCCCGTGGAGCATGGTTCCGGTCCACCATGTAAACAAAGCGGATCGGGTGGGGGGAAGCGCCACAGGCGCTCCATCGGGCCGCGTAGCCAGGGGGTTCTCCGTATGGCGTCACGCCGTTCGTTGTTGCTGTTGTCCGCGGTCCTGCTCGCATTGCTGGGCTCGCTGCTGACCATTGAGCTGGGCCGGCCGGCCGACGCCGTTCAGTTGCCCAAAGCCACCATCGTCAGCGACGACCCGGTCGACTGGACCCCGCACGCGCTCGATGGTGAGGTGCACGCGCTGATCCAGATCGGCAACCGGGTGATCGTCGGCGGCACCTTCACGATCATCCGCTCGTCGACCAGCACCACGCAGATCAGCCGGCGCAGCATCTTCGCCTACAACGCCACCACCGGCGCGCTCGACAACACCTTTCTGCCGACGCTGAACGGTGCGGTGGAGACCCTGCTGCCAAGTGCGGACGGGCAGTCCGTGTACGTCGGCGGCAGCTTCAGCACGGTGAACGGGACCAGCCGGGCCCGGCTGGCCAGGATCAACCTCGCCGACGGCGTACTGGACAACACCTTCCGGCCGTCGGTGAACGGCTCGGTCTACGACCTGAAGACGTCCGGCGACCGGATCTTCATCGGTGGCACCTTCAGCCAGGTCGGTGGCGTGAGCCACACCCTGATGGCCACGGTGAACCCGGTCACCGGTGCGGTGGACCCGTACGTCACTATTCTCTTCGGCTCGCCTGTACGCGGCGGCGCCCTGCAGGTGGACAAGTTCGACATCACCCCGGACGGCACCAAGCTCATCGCGATCGGCAACTTCTCGGTGGTCGGCGGACAGTCCCGGACCCAGATCGTGATGCTGGATCTCAACGCCGCCTCGGCCGCTGTCCGGAACTGGTCGACGCCACGCTTCGAGCCGGACTGCTCGCCGCAGTTCCTGACCTACGTGCACGACGTCGACATCTCGCCGGACGGTGCGTACTTCGTCGTGGTCACCACCGGCGGCACCCCGCCGAACAAGCTCTGCGACTCGGCCTCCCGTTGGGAGACCGCACCGACAGGGTCCAACCAGCAGCCGACCTGGATCGACTACACCGGTGGCGACACCCTCTGGAGCGTCAGTGTCACCGGGGTCGCCGTGTACGTCGGCGGTCACCAGCGCTGGCTGAACAACACCGGCGGAAGCAACGCCGCAGCTCCGGGTGCCGTGTCCCGCGAAGGCCTGGCCGCGCTGGATCCGCTGAACGGTCTGCCCTACTCCTGGAACCCGACCAGGACCCGCGGTGTCGGCGTCTTCGACCTCACCTCGGTGCCCGGCGGCATGCTGATGGGCAGTGACACCGACCGGGTCGGACAGAACTACGAGTTCCACGGCCGGATCGCGCTGTTCCCGAACTCCTCGCTGGTACCGCCGCCTGGCTACAGCGGTCAGCTGCCCGGCTCCGTCTACCGGCTGGGCGCCACCACGACGGTCCGCCAGTACGACGGGACGACGGCCGGCGACGCAAGCACGCTCAACACCGGTACTGCGAGCTTCGCCAACTCCCGAGGCGCCGTGATGATCGACGGCTTCCTCTACACCGGCAACTCCGACGGCACGTTCACCCGCCGGTCGTACAACGGCACCACCTTCGGTTCCGCCGGCACGGTGAACCTGCGGGGGCTGACGGCGTTCGGCACCGACCTGCGCAACATCACCGGGATGTTCTTCAGCAACGGCCGGTTGTTCTACACCGTGGCCGGTCAGTCGTCGCTGTTCTACCGCTACTTCACGCCGGAGAGCCAGATCGTCGGCGCCTCCCGGTTCGTGGCCAGCGGCAACATCACCGGCATCAACTGGTCCCAGGTCTCCGGCATGTTCCTGTCCGGCAACCAGCTTTACTGGGGCACCAGCGCCGACGGCAACCTGCACCGCGTCAACTTCGCCAGCAACGTCCCGGTCGCCGGTACTGCGGTGGTGACAAGTGGTCCCGGGATCGACGGCCAGGACTGGCGTTCACAGGGCACGTTCCTGTTCGCCGGAACCGGTCCGGTGCCGAACATCCGCCCGTCGGCCTCCTGGAACGCCGGCTGCGATCTGCTCGTCTGCAGCTTCGACGGCAGCGCCTCCAGCGACCCGGACGGCAACCTCACGTCGTACGAGTGGGACTTCGGCGACGGGAAGACGGCCACCGGGCCGACGGCATCGCACACCTACGCGGCCGGCGGGACCTACACGGTGAAGCTGACCGTCACCGATGACGACGGCGCCACCGGGACGGACAGCCGGCCGCAGGTCGTGTCGAGCGTGGCCAACCCGATCGAGTTCGTCGGGGCCAACTCGTCCAACCAGAACGCGCAGACCCACACGGTGACGGTGCCGCCGTCCACCAGCGCCGGTGACGGGCTCCTGCTGTTCTTCACCCAGAACACGACCGCGGCCTTGACAGGTCCGACCGGTGTCACCGGCTGGAACCTGGTCCGGACGCTCAACGGGTCCGGGTACGTCACCCGGGTCTGGCAGAAGGTCGCGGTCGCGGGAGACGCCGGTAAGGACGTCTCGGTGAACCTCTCGGCGTACAGCAAGGCCGGTATGACGGTGGCTGCGTACTCCGGGACGAGCCCGACCAACCCGGTCGGCGCGTTCGAGTCCGCGAACGAGACGGTGACCAGGGCCGGCCACACCACGCCGCTGGTCAACAACCCGATCGCAGGCGCCTGGCGCGTCTCGTACTGGGCGGACAAGTCGTCCTCGACGACCTCCTGGACGGCACCGGCGGGGGAGCAGGTCCGCAGTACCTCGTTCGGACTCCCGAGCGGGTACATCTCGACCCTGCTCACCGACCGGGGTGCCGCCGTACCGACCGGCTTGCAGGGTGGGCTGACGGCAACCGCAAACAGCTCTAGTCCGACGGCGACGATGTGGACACTTCTGCTGAGCCCGCGATGAACCGCGAATCCTCTAGGCCGGGGCACTACGCTTCCGCCAGGAGGTGGCGGATGCCGGGCAGGATGACCAAGTGGGTTGTTGTCGGTGCGACGCTGGTCGCACTGGCGGCGACGCCGTCGTGCGGGGAAGCGGCGGGAGTGGAGCCGGTCGGCTCGGTGACGGCCACTACGCCGGCGCCGGACCCGCAACTGTTGCTCACGTTCGACGATCAGGAGCCGGGGGCGGCCACGGGCCGCGAGATCCAGGGCGAGGGGTCGGCGACCGCGGAGGTATCGCTCCTCGGCCTGAACAAGCAGAAGGCGACCTTCGTGAAGGGCCGCCAGGGTGGTATCGCGCTCCGCACACCGCCGTACTCGGGTGAGACCGGCGGCTCGTTCAGCGCGCTGCGGATCGAGCCGGAGGAGTGGCTGTCGCCGAGGCTGTCCGACTTCACTTTCGGCGCCGACGTCAAACTGGACGCGCTGTCCAACGGCAGCGCGATCGACAACGGCGACAACGTGATGCAGCGCGGCCTGTACGCCGACGCCGCGCAGTACAAGATCCAGGTCGACAAGCACCACGCGTCCTGCGTCGTCCGTGGTGCCGACGGCGCGGTCGTGGTGAAGTCGAAGGTGCTGCTCAACCCGTCGAAGTGGTACCGGCTGACCTGTCACCGGACCGACAAGACCGTCAAGCTGACGGTTCAGGACCTCGACTCGAACCAGCAGCCGGACGCGATCGAGAAGACCGGCCCGATCGGCTCGCTGGACATGATCGGCTCGGAGCCGCTCGCCATCGGCGCCAAGATCGGCGACGACGGCGAGATCATCGGCTCGTCCACCGACCAGTTCAACGGCCTGCTCGACAACATCAGCTACGAGCGCGCTTGACGCCTTACTTGAAGACGGCCTCGATCAAGCGGTCTGCGGCGTGGCCGTCGTCGAGGTGGCAGTACTTGTCGCGGAAGGCGTCGTACGCCCCGGCGTACGACGTCCGCAGCGACTCCTCGTCGTTCAGAACCGCGGTCAGCTCGGCTGTCGTCGTCACGAGCGGGCCGGGTGCCTCTGTCTCCAGGTCGAAGTAGAAGCCGCGGAGCTGGTCGCGGTAGTCGGCCAGGTCGTAGGTGTAGAAGACCATCGGCCGGCCGGTGACGGCGAAGTCGAACATCGTCGACGAGTAGTCGGTGATCATCAGGTCCGCGGCCAGGTACAGCGCCTGGATGTCCGGGTGCCCGCTCACGTCCAGGACCCGGGGGTGGCGCGGCACCGGTGACGAGGCCGCGACCAGGTGATGGAAGCGGAACAGCAGCACGGTGTCGTCCGGGGTGCTGGCGAGCACCTGCTCGACCTCCGCAGCCAACGGGTTCGCCTTTGCGGTCCTGCTCAGCGGGGCTCCGGTCAGTGCGTCGTCGCGCCAGGTGGGGGTGTAGAGCACCGCCCGGGTGTCGGGGGAGAGCCCTAGCTCGGCGCGGGTCTTGTCGCGCAGCTCGGTGGCGCCCGGCCCCGACAGCGAGTCGTTGCGGGGATAGCCGATCTCGAGCACCGACCCGTCGTACCGGAAGGCCTGCGAGAGCTTGCCGGTCGAGAAGTGGTTCGGCGAGACCAGGTGGTCCCAGCGCTTCACGTCCTTGGCCAGGCGGCGCGCGTACAGATCGGCGCCGTCGTACTGCGCGTCCGGTACGTCGAAGCCGACCCGCTTGAGCGGCGTACCGTGCCACAGTTGCACGTATGTCGTCCTGCTGGTCTTCAGCGGGTAGCGCGGCATCATGTCGTTGCTGAGGAAGTACCGCGCGGTGGCGATCCGGGCGAAGTACGCCGGGGTGTTGCGGACGACCCGGCCGACGTCGTCGGGAAGCTCTACTTCATCGCCGGAGACGACCCAGATCCGGCGCAGGTCGGGCCGTAGTACGCCGAGCCGCTCGGAGACCGCGCGCGGACTGTCGGAGTACTTGCCCCGCCAACTCTCGAAAACCACCGTGCTCATCAGGGCTGAACCTTCTGTTCGAGTTGGTCGGGGGAGCTTTTGCCCTCGTCTTCGCCCGCGTCTGTGTCTGTGTCGCCGGTTTTGTCGGCTCTGGCCAGCATCGGGAAGCCGTGGCGGCGGCGGACGAGCATCCACAGCGGCGGAGCGATCAGGGCGGCGCCGACCAGGGTCAGGGCCGTCGTGGCGTTCGGAACGCCCAGCAGCTTGAGGGCTGAGGCCAGCAGGACGAAGGCGAGGACACGGCGGATCAGGCCACCTGGCGCTCGGGACGAGACTCGTGCGCCCAACCAGACGCCGGGAACGCAGCCGATCAGCATCGCCAACGTCAGGTTCAGCTGGAATTCGCCGAAGAGCAGATGTCCGAGCGCGGCCGAGGCCACCAGCGGCACCGCCTGGAGCAGGTCGGTGCCGACCAGCTCGCTCGCCTTGAGGCCGGGGTAGAGCGCCATCAACGCGATGATGATCAGCGAACCCGAACCGACCGAGGTCAGTCCCACCACCAGACCACCGACGACGCCGACGGCGATGGTCGGGATCGGGCGGGCCGTGATCCGCGGCCGGCCCTGCGGGAGCGGCGGTAGCAGACCATCGCGTTTGCGGGCCCGCTCGACAAGCCGGATGTAGGCCCGGACGGACAGGCCGGTCGCGGCGATCAACAGCGCGACACCGAGGGCGCGCTGGATGATGGTCTGTACTTGCTCGCCGTCACCTAGCGCCCTGGCTATCAGTACGCCGCCGAAAGCCGCGGGGATCGAGCCGATGCACAACCAGCCGACGAGTTTGAGGTGGACCGTGCCGCGTTTGAGGTGAACTGCGGCGCCGACCGGCTTCATCACCGCGCTGGCGACCAGGTCACTGGAGACAGCAGCGAGTGGCGGTACGCCGAAGAACAGCACGAGCACCGGCGTCATCAGAGCGCCACCGCCCATACCGGTCAGGCCGACCACGATCCCTATCCCGAAGGCCGCGGCCGCAAGACCCCAATCCACGGTCAGCCTCCCGGCTGCGGATCGGTCGGTGTGGTCCGGGTCGGAAGCCAGCCGCCGGCCGCGAGGAACTCGGTGATGACGGCGAGCGATTCCTCGAACGAGACCCCGGTGGTGTCCACCCGGAGATCGGCGTCCAGCGGCTCGTCGTACGGGTCGCTGATCCCGGTGAACTGGGTGACCACGCCGGCTCTGGCCTTCTTGTACAGGCCTTTGACATCCCGGCGCTCGCACTCCTCGAGCGGCGTCGCGACGTGAACGAGCACGAGATCGCCAACAGCCTCGACCATCGCCCGTACGGCGGCGCGCGAATCGGCGTACGGCGCGATCGGCGCACAAACCGCGATCCCGCCATGCCGCGCGACCTCAGCCGCCACGAACCCGATCCGGCGCACGTTCAGATCCCGCCCGGCCCGATCGAATCCGAGCCCCGACGACAACATCCGCCGCACGATGTCACCGTCCAGCAACGTCACCGTCCGATCCACATGCCCGGTCAGATACTCCGCCAGCCCCTTCGCCAGCGTCGACTTCCCCGACCCCGACAACCCGGTGAAGAACACCACCACCCCACGCTCCCGCCGAGGCGGTCGCCACCGACTGAGCACCGGCATCACCTTGGCCAGCAACACATCCCCACTACCAGCCATCTCCTTGGTTGCCCCCCGCAACCTCCCCAACCCCTCAACCCAAACCAAATCCCCACCCACCGACCCCGCACGCTCCGCGCCGGCGTGCTCCGCGCCTCGCGCCCCACCGTGCTCCGCGCCTCGCGCCCCACCGTGCTCCGCGCCTCGCGCCCCACCGTGCTCCGCACCCGAACGCTCCGCACCCGAACGCTCCGCACCCGCGTGCTCCGCGCCTCGCGCCCCACTCCGCGCAAGCTCGCCATCGACGATGGTCTCGGCCGCCGAGCGAGGTCGCCAGAGGTGCGTCCCTTCAAGCCCAGCAGCGATCGCCTCGGCCAACATCTCGTCAACCTCAGCCCCACGCCAACTAACCGGCAACGGCAGCACCGTGAACTCCTCCGGCGCGACCAGCTCCAGACACTGCCTCAAAACCGCCGCAGGCACCCCGTCCGGACTCGTCCCGACCTCAGGCACAACAAGCACAACCTCATCCGCCCCAAACCCCCGCACACCCTCAACATCAACCTCAGTCAACGGCCGCGCCGGACACAACACAACCCGCCCCCGCCCCCGCCCACCCCGCCCAGGCCGCGCGCCTCCATCCCGCTCAGCCACCGCAGCACCACCCTGCTCAGACAGCGGGCCACCGTTTCGCTCAGACCGTGCGGCATCGTGCCGCTCAAGCAGAGCGGCATCGCCCCGCTCAGGCAGCGGGCCACCGTGGCGCTCAGCCACCGCGGCACCGTGCCTCGCATGCAGCGCCGCACCCGGCTCCCCAACCCCCGACAGCAGCCCCTCAATCCACCCCGCCACCGCAGCACCAACAGCACCCGCACCACCGGCGCCATCAGCACCCGCGCTATCAGCACCCGCGCCACGGACGCCATCGTCTCCAGCGATCAGCGGGGGAGACGTCGGCTCGGTCAGCGGGGGAGACGTCAGCTCGGTCAGCAGCGCGACCGGCGTGGACTCACAGTCGCCAACCACAACCTCGCCTACCGCCAGCGCCCTACTGATCTCATCCGCGCTCGCCGGAACCCGCACCCGCCCCTCGCGAGGAGGCTCACCCGCAGTGACATCCCCCAGCACCGCGAACGGCAACCGCACCCCGAGCAACGCCAGCCGCACGTCCGCAACAGTCCGATCGCAGGGACAAAGCACCGGCGACCCGGCTCGTGGTTCCCCAACCGCGCGCCATTGCATACGCGTAACTTCCTCCAGCACACCAGCCCCCCAGCTGTGATCACCCGCAACCCACGCAGGCACCCCGTCAACTTTCCCCCGGTGACTCACGGTCACCCACGCCTAGTCTCCCCCATTCCAACCCCAGACGCCACCACCACCCCGACCCGCAGCCCCGCCCACACCGCACGTTGCCCTCACCCCCTCACCACCACCGCCCCGCAGCCACCCCCGTCGTACTCACAGCCCGCTCAAGCACCGACACCGACGAACTGGCCTTCTACCGGTGCTGGGCTCCGACCCCGACATCCCTCGCCGCACTGATCAAGGTCGCCGGGAGGAGGTGGAGCATCGAGGACTCGTTCCAATCCGGAAAGGGTCTGACTGGGCTCGATGAACACCAGGTCCGCCGCGGCCCGAGCAGCCCGACCTGCCCGAAGACACCGACCTCATCCCACTGACCCGCAACGAGATCGCGCACCTGGCCGCCATCGCCCCGCTCGCGAGGCTGTACGCGCCAGGACACCACCACCGCTGGCGCGGTGCTGGCGACGACGCCACCAGCACCGCGCCAAACAATGCCACCCCAAGCCTGGCTAGCCGAGCGCCGCATCCCACTCCCGGAATTCGGCGATCGACTCAGCCACCACGACGGACCCGCCGGTGCGGAGACACGACTGGCATTGGTCGAACGCCTCTACCCGGCTCTCGACGACATCCTCAGTCGACCAGTCGCGAACCAGATAGTGGTGTCCCACGGATCCGCATCGAGCTATCTGATCGCTGCCTGGATCGGCATGCCGATGACGTCGACGGACCGGGGCTTCTTCCCCCTGACCGCAGGCGGTATCACCACCCTCTTCCGCAACGACACCCACTTCAGCCACCAGGTCGTGTCGCTGAACGAGACCCAGCACCTGCAGGGCCTCGAAGAGCCACCGCTGGTGTGATCGTCGGCCCGGCCATCAGGACCAGGTCGGTCAGGATCGCGTCGCAGCATCCCGCCGGTATTGCCGTCAGCCGGTGCTGCTCGAGCGAACCCACGCACGCAGGCTGGCCTGGTTAGCGTCGGCCTGTGCCTGTCGGGCCGATCCAACGGTTAAGCCCGCCGGGCGTAGGTGGTGGCGGCCAAGTTGTAGGCGAGGTCTTGGGCCACCTGGAAGGCGTCGTCTTCGTCGAGGCGGTGTTCGACCACAAGCTTGGCGAGGTACCCGGCGTCTATGCGGCGTGCCAGGTCGTGGCGCGCCGGGATCGACAGGAACGCGCGCGTGTCGTCCACGAAGCCGGACGTGTTGTAGAAGCCGGCCGTCTCGGTGACCAGTTCGCGGAAGCGGCGCATCCCGTCAGGACTGTCCAGGAACCACCAAGGTGCGCCCAGCCGAAGGCTCGGGTACACACCGGCCAGCGGCGCGAGTTCTCGTGAGTACACAGTCTCGTCGACGGTGAACAGCACCATCCGGAACCCGTCGGCATGCCCGAAGCGCTCCAGTAACGGTCGCAGCGAACGGGTGAACTCCGTCGCGACCGGAATGTCGTGCCCTTGATCCGACCCGTACGTCGCCTGGATGGCCGGGTCGTGATCCCGCAGCACGCCGGGGTGTAGCTGCATCACCAACCCGTCCTCGGCGGACATCGCGGCCATCTGGAACAACATGTGCCCCGCGAACACGGCCGCGTCCGCAGCAGACACCTCGCCCCGCAAGGCCGCCGAATAAATCCTCGCCGCTTCGCCGTTCTCCAGCGGTGTCGCCGCCGCACTCAGATGTCCATGATCCGTGGCCAGGGCACCCGCCGCGACGAAGACCTGCCGCCGCTGCCGGAGCGCCTCCAGGTAACCCTCGTACGACGAGGTGTCGGCGCCGGCCACCTCGCCGAGTTGGCGGGCGAGATCGCTCCAGCCGGCCCGGTCCAGGTGGACCAGCGCGTCGGGACGGAAGGTCGGGATCACCCGGCCCGGCAGATCGGCTGCGATCTTCGCGTGCTGGGCAAGGTCGTCGGTGGCCGCGTCGGTGGTCGAGATGACCTCGATGTTGAACCTGTCGAGCAACGCGCGCGGCCGGAACTCGGGCTCCTTCAGCCGGGCGGAGATCTCGTCGTACAGCTCGTCGGCAGCTTCGGCGGAGGGCGCCACCGTCAGCCCGAGCACCTCGGCGAACTCGTGCTCCAGCCAGTAGCGGCTGGGGGTGCCGAGGAACAGTTGCCAGTGGGAGCAGAACTCCCGCCAGATCTCGCGCGGCTCGGCTGTCCTGGTCCCGTCGGCACGGGGGAGGCCAAGCCGGTCCGGTGATACGCCCTGGGAGACGAGCATCCGGGTCACGTAGTGGTCCGGCACGACCAGCAGGTCGGCCGGGTTGCCGAAGGCCTCGTCGGCAGCGAACAGGCCGGCGTCCACATGCCCGTGAAGGCAGAGCAGTGGCAGCGAGCGGGTGGAGTCGTGGATCCGCCGGGCCACCTCCCGCGCCTCGCCTGCGGGCAGCGCACGGTCCGGGTGGGGCTGCAGGGCCTTCGGCATGAGTCCTCCGTCAGGTATCGGCTGCAACAGCTGCTGCAAAGGATTGCAGTCGTCCAAGCCTCGCACAAGTCCCGCAAATAAGGGAAATCAGCGGCTGTCCACAGACTGTGGAGCGAACACTTGACACAACACTGCAACCGATTGCAGACTCGCTCCCACGGCGCCGCTGACAGCGTCCGTGACAGATCCGGCAGTGATTGGCCCGGCAGTGATAGGGAGGTGCCCATGCCTGCAACGATTCGTGATGTCGCCCGTCTGGCCGGCGTCTCTCCGTCGACCGTGTCCCGTGCTCTTTCGATGCCCGGCGTGGTCAACCCCACCACCCGCGCCCGGGTGATGGCCGCCGCCGACAGCCTCGGCTACGCGCCGAACAAGGCGGCCCGCGGTCTGATCACCGGCCGGACCGGCAACATCGGTCTGGTCGTGCCGGATCTCGCCAACCCGTTCTTCCCCAGCGTGGTCAAGGGCGTCCAGGCGCGCGCCGGCGAGTCCGACGTCGCGGTCTTCCTGGCCGACTCCGACGAGGACGCGACGGCGGAGATCGGGCTGGTCCGGGCGCTGGCAAAGCAGGTCGACGGGATGATCCTGTGCTCGCCCCGATCGTCGGACCAAGAGCTGATCGGGCTCGCCCAGGAAACCAACGTCGTCCTGATCAACCGGCTGGTCGAAGGTGTGCCGGCGGTGACCTTCGACAACGAGGAAGGCATGCGGCTGGCGATCGACCACCTGGTCGCGCTCGGCCACCGCAGGATCGCCTGGGTCGGCGGCCCGAAGGCCTCCTGGTCCAGCAAACACCGCATCATCGGCCTGTACTCCGCGGCGCACGACCACGGCGTGGAACTGGTCCCGGTGGGTTCGTTCCAGCCCACGTACGACGGAGGTATGGCGGCCGCTGACCAGGCGGTCGCCACCCGCGCGACCGCCGTGGTCGCCTACAACGACCTGGTTGCGATCGGGCTGCTGTCCCGGCTGCATGCACGGGGAATCTCGGTGCCCGACGACCTCAGTGTGGTCGGCATCGACGACATCGCCATGTCCCGGATGGCCCATCCCGCCCTGACCACCGTGCGGTTGCCGAAGCAGAAGGCCGGCCGGCTCGCGGTCGAGTTGTTGCTCGGTCTGCTGGACGACCCCGATCCCGGGTCGATCAGCCTCCGCGGCACTCTGCACGGCGAACTGATGGTGCGGGAATCGACCGGCGTGGCACCCGACCCAGCACGACCCTGAATCAGAGGAGAAATGTCCGATGCGTCCCTTCCGGATGATTGCCGCCGTCAGCACGCTCGCCGTGCTGGCAGCCTGTGGAGCTCCGAACACCGGCAAACCGTCGGCCGACAGTACCGGTGACGTACCGGACAAGCCGGCCAAGGCGGTCACGCTGAACATCCTGGACGTGGCCGGCAACCTCCAGCTGACCCAGGGAATGATCGACGAGTTCGTCAAACAGCATTCGGACGTGATCTCCAAGGTCACCTACTCGAAGTCCCCGGCACCCGAGCTGTCCGGCAAGATCAAGGCCCAGCAGAACGCGAACCGGGTCGACATCGACCTGGTGCTGACCGGGACAGACGGTTTGTCGGCCGGACAGCAGCAAGGGCTCTGGAACGACCTGCTGCCGAAGTACGCGGATCGCCTGCCCGGGATGAAGGACTACCTGGCCCCGGCGCAGAAAATGCAGGAGCTCGCCGGCAACAGTGGCGTGACTGTCACGTACTACCCGTCGGGCCCGCTGCTGGAGTACCTGCCGGCCAAGGTGTCGCAGCCACCGACGACGGCGGAGGAGCTGCTCGCCTACGCGAAGGCCAACAAGGGCAAGGTCATGTACGCGCGGCCGGCGAACTCGGGGCCTGGCCGGACCTTCCTGATGGGCCTGCCGTATGTGCTCGGTGACAAGGACCCCAAGGACCCGGTCAACGGCTGGGACAAGACGTGGGCGTATCTCAAGGAGCTCAACAAGTACGTCGACTACTACCCGTCCGGCACCGCGGACACGATGAAGGCGCTCGCGAACGGCTCGTCGAACATCATCGTCAGCACCACCGGCTGGGACATCAACCCGCGAGTGCTCGGTACGGTGCCGAAGGAAGTCGCGATCACCACGTTGAAGGGCTTCCACTGGGTCACCGACGCTCACTACGCCGTTGTGCCGAAGGGCGTCTCCACCGACAAGCAGGCCGCGATCCTGCAGCTGCTGCAGTTCATGCTCACCCCGGAACAGCAGGCCAAGGCCTACGACAAGGGCTACTTCTACCCGGGTCCCGCGATCAAGGGCGTCGAGCTGAGCCAGGCGCCGCAGGAGAGTCAGGACGCGATCAAGGACTACGGCCGGCCGGAGTACGACAAGCTGATCGCGGACAACCCGACCGAGGTGCCACTGGACGCCAAGAGCCTGGTCGCCGCCTTCGACAAGTGGGATCGCGAGGTCGGCGGTAGCAAGGTGAAGAAGTCGTGAGCGGATTCAACGAACTCCGGCTGACCGGGGTGGGTCGCAGGTTCGGTACTGCGGACGCTCTGGCCGACCTGGATCTGACCATCCGGCGGGGCGAGTTCATCGCCCTGCTCGGGCCGTCCGGCTGCGGCAAGTCGACCGCGCTGAACTGCCTTGCCGGGCTCTTGCCGCTGACCGCGGGAAGCATCTGGCAGGACGACCAGCGGATCGACACGCTGCCCCCGGAGAAGCGTGGCTTCGGCATGGTGTTCCAGAACTATGCGCTCTTCCCGCACCTGACCGTCCGCGACAACATCGCCTTCGGGCTGCGGATGCGCCGGTTGCCGAAGGACGAGGTGCGCCGACGCACCGAGGCGGCGATCGAGATGGTCCGGCTGGCCGACCACGCGAGCAAGCTTCCGGGCCAGCTCTCGGGCGGTCAGCAACAGCGGGTGGCAATCGCTCGTGCCACCGTGCTCGAGCCGTCGCTGGTGCTGATGGACGAACCGCTGAGCAACCTGGACGCGAAGCTCCGGCTGGAGATGCGGACCGAGATCAGGCGGTTGCACCAGTCGCTCGGCCTCACCACCGTCTACGTCACGCACGACCAGGAAGAGGCGCTCAGCATGGCCGACCGCCTGGTTGTGATGCGGCTCGGCAGGGTGCAGCAGATCGGGACGCCCGAGGAGGTCCACACCAAACCGGCCACCTGGCATGTCGCGGACTTCATGGGCTATCGCAACCTGCTGCCGCTGACGGTGAGCCGGGTGGACGGCGACGCGGTCGTCGTGCCCCTCGGCGGCACCACCGTCGAAGGAGTCGCTCAACGTCCGGCCTCCGCCACCAGCGGTGGGGAGATCCTCAGCGTCGGGGACGAGGCGATCGCGGCGGTGCGCCCTGAGGACGTGCGGCTCGGGAACGACGACGTCACCGGGCTGCGAGGCCGCGTGGAGGTCGTCGAGTACCAGGGCCGCGAGCTGGCCGCCGAGGTCACGCTTCCCGATGGCGTCCGGTTGCACACTCGCACCGACCGCAAGGTCGAGCCGGGCGAGCACGTGTCGATCACGATCACGCCTGGACGGCTCCTGGTGTACCCGTCCGACGGATCAGCCGACCTGCCGGCCACCGAACTCGCCACAGCAGGTCTAGCGGTATGACAGGCCCCGGCACCATAAGCAGAAGCGCGGCGGGGTTGGATTGGCGGCATCGGCTGGCCGAGCGTGGCGTGGATCGACGACTGTGGTTGTTGCTACCAGCAACGGTGTTTGTGCTGGTGCTGTTCATTTACCCGTTCGTCTACGGGCTCAGCCTGTCGTTCCAGCCGATGAACGGTGGTGGCGTGTTCGCCAACTACCAGAAGTTCTTCAGCGACGCCTACCAGCGCGACACGATCGTCACCACTCTCAGGATCGCGTTGCCGGCGGCACTGCTGAACGTGCTGGCGGCTGTCCCGATCGCGTTCCGGATGCGGGGCAGGTTCCGCGGCAAGCGGCTGATGACGACGGTGCTGGTCATCCCGATCACCCTCGGCACGGTCCTCACCGCCCAGGGCCTGCTCAACTTCCTCGGCCCGACCGGCTGGTTCAACCGGGTTCTGATGGGCATCGGCCTGGCCGATGATCCGATCCGGTTGACGAACAACTACTGGGGCGTGTTCTTCTCGCTCATCATCACCGGCTTTCCGTTCGCGTTCCTGCTGGTGCTGTCCTACCTGAGCGGCATCGACCCGACTCTCGAGCGAGCGGCTGCCACCCTCGGTGCCTCCCGTTCACAGCGGTTCCGCCGGATCACGCTGCCGCTCCTCGCCCCAGGACTGGCGACCACCTTCCTGCTGACGTTCGTGCTGGCCTTCTCGGTCTTCCCGTCGGCCGTTCTGGTCGGCAACCCGGCCGGTTCCACCCGGGTGATCTCGCTCGCCGCCTACCAGGCCGCCTACGAGCAGTACGACTACGCCTACGCCTCGGCGATCGCCATGATCATGGGAGCGGTCGAGCTCGTCGTCGTCGCGGTAGTGCTGGTCTGGCGGTCGCGGCTCTACACCGGATCCACCGGAGGCAAAGGATGAGCGCCAATACGTCGAGCGCCGCAGTGCGCACGGGCAGGCCGGCCGGCGGCCCACCTGCAGCTACAGGAGTACGCCGGGTTCTGCGGGCGACCCCGACTGCCTGGGTGATCTGGGCCGTGGTTTTGTTCTTCTTCGTCAATCTGGCCGGTGTGGTCGGGTCGGTGCTGGTCAGCTCGTTCGGCCGGCGCTGGTTCGACACCTGGCTGCCGACGGGATTCACCACCCAGTGGTACGGCGAGGCCTGGCACGAGTTCGGTCTGCTGCACGTGATCACGGTGACGCTGATCGCGTCGGCGCTCGTGGTGGTCCTGTCGGTGCTGGTCGGTGCGCCCGCCGCCTACGTGCTGGCCAGACAGAACTTCCCCGGCAAGCGGCTGGTGTACCTCACCTTCCTGCTGCCGATCCTGATGCCGCCGATCACCTACGGGATCCCGCTGGCCACGGTGCTCTACAAGTTCGGCTTCGCCGGGCACCTGTCCGGCGTCGTCCTGGCGAACCTGGTCCCGTCGGTGCCGTTCGTGATCCTGACGATGACACCATTCATCGAGCAGGTGGATCCGCGGATCGAGAGTGCCGCCCGAATGCTCGGTGCCGGTACCAGAGCGGTGTTCCTCAAGATCCTGGCGCCGCTACTGGTTCCGGGTCTGCTCGCCTCCGCGATCCTCGTCCTGGTTCGCACGGTCGGCATGTTCGAACTCACCTTCCTGACAGCTGGACCCGACTCCCAGACACTTGTCGTGGCGCTGTACTACTCGATGTCCGCCGCGGGAATCCGGGCGCAGCAGTCGGTCGACGCGATGGCCGTGATCTACACGTCGATGATGCTGGTGCTGCTAGTCGTAGCACTCCGGTTCGTCAACCCGACCCAGCTGGTCGCACGGGTCAAGGAGGAACCTGAATGAGGATCACCTCCGCGAAGGTCGTCGTCACCAGTCCGGGGCGCAACTTCGTCACCCTCAAGATCGAGACCGACGAAGGCGTGTACGGGATCGGCGACGCGACCCTGAACGGTCGCGAGCTCGCCGTCGCCGCCTACCTGACCGAGCACGTCGTGCCGCTCTTGATCGGGCGCGACCCGGCCCGGATCGAGGACACCTGGCAGTACCTGTACCAAGGTGCGTACTGGCGGCGCGGACCGGTCACGATGTCGGCGATCGCTGCAGTGGACACGGCTCTGTGGGACATCAAGGGCAAGGTCGCCGGCCTCCCTGTCTACCAGTTGCTCGGTGGGCGCAGTCGCGACGGCGTCACCGTCTACGGGCACGCGAGCGCCGAGACGACCGAGGGGCTGCTGAAGGAAGTCGACCGTTTCGTTGCTCTCGGCTACAAGGCCGTTCGGATCCAGACCGGTGTGCCTGGCCTGCCCTCGACGTACGGCGTGGGTCATGCCGGTACGACCTACGAGCCCGCCAATGCCGAGTTGGCGTTGCCGGAGGAGAACACCTGGTCCACCGAGAAGTACCTGGCGCACGTCCCGTCGGTGTTCGCGCGGGTGCGTGAGGAGTTCGGGCCGACTCTGAGGCTACTGCATGACGTCCATCACCGATTGACTCCGATCGAGGCCGGCCGGCTGGGCAAATCGCTCGAGCCGTACACGCCGTACTGGATCGAGGATCCGGTCCGCGCGGAGTTGCAGGAAGGGTTCCGGTTGATCCGGCAGCACACCACGACGCCGATCGCGGTCGGCGAGGTGTTCAACAGCATCTGGGACTGCCAGCAACTGATCCAGGAGCAGTTGATCGACTTCATCCGTACGACGGTGGTGCACGCCGGTGGGATCACGCATCTGCGCCGGATCTTCGACCTGGCCGCGCTGCACCACGTTCGCAGCGGCTCGCACGGCGCGACCGATCTGTCGCCGGTCTGTCTCTCGGCTGCTCTGCAACTTGACATCTCGATCCCGAACTTCGGCCTGCAGGAGTACATGCCGCACTCGGCCGAGACTGACGCCGTCTTCCCGCACGGATACACCTTCGACAACGGCTACCTGCAGCCGAGTGACGAGCCAGGGCTCGGCGTGGACCTCGACGAAGAAGCCGCTGCCGAGTATCCCTACCGCCCGGCCTACCTGCCGGTGAACCGCTTGGAGGATGGAACGGTGCACTCATGGTGAGCGCGGCGGCAGCGCCGGACGTGGTGGTGATCGGGGAGATCCTGGTCGAGCTGAGTTCCAGAGAGCCACTCGACGCAGGTGTCGCACTCACGTTGAACTTCTCCGGTGACGCGCTCAACGCGGCGGCCGCGTCCGCGGCGGCGGGAGCCCACACGGCGCTGCTTGCCCGGGTGCCTGATGACGAACTCGGCGACCGGCTGCTCGAGCGAGTGATTGCTCTGGGCATCGACACGACGCAGGTGATGCGGGTGAAGGGCCAGCACGGTCTGTATTTGCAACACGCGGATCCGTCCGGGGCCCGCGAGTTCACCTATGTCCGCCGGGGGAGTGCCGGATCGGGGCTCGGCCCAGGCGACGTTCCGCTGGAGTTGGTGGCGAAGGCTGGGGCGGTGCTCGCGAGCGGGATCGCCTGCGCCATCTCGCCGCTCTCAGCCAAGGCGATCCGGGTGGCGGCGGCAACCGCGAGATGTTTCGTGTACGACCCGAACTGGCGCCCTCGGCTGGTGGACGCCAACGGAGCAGCCGATCACCTGCGTGCCCTCGCGCCCTCGACGAGGCTGGTCACGCCGGCCTGGCCTCGGGAAGCGCAGTTGGTGAGCGACTCCCAAGATCCAGTCGCTGTCTGTACCGCGCTCAGGGAGCTCGGGGTGCAGGCGGTCGCGCTGACTCGCGGAGTCGAAGGAGTCCTGCTGGACGATGCTGGGAACCTCGTCGAGATCCCCGCGATCCCGGCGCCTGCGGTGGTGGACCAGACAGGCGCAGGCGATTCCTTCGCCGGCACAGTCACCGCGCGCCTCGCGCTCGGCGACTCCTTGATCGAGGCAGTCCGCCTCGGCGTCGCAGCAGCCTCGCTGTCCGTCAGCGGCCTCGGCGGCACCGGCCACGTGGCAACACTCGAAGAGTCACGGGCCCACGCGGCCCCAGCGCACGTGGCAACACTCGAAGAGTCACGGGCCCACGCGGCCCCAGCGCACGTGGCAACACCTTGAAGAGTCACGGGCCCACGCGGCCCCAGCGCACGTGGCAACACCTTGAAGAGTCACGGGCCCACGCGGCCCCAGCGCACGTGGCAACACCTTGAAGAATCACAGGCCCACGCGGCCCCAGCGGTGGAGGTATGCGGGTGAGTGAGCGGTTGAGTTTGCGGAGTGTGCCGGTGGGGTCTGCGCCGGGGGTGGATCCACGGGAGTTGACCATCGGGATCGTGCACCTCGGGCTCGGGGCGTTCCATCGCGCGCATCAGGCGGTGTTCACCGAACGAGCCGCGACGATCAGCGGCGAGACCCGGTGGGGGATCAGTGGCGTCAGCCAGCGGTCCGCCGCGGTGCGTGAGCAGCTCGCACCGCAGGACGGCCTGTACTCCGTGCTCACACGTGGGCTCGACGCCCCCTCCATCCAGGTGATCGGGAGCATTCGTGAAGTCCTGACGGCACCCGAAGACCCGGCCGCCGTGGTGGCGCGGATCGCCGATCCCGCGGTTGCGGTGGTGACGTTGACCGTTACCGAGAAGGGGTACCGAGCTGTCACGGGAGGCGGGCTCGATCTGACGGACCCCGAGATCCAGGCCGATCTTGCGGGCAGACCGCCGAGGACTGTTGTCGGGCAGCTGGCCGCGGGGCTGGTTCGACGCGCGGAGAGTGGCGCCGGCCCGTTGACGATCCTGTCCTGCGACAACCTGGTTGCCAACGGCCCCTTCCTGCGCCGCCTGATGCAGGACTACACAGCCGCCCTCGCAGCAGGCCCTGCCGCCGGGGGCGGCTCGTCCGCCGGGACGGGGTCTGCCGCCGGAACGAGGTCTGCCGCCGGAACGGGGTCTGCCGACGGGGCGGGGTCGGCCGGGCGAGTAGGAGAGGACATCGGTGGTCGGGGGAGTAGGGCGAGTGAGTTGCTTGCGGAGCAGTTGGAGCTGACTCGGTTTCCGGCGAGCATGGTGGATCGGATCGTTCCGGCAACCACTGACGCCGACCGGGACGATGCCGCACGACTGCTTGGCGTGCGGGATGAGGCGCTTGCTGTCGCGGAGCCGTTCCTTCAATGGGTGATCGAGGACGACTTCGCCGGTGCGCGGCCAGCTTGGGAGCAGGCGGGGGCGGTGCTCACCGATGACGTCGCGCCCTGGGAGCAGGCAAAGCTACGGATGCTGAACGCGACCCACTCGATGCTCGCCTACCTGGGCGGCCTGCGCGGGTACGAGACGATCGCCGAGGCGGTCCGCGATGCGGAGCTCGCCGAGCTTGCGGGCGAGTTGATGACGCACGACGTGGTGCCCACCTTGTCCCCGCCCGAGGGGCTCGACCTCACGGCGTACGGGACGAGTGTGCTGGAGCGATTCGCGAATCCCGCGTTGAAGCATCGGACCGCGCAGGTCGCGATGGACGGTTCGGTCAAACTCCCGGTCCGGCTGCTCGGGACCGTGCGCGATCGCCTGGAGGCCGGAGCCGAGCCGCGGTTCGCTTCGCTCGCGGTCGCGGGCTGGATGGTCTATGTCGCCACCGGCAAGGATGCCAACGGGCGTGAGCTCGCGCTCGACGATCCGCAGGCTCCTCGACTACGGGATGCGGTTGCGCAAGCTGATCCGGGACCAGCCGGTCTGGTCGACGCGATGCTGGCTGTCGAGACGGTGTTCGACGGAGAACTTGCCGCGGACAAGGTCTTCCGGTCGTTGCTGGTCGAGGGAGTGACGAGCCTGCAGAGCCGCTGACGGATTTGCACCTTCCTGCAACGACAAGCCCTGTGCGTCCGGCCAGTACCCGACCTAGCCTCGGGTCTACGAGGCCGGTCCGGGGACCCGGCCACCATGCCAAACGGTCAGGTCGCTGACCGCGGTGTCAGGGCCGGACTTCCGGCCGTGGAGTCAAGCAGGGGACTATTCATGCAGGTCCGAAAGCAGCGGCGTCTGCTGGCGTTCGCGATCTCGACCGCGCTCGCCTTGCCGGTCGCAGCCGCCGTCACCGCGACGACCGCACAAGCAGTCGACTGCGTCGGCGTCTCGATCCCGCTCACTGGAAACATCCAGACGACCATCAACGCGAACCCGGCCGGTACGACGTACTGCCTCGCGGCCGGCGTCTACAAGCTGTCGAGCCCGATCAGTCTCAAGACCGGCGACACGTTGTGGGGAGTTGGGCCGTCCCCGACCACCGGGACGATGCTTTCCGGCGCCCAGGTGATGACCGGCTGGGTCGCTTCCGGCTCCAACTGGTACGTCAACGGCGTGCTGCCGCCGGACTATGGATCGAACACGACCGGGATCCAGTGCGAGGACAACGTCCTGAACCAGTGCTGGCGCAAGGAAGACATCTTCCGTGGCAGCAGCACCCAGCTCGTCCGGGTCGGCAGCATCGCCGATCTCGCGCCCGGCAAGTTCTATGCCGACTACGCGGCGAACCGTGTTTACGTTCGCGACAACCCGACGACCACGACCATGCAGATCAGCAGGGCGTCGAGCGCGATCGCTTCCGGTACTACGACCGACGTGACCGTTCGCGGTCTGGGCGTTCGGTACTTCGCCAACCAGAGCCAGTCCGGCGCGGTGCAGCTCGGGACGCGGTGGAACGTGTTCAGCGTCTCGATCGCCTACAACCACGCGGCCGGGTTCAAGTTCGAGCAGGGTGACGGCGCATCGCTGTCTGCCTCGGGCGTCTCGTACAACGGCCAGCTCGGCGGTGCGGTCTACCGGGCGACGAACTTCAGCGTCACGGATGTCGAGGTGCATCACAACAACCCGCAGGCGAACTACCAGGTGTACGACTGGGAGTCCGGCGGGATCAAGGTGAGCACGCATTCGACCGGTGTGCTCGACACGGTCACCACCCACGACAACCTCGGGGTGGGCCTGTGGGCGGACAGCTACGCGGGCAGCAGTGCTACGACCAGTGGGCTGGAGATGCGCGACTCGGCGATCACCAACAACTCCGCGGACGGGATCCGGTTCGAGATCAGCTCGAACGGCTATATCCACGGCAGCACCATCACAGGCAACGGTTGCGACCTGCTCGGCCGCCGCGGTGCCGGCGTGGGCGGACTGTTCGACGGTGCGGGCATCGACGTGAACACCGCCAACACCGTTGAGATCACCGGGAACACGGTGTCGGGGAACTTCAACGCGATCGGCGGACAGCACCGCAAGGACCGCACCCTGGAAGACAACGTGACTCCGATCTACCTCACCGGGCTGAACGTGCACGACAACACGGTGACGAGCACCCGCTGCGCCAACGGCTACGGGCTCGGTCTGACCGGCGTGGTGACGAACGACAAGGCGGGGCATCCGCAGACCTACACCACGGACAACAACAGGTTCGTCAGCAACGACTACAAGATCCCGGCGGCTGACGGCGGGTTGACCGCGGTCCGCTACTCGTGGGCCGGCAGCAACTCGCACAAGTGGGCGACGTGGACCAGCCCGACCGGCGACAACCAGGACGCGGGCGGGACGGCGGTCGCCATCCCCTGACGGCCAACGACCCGCTCCTACGAACGCCGTGCCGCTCCTCTGCGGTGCGGCGTTCGCCTTTCCGGGTACGGCGTCGCCCCGTTCTGGGTACGGCGTCGCCCCGTTCTGGGTACGGCGTCGCCCCGTTCTGGGTACGGCGTCGCCCCGTTCTGGGTACGGCGTCGCCCCGTTCTGGGTACGGCGTCGCCCCGTTCTGGGTACGGCGTCGCCCCGTTCGGGATACGGCGTTCGACCGCTTTGTGCGGCGTTCGCCTGCTGAAGCGGCAACGATGCCAGGTGAGGGCGGAGGTTGTGATCGGTGTGTAGTTGTCCTGGCACACCTAGTGACGACCCGCCGACGGAACGGTTGTCGTCCTAGGCAAGGAGTGTCGACCTGTCCTACCCTCGAAGTTCGACGTCCGTTCAAGTTTCGGCCGGCGGGGGACGACCTGGGGGGTCAGGTATGAGGGGTTCCAGTGTGACGACGATCGGTTCTCTCGCCGGGTTCACCGGGCCGGCGATCGGATGAAGATCCTGATCAGCGCCATCAGGTGCAGCCCGGGCGATCGCCGCGAGGCGGGAGCGACGTGGGCCTGGTGCAAGGCGGCCCGCGCGCGATCACGAGGTCTGGTTGGTCACCCGAGGCGATTCGGCGGAGCTGATCCGTAAGGAATTGACGGCTCGGCCGGTGGCCGGGCTGACCGTGGTACCGCTGGATCTGCCGTGGCGGCGTGACTATTGGTGGTCGGACTCACTCTGGTTCCGGCACGCGGCTCGCAGAGTCCAGCGTTTGCATGACGAGCATGACTTCGCGGTGATTCATCACCTGACGGTCGGCGCGCGGGGCGTTCCTTCCAGTACTGCGACGAAGGGCCCGGTCCGGATGATCTGGGGGCCGGTCAGTTTGCCGACCCCGATTCCGTTGAGCCTGACGCATTGGCTGGGGGCGGGTGGTCTGACCGCTGAGCTCGGTCGTCGGTTCGGTGCGGGCGTGACCCGGCGGATCTTCGGCCGGCGGGCTGCCAGGCAAGCCGATCTGGTGGTTGCCCAAGACAACGATGTGGCGTCCAGGATCGATCGCCGGGTGGTTGTCGAGCCGGTCGCGGCGATCCGGCCAGTGACGGGTGGCGGCGGACCAGGCGACGGATTCGGGGCCGTGGGCACCAGTACTGCGGTGTTCGCCGGCCGGCTGGTTCCGGACAAGGGGCTGTTGCTCGCGATCAATGCGCTCGCCCGTCCGACCGCGTCGAGGTGGGAGCTGCGAGTGATGGGGGACGGGCCGGACTGGCGACGAGCTGAGCGCCTGGCCGAGAATCTCGGCGTACGGGATCGGATTGAGTTCAGGGGCGATGTACCGCGGGCGCAGGTGTTGTCGTCGTTGCTGCGAGCCGATGCGTTGCTGGCGCCGTGGTTGCGGGCGCCTGCGGCGTGGACGATCGCGGAGGCTCTAGCGCGTGGATGCCCGGTGGTCTGCCTGGATCGCGGCGCACCGGCCGCGCTGGTCGGCCCGGGCGAAGGCGCTGTCGTCCCCTGGCGAGGCGACGTCGTCGGCGCTCTAGCCGATGCCCTAGGCAACATCACGAGCCGGATCGAGCCGGTCACCCGCTGGGCACCGGACCGCCTCCCAGCCATCCTGGCGGACTGGTACTCCACCCAACCAGCCAGAAGCTAGCCCGGAGCCAGCCGAGCCGCCAGAAGCTAGCCGAGCCGCCCGGAGCCGGCCGCGCCGGTCGAAGTTAGCTCCGGCCGGCGCGGAGCCAGCCGAAGCCCGCCAGAAGTCAGAGGTCAGTCGCGGGCTGAGCGGCCGGGGAGGGCGAGCATGCGGTCCAGGGCGATCTTGGCGTACTTCTCGGTGTCGGGGTCGACCTTGATCGGATTCACCACCGTGCCGGCGACCAGGTTCTCCAGGACCCAGACGAAGTGCGGGAGATCGATCCGGTTCATCGTCGCGCAGTAGCAGACCGTCTTGTCCAGGAAGAGGATGTTCTTGTCGGTGTGCAGTTTCGCCATCCGCTGCACCAGGTTCAGCTCGGTGCCGACGGCCCACGTCGTACCGGGCTCGGCTTCGTCGAGGGTCTTGATGATGTACTCCGTCGAGCCGACCAGATCGGCCTTGGTGACGACCTCGTGCTGGCACTCGGGGTGCACGATCACCTTGACCTCGGGCACCCGCGCGCGGACGTCGTCGACCGACGCCGCCGTGAACCGGCCGTGCACCGAGCAGTGCCCGCGCCACAGGATCATCTTCGCCGCGGCCAGCTGCTCGCGAGTCAGCCCACCGCCCGGCTTGTGCGGGTCGTAGACCACACACTCGTCCAGGCTGATGCCCATCTTCAGTACGGCGGTGTTGCGGCCGAGGTGCTGGTCGGGAAGGAAGAGCACCTTCTCGCCCTGCTGGAAGGCCCAGTCGAGCGCGACGTCGGCGTTGCTCGAAGTACAGACCGCTCCGCCGTTGCGGCCGCAGAACGCCTTGATGTCGGCGCTCGAGTTCATATAGGTGACGGGCACGGTCACATCGGCGATGCCGGCGTCGGCGAGCGCGTCCCAGGCCGCCTCGACCTGCTGGATCCGGGCCATGTCGGCCATCGAGCAGCCGGCGGCGAGGTCGGGCAGGATGACCGTCTGGTTCGCGTTGGTGAGGATGTCCGCGGACTCGGCCATGAAGTGCACACCGCAGAACACGATGTACGGCGCGTCGGGCCGGGCCGCCGCGTCGCGGGCCAGCTTGAACGAGTCACCCGTGACATCGGCGAACTGGATCACCTCGTCGCGCTGGTAGTGGTGACCGAGCACGAACACCTGGTCACCGAGCGCGGCCTTGGCCTTCAGCGCACGCTCGACCAGATTGGGGTCGGAAGCGGGCGGAAGCGCACCCGGGCACTCGACTCCGCGCTCCGAGTGGGGGTCTGTGTCGCGGCCCAGGAACAGCAAGGGAAGGGACTTCGAACCAGTTGCGATGGTCGTCACGTCAACCATCGTGCCACGCCTGAGGCCCCGGACCGCGTGGTGCACGTCACTGCCCAGAATGCGAAATTACCGCCGCTTCTCCCACTCGCTTCCGCAGGACCGAACCCGACCCTTCGTGCAAGCATCGACAGATGACTGACGTGGTGGTCGTCGGAGCCGGACTGGCAGGGCTCAACTGCGCCGTCGCGCTGGAGGCGAAGGGGCTGTCGGTGACGGTCCTGGAGGCCTCGGACGCGGTCGGCGGACGGGTGCGAACGGACCTGGTCGACGGATTCCGCTGCGATCGCGGATTCCAGCTCCTCAACCCGGGTTATCCGGCCGTCCAGCGGTACGTCGACGTCGCCGCACTCGACCTCCAGCCTTTTGCCGCCGGAGTCGCGGTCGCCGGACACGGCCGTACCGCGGTGGTCGCCGACCCCAGACGCAACCCGGAGCTGATCGGCCGCTCGCTGCTGAGCGGCTACGTCCGTCCGGCCGAGCTCGCCAGACTCGCGGCCTGGGCCCGTCCCGGACTAGGTTCGGTACGCCGTCTGCTCGACCGACCCGACGAATCCCTGGCTGACTCGCTCGATGCGGCCGGCGTCAACGGCCGCCTCCGTACGGAGATCCTCGAACCCTTCCTCGCCGGCGTACTGGCTTCCAATGACGGCTCGACCTCCGCCGCTTTCGTCCGCCTCCTGCTCCGTGCCTTCCTCCTCGGTACGCCGAGCCTCCCGGCCGCCGGGATGACCGCGTTGCCGGAGCAACTCGCAGCCCGCCTGCACGAACCGGTACGACTGGGAGTGCCCGCGATCTCGGTCGGTGCCGGACCATCGGTCCAGACGTCGGACCTCAAGCTGGAAGCCAGAGCCGTGGTGGTCGCCACCGATCCGGCGGCGGAACTCGTGCCGTTGAGGAGACCGCGGATGAAGGGCCTCAGTACCTATTGGTTCGCCACAGACGAGGCACCGCGATCCGACAAGCTGCTGGTCGTCGCCGGCAACCAGGACGGCCCGATCGTGAACACGACGGTCATCTCGAACGCGGCACCGACGTACGCGCCGCCCGGACGGCATCTGGTGCAAGCCACGACGCTCTGGCCAACGGATG